>NZ_JAPCID010000104.1 GCF_027587175.1 Solirubrobacter deserti
TCTCGCTCAGGTGGACCACTTTTCAACCGGCCAAACCGGCCCAATCTTCAACCGGCCTTGACAGGTTCTGTGGGGTTCAGCCAAGGGCTTGGGCGCTGCGCTGGCGGAGCCGACGATCAGGCGACAGCTTTCCTGATCACCGTGTCGGCGTCCGGTGTCAGTCCGGCGTGCCAGATGCGATGCGGCACGCGCGAGCAGTTGCGCCGTGCAGACCTCGCCACAGAAGAGCTCGACGTCCTACGCAAGACGTACAAGCAGTATCTACGAGGTGAGCTCGATCGCGACGCCGCACAGACCGTTATCGATGATGCGTCGCGCGGCCGTGGTTGCATCTGGCCTGGGTCCCCCGCGACAGCTGCCCGAGGCGGGCAGCTGGCCGGACATGGACTGGGATCCGCGCGAAGCGATCGGTCGCGTGCAGTGCTCGGTACTTGCCTTCGGGTCCTCGGCGGACAAGGTGGATGCCGCTCGAACCAGCATCGCCCGCTCGCGGCCAGCCGGACCGCTTAGAACTGTCCGCTTGCCCGATATGACGCACCAATCGTCGCCGGGCGTGCTGTACGAACACGAGCTGTGCCGGTTCCTCGATGCCCTCGGGCCGCACATCACACCAGTGACGACCCGGCGATCAGGACAGGCAACGCACCGCGTCGCTCCCGTTGCCTGAACGCAGCCGGGGCGAAGTCGCCGCAAGGGCTGAGCCGGCCAGAGGCACGGAATCGTCGAGGAAGACCATTCCGCGGAGCGATCTGAACGCATCGCTGCGGAGGACTACAGGTCGTTCCAGCTGACGGCGAGCTCGGCCGGCGGAACGCCGCACTCGCGGATACGCGCGAAGCCAGGCATCTCGAGTGCCTGGTCAAAGAACGCCTCTAGGCCGATCTCAAAGGAGTCCAGATCGGCTTCGCCCAGGGAGCGAATCTCGTCCGTGGGGGGAAATCTGAAGGTGCAATGGACTTGTCGGAGCACCGGCTGGCCCGGCGCAGGTACCGCGAATTGCCGAGTCATGTCGAGCTCGAAGAATTCGTGCTCGCCGGTGAACGTCCAATCGAAGACGCCGTACTGGGCGAAGAGCCCGTCGTCATAGTCGCCCGGCGTCTCCGCCGGTACGTCAGCGGCCGGCTCGAACGCGAACCGACGCATCGCATCCCATGCTCGGTTCACATCGTCCAGCGTGGGGCGGTGGATGTCGACGCCCGCCTCGACCAGCAACGCCATGAGCCGATCACGCGCGTCGCTGCTCAGCGCCGGCGCGGAGGGTACTGAGGACACGGCGACCGCGTAGCGAGATCGCGCGTGGGCAGCGCTGCCAGAAGCAACGCCTTCGTCGAGAAGGATCCGTTCAGGGCGCGTCTCGGCGCGAGGCACTATGGCCGGACGACCGATTGGCGAACGGCGCAGGATCGGTACGCTTGCGCCGTGTTCATCGCGATTGCTCTGGGTCTCGCTGCGGCGGCCGTGATCTTTCACACGGTCAGGAGCGTCCGCGCCCGCGAGTACGGCGAGTTACGGCGCTACCTGGCGTTCGTGACGGTCCTTTTCGGCGGCTTCGGGCTGGTGATGATCGTGCCGTTCGAATGGGCCGGCTTGGTGTTTGTGGCCATGGTCTTGTACTTCGTCACCGACCTCGCGCTCCGGGTCCGGCGCGAGACAGCGGCGCGGTAGCTCACTCCCGCTGGGGAGCCGCCCAGGCTGACCTCCGCGTGCGACCTATGGCGGCCTCGACGGCGACGTCGTGAAGCGCCAATTCGTCGAGAAGCGCTATGACGCGCGGACGAAGCGGGGGCTCCGTAGAGGCGCGCTGGTCCTGCCAGGTCTCGGCGATCATGAGGACACGCGCGCCGGCCGTTCGATAAGTGCGTGCTGCGTCGTAGACGGCGCGCATGGTCGTTGCGTAGCCTGCGGGACATGCTCGACCTGGTGTACCTGCTTGCGCTGCTGTCCCTGATCCTCGTCGGCGTGGTCCCGGGTGAACGCCGGCGCGTGCGGCTCTTGGGCGTCGGGCTCGCCGTTGCGGTCCTAGGACTGGCCTTCTGGAGATCAGCCCTAGACGGCAAGTGGTGGATGCCGCTGCTGGGCGTGTTGGCTGTGGCCGCGTGGGTCTTGGTCGAGCGCTGGCGTGATCGCCGCGTTCGCAGCGACGCCGCCTAGCGGTTTCGTCGCAAACCATCACAATGGCCGCGTGCGTCCGCTCCTGCTTCTCGACGTGGACGGCGTCGTGTGCCCCCTGGGGGACGCCGCGCCCGATCAGGTCCCGATCGCGAGCACCCACGTAAGCCTTTCGCATCATCGCCTACTGCCGGGCTGGCTCGCCGAACTAGCCAAGGTCTTCGAGCTCGTATGGGCGACCACATGGGAACACGACGCCAACGAGCTCCTGGCACCGTTGCTCGGCCTGCCGGACCTTCCCGTCATCCAGTTCGCAGGTACGGTCGTCGGCCCCGGCGAAACCGTCAAGCTGCCAGCCATCAGACGGTTCGTCGATGACCGCGCCTTCGCGTGGGTCGATGACCGACTCGGGGTCGATGCAACGGCCTGGGGCGCGCACCGGCTCGCCCCGACGTTACTGCGCGACATAGACCCCGCGTCGGGCCTGACGCGATGCGACATCGACGGATTGCTGGCGTTCGCCACCAACCCGCAGCGCTGAGCCGTGTTGCTCACGATCGGGCCAGCGAAGGGATCCCTTCGTCGACAAGCGCCACTTTCGGTCCTCGTCCATCGCGATTTCGACCGGCCACAACAGATGCCGGCGCGCACGCTCGCCCAGGGAAGGGCGCCGTCGGCTCGCCCGGTCACGCTCGCCCGTACGCAACCTTGGTTCCGTCGAGCCGTTCTGGACGCATGCGGATCCTTGCGGGAGTGGCTCTGGCGCTGCTGTTCGCCGCGCCGGCTCAGGCGTGCACGAAGCTGCCGGCCAGATCGGCCACGAAGGTGCCGGTCAGGACCGTCGACGTCGATCGCACCAAGACGACGACGATCGGTATCTGCGGTCATACGCTGGCTCGCGCGACGCTCACTGGCAGCGGCACGCGCCGCCAGAGTGGCGCTCGGATCGGTGAGGCGAGCGCGGCTGGCGGCCGCGTCAGGCTTCATCACCCGACGCGGGCCCGCGCGGGACGAAGCGGGGCGCGGGCTACGGCGGCCTGATCGAGCTGGCCTTCTTCGCCCCGCTGTTCGGCGCGGTGATCGGCGGAGCGGCCGGCGCGACTCACGGCGCGCTCGCCGACCATGGCCTCGACGCCGCGTTCATGCGCGACCTCGGGAACGAGCTCAGGCCCGGCTCGGCGGCGCTGATCCTGCTCGTCCGCGGCGGCACGCTCGACAAGGTGCTCGCGCGGATCGAGGACGAAGGTCGCGTGCTGCGCACCTCGCTCGACGCGGAGACCGAGCGCCGGCTGAGCGAGGCGCTGGCCGGCGCCGGGTGACGCGCGCCGGCCGTGCGGCCCTACGCTTCGGCGGAGGATGCGACGGCTCGCGCTGATCTCCCTCGCGCTCCTCACGGGGTGCGGGCTGCAGACCGACCCCACCCCGACGCCGTCCCCGCCGCCGGCGGGGACGCCGGCGCCGCTCGCGACGCGGACCGAGCCCGCGCTGACGCTGACGAGCACCGATGGCGTGCGGTTCGTGCCCGGGGCACGCCGGCGCGGGCGGGGCGACCTGTCGCCGGCGCCGTGGTACCGGATCGGGTTCCGCGATGGGCGGGTGACGTTGCGGCTGGCGGGGGACGGCCCGTGGGAGCAGGCGCCGTGCACGGTCGACCACGTCGAGGTGGGCCCGGCCGACGGGGAGCTGCGGCGCGTGACCGTGTGGGGGTCCTGGCCCGATGGCCGCTGCCCGGACCGAACGCAGGAGATCGTGCTCGACGTGCCAGGCTGGACCCGTACGACGGTCGCGGCGCCCGACGAGCTGGACGTGCCCGATCCGAGCCGGACGGGCTCGCAGCGGGTGGGCGGGATCAGCGGTTCCGCCGTATTGCAGCCCGACCATCGCTCGATCGTCCTCCGCTATTCGCACAGCAGTTGCCACACGCTGGCCGCGGCCACGGCGGCGGTGGACGGACGGCGGGTGCGGGTGACGGTGACCGTCGGGACCGAGCCCGATCGCACCGTGTGCGCCAGCGGGAGCGCCGAGGGTCACACGCTGGTCCGCCTGCCCGCCGCGGCGCCGCGCGCAACCGTCACGGTCGCCGACTGTCGCAGCGATCGACGTCGCTGCTCCTTCTAAACCTGAATCTCACCATTCAGGTTCATCTCGCAACCCGACCCTGCCTTGAATGCTGAAGTCCCTTGACGCCGTTCATGAGAGCTAGTTGAGTGCCTACGGACAGACGAGCCCGCATGGGAGCACGGATACCCGCTTGTGCTCGCGGTAGCCCACGTCGGAGATAGGCCCAAGCGTCGAAAAGCACCACTTTGGCTTGCTGCCGACCGGTAGCCTCTCGCGTCCATGAGGACTGAG
>NZ_JAPCID010000105.1 GCF_027587175.1 Solirubrobacter deserti
AGCGTCGACGGCTAGCTCTCCGAACAGGAAGGCGAGGCATGAGGCGTGTGGCGCTTCCGTCGAGAAGCACTAATCCTGGTTTGCAGCCGCACCCAGCCAGGCAGCGGTGGGCCGGCTGATACGCATTCGCGGGTATCCCTATCTTCGATGTACTCCCCCAGCAGCGAGACGCTTGTGCGTCTTGCCGATGAGGCAGGCGTGCGTCTGCGGTCGACCGATCGAGAATGGCGCGAACGCACTCGCTTCTCGGCTCCAGGACTCGTATGGGTCTTGGAGAGCGACACCTGCGCCACTGGTCGTGTCGAGGCCCCCGACAACGTCGGGTACGACGCAAACGGCTGCGAATTCGTGTATCGCCAACCGCGCAATGAGCACGAGCTGAAGAACGTGCTTAGGGCTGCCTGGGCCGACCCCTTCGATGCCTACCGATTCGACGGACTCGATCGCTGGACCTACCAAGACGCTCACGAGTGGTACGAATCGCGGCACTCGCTCATACCGGCTCTAGACAAGCCCACGAGGCCCCACCCCCAACTCCCCGCGGGTGTCTGGGTCGCCGCCCAAGATGACTTTGCCACAGGCATGCGCACGGCCAGCGCCCACTACCGCAGCAGCGAGTTCCACGCTGAGATCGCAGCCGTACTCGCCTACCTCCGCTGAGTCGTCCGACGCACGCGACCTGCTGCCGGATGCTGCCAAGCAGAAGAAGCGGAACCGTCGATAAGGACTACTTCGCTTCTGCCTCAAACAGCAGCGCCGGCATCTCGCACCCGCCGCTCAATTGACCGACCGGTCGACGCGTGCAGCTCGTCGCGGGCCGGAGGAGCGACGCTGCCAAGCTACGTAACGGTAGTGAATGTCGAGCGTGTCGAGATGCCCGGACCACTGAAGCCGCAAGCGCCAGCAGCCAGGCCCGGGCATGTTGACGATCGAAGGCCTGGGCCCGCCGGCGACGGTGAGTACAAACGCCTGGCCGACGGGCTTCGCTCCCACGTGGCGGCGGGCGCGGATGCGAAGCTCCTCGCCGGGGCCGACGGGGATTCGCGACACCCACAGGATCTTGTTGGCTCGGCCCGGCGTCGGCGGCGCCGTCAGCGGGTGTCCGAACACCAGCGCGGCGAGGTTGCCGCCGCGGCTTATCGCGTGCGGCATCTGCGGCCGAGACTCGCTGAATCCGCCTCGCGCCCAACGAGGGATCGGACCTCGCAACACCTGGGCCTTGCAGTTGCGGGTCGCATCCGTCGCTGGATGGCGTCCGTCCCCGCGCGAGTTGATCGCCCACGCTCCAGCACCGGCAATCACAACCGCGACGAGGACCAGGATCGCCGCTCGCGCCGGACGCGGTAGTCCCGTCATGAACGCAGCATAAGCGGCGCTCGTCGACCCGCCGTTCCGCGCGTCTGTCCGCGCAGCCTCCGGCGCGCGGACGCGGCCCACCCGAGGACCTCGCTGCAGAGTTGCGCGAGCAGCAGGACACAGCGCCGGGGTCCTGACGAGTGCCGCTTACGCCTGAATGCGTCGCCGGCGATTCTCTTGCACCCGCTCGCGATATGCGCGAATTCGTCGAAAAGCGCTATTCGGCGTGGACTGCCGGATCGCGGCGGTGCGTCTGTCACGAGTGACGGGTCGCTTGGTCCGGGTGGTGCGTGGCTGCGACTACCGGCGCGCCTCTACTCAGCGCCGCGGACTTGCCGGTTGTGAGCTTCGGCTACGCGCCCGGCCGCTCCGTCGGTGACCTGCCGGGCCGCGCAGCGCCGTACCAGGGACGTGGACGCTCCCCTGATCTTGCTCACTGGCGCAACCGGCTTCGTCGGCGGCCGACTACTCGAGGAGCTGCGCGGCCGCGGACCGCTGCGCTGCGTCGTGCGCGACGCGAGCCGCATCGAAAGCGGACCCGACGTCGAGGTCGTGGAAGCGGATTTGACGGACACCCGGGCCATCGCGTGCGCAATGGACGGCGTGGACTGCGCGTACTACCTGGTGCACTCGATGGAGGCGGGCGGCAGCGACGACTTCGCGTCGCGCGATCGAGAGCTGGCGGAGAATCTGGCCGAAGCCGCCCGCGGAGCCGACCTGCGCCGGATCGTCTATCTCGGCGGAGTCGAGGCAGCCGGTGGGCGGTCCGAGCACCTCGAATCGCGCCACGAGGTCGAGCGGATCCTGTCCGCGTTCGGCGGCGAATTCGTGGCGCTGCGCGCCTCGATGATCATCGGCGCTGGGAGCGGATCCTTCGACGCGCTCGCGCAACTCGTGGAACGCCTGCCGGTGCTCGCGCTCCCCACTTGGCGCACGCGGCTGTGTCAGCCGGTCGCGATCGACAACGTCATCGCCGCGCTCGTTGCGTGCGACGACGTAGCGCCCGGGTCCTACGACATCGCCGGGCCCGACCGGCTCACGTTCGAGGAGCTGACCGTGCGACTCGGCGAACTACAGGGCAACCCGCGCCCCACCGTCGCGCTGCCGTTCTCCAACAGCAAGCTCGAGGGCGCGGTCGCCGCCCTCTTCACCGACCAGGACACGGAGCTACTCACGCCTCTCATGGCTGGATTGGACGCCGACCTCGTGGTCGAGGACAACGCGCTAGAGCGCGTGTTTGGGATCACCCCGACGCCGTTTGACGCCGCGGTCACACGAGCCCTCGCGGCCCCCTGATCAGTCGACCTGATAGCCAGATCGAGCTGCGGCACGGCTGGCGTAGGTACTGAGATCGGCGGTCAGCCCAAGGCAGTAGCGCCGCACGCAGACACAAGCGGATCGCCGGCGCGCACGGCGCACGCCGAGAACTCTGCGGCCGCCGATCCCGGTCGCTTCCGGACCGCCGGGTCGAAGAGCGCGCGGCGCAGCACCTCATCCGTTACGACCGGTCATGTCCCGATCCCGGACCGACCATGCCGAGGAATAGACGAGACCGTCGATAAGAGCATCTTCGCCATCCGCGCGCCGCGCGACGGTGTCGACCTCAGTCCGCGATCACCGCGGCGATCGAACCTACTGCCACGAGAACAGCCCGGATTAGCGACAGCGCGACGGCTGGTTTCAATCGACGCTGCTCGTCGAGCATCGTCCGGTGACCTCGACGCCACTCGACCAGCCAATGAGCAAGACGGAGCGCAAGCACGACGACGATCGCGGTCCAGAGCACACTCCCACGCAATGGCCCAGGTGCTGATCATCAGCTGCATGTACCCCACCCGGCTTGGTGCAGCACCCGTCCAGACACAACCTCAAACGGCGGGCCTCCCTACCTCCGCGCTCAGCGGCGCGAAGCCACAGATGCGCGCTTTCGTCGACAAGCGCTACTTCGGAGCCGCTACAAAGGCGAAGCGACGCAGCCGCCCAACGCGGTCCCGGCTGCCGACGTGAAGTCGCATTCCGCTCATTCGCTCGGCCATATGCCGTTTGGGCAGTACCTGCTGTCCGGTTGGCAGCTGCGCTTGATCGGCCCGAACGGAGTGCCGGTGATCTCGTAAGTTGGGCCGAACTCGACGGCCGAGACGAGGGTGAATCGCCGCTTGCTGCGCTCCCCGACCATGAGTTTCTCGGTCCCGGTCTCGCAGCGCTCGTATGTCGCCTCCCGCGAGTGGCACTCGACGAACCTCTCCGCTACTTGTGTCAGCCGCTCCCGAGCGGCCTCAGCACGACTGGGCAGTGTGAGCTTGACGATCGCGCCGGCGGCGGCGAGCACCGCGGCCATGGCAACCAAGGAGACGACCAGCTTCTTCACGCGGCCCAGTCTGGAGCCCACCGAGCGCTCGGTCAACACAACGCTTGTCGACGTCGCGCTGCTTCGCGGGCGGGTCCCGTCTGTGTTGCGACGTAGCGAGGGGTCCGTCGCGCATAGCTAGATCGTCGAGAAAGACCACTTTCGCCTGTGATTGCAAGGTGGCGGTCATGACCAGCCGTGAGCAT
>NZ_JAPCID010000106.1 GCF_027587175.1 Solirubrobacter deserti
CGCCCCCAGGCGGGGCGGGCCCGGGGCCGGGCCCGACCGGCCGGCCGGCGCCGCCCGGCCCCGCCAGCCGCCGGGCCGCCGCCACGCCGCCCTCCGGCGGCAGCTCGGCGTGCACGAACGCGGCGTCCGCGCGCCCCCCGCGCACGGCGCGCACGGCGCCGCCGGCATCGGCGGCGGGCCCCGCGGCCGGCCACCGCACCGCGCCCGGGTGGTCGGCGGGGGCCCCGCCCGCGCTCCTCCCGAGCCCTCGCGCCACATTGTCGCCATCACCGGCGCGCCGTGGCCGGGCGAGACGCGCGCGTGCGCCTCGAAGCCGAACCGGGCGTACAACTCGGCCGGACCGCCTTCGCAGACCTCGAGGTAGGCCGCGTCGTCGCCGACGGCCGCGAGCGCGGCGGCGATGATCCGCCGGCCGAGGCCGCGTCCCTGCGCGCGGGGATGGACGCCGAGGACCAGCCCGGTCCAGTGCGGCGTCTCAGGGTGCGCGCGGTCGAGGGCCGCGAGCGCGCGCAGGACGCCCGGGACGCGCCGGACGCCGACCGCGCGCACGAGCGCGGGCGCCAGCACGAGGTTCTCACGCGCGGGCAGCGGCAGGCTGCCGGGCGGCATCAGCAGCGCGGCGCCATCGAGCGACTCGTCGACCAGCACGAGCCCGTGGCGCTCGGCCATCCGGAGCCCGGCGAGCATCCACACGGTCGCGCGGTCGTGGTCGGTGCCGGCGATCCAGCGGATGAACGGGTCGTCGGCGAGCGCGGTGGCGAGCACGCGGGCGACCGCGGGCGCTTCGCCCGACTGCATGGGTCGCACGCCGAGGATGGTGGAGGTCTGTGTCGTCGTCATGGTCGAGCCATGCTCGCGCCCGCCCGCGGCGACGGCGTCCATGATCCCCCCTGATCTTTTGGCTCGGGCGCGAGCCGGGCCGCGAGGCCGGCGCGCCCGCGCGACAGCTGCTCGGACAGGCGGCGCTCGCGGACGCCGAGCACGCGCGCCGCGTCGGCGCGCGAAAGACCGGCGACGTCGACCGCCACGACCGCGATCCGGCTCTCTCGGGGCAGCGCGGAGATCCAACGCAGGACCTCCCGCTCGCCGACCTGGTCGAGGAGCCCGGGCGAGCGCCCGGCGAGCGCGTGTTCCGGGGCGTCGCCGAGATCGACGGTCCGGGGCCGTCGCGCAGCCGCCCGGCGGCGCGTGACGTGCGTGCGCCGCAACGCGGTCAGCAGGTACGGGAGCTCGTCGGCGCGCCGGAGCTCGCGGCGCGTGCGCAGCAGCTGGAGGCAGGTGTCCTGGACGAGATCCTCGGCCTCGTGCGGCGAGCGGCACAGGGCGCGCGCGACATGGTGCAGGCGGTCGAGGTGGCGGACGATCGCCTCGGGCCGGAGCGGCCGCGGGCGAACGGTGACTTCTGGAGCTGGGGAGGCAAGCATCGTCGTGGGCGATGATCGCCCCGCACCCCGCGCCGTCGCGTCCCTGACGCACCCGGATGTTTGCGCGCCCGCACCCCGAGCGGTCAGGCCGTGGCGACGGCGATCAGCCGCGACGACCCCAGCGTGTACGGCCGCTCCCCGTCCTCCCCCAGCAGCCGGATCGCGCTGAAGCCGGCGGCCGCGAGCAGCCGCCCGACCTCGGCCGCGGTGTAGACGTGATGCGCCGCGCGGGCGCGCTCGACGACCCCCGACCCGTTCGAGAGCTCGTAGTCGGTCTCCAGCCGGCTCTCGGCGGCGTTGTAGCGGTTGCGCCGCCGCATCACGATGCCGCCGAACTCGGTCTCCGAGTGCGGCGCGATCTCCCCCGTGAGCAGCGACTCGGCGACGGTCATGCTCTCGAGCAGCAGCCGCCCGCCCGGTCGCAGCAGCCGGTGCATGCCCGCGAGCGACCGCACCGTGTCGGCATGCGGGAGGTACCCGAAGGAGTTGCCCCAGCTCACCAGCGCGTCCGCGGGCCCGAGGGCGGGCAGCGCGCGCAGGTCGCCCGTCAGGAACGTCGCGTCGAGTCCAGCCGCTGTGGCGGCCGCACGCGCGTGCTCGACCTCCGCGGCCGCGATCTCGATGCCCGTCACGGCGTACCCGGCGGCGGACAGCCGCAGCGCGATGCGCCCGTCGGCGCACGGGACATCGATGATCGAGGCGCCCGCGGGCAGGTCGAGCAGCGCGGCGACGAGCTCCGCGTCGCGGTCGGCCATCGTCGCGCCGGCCGCGCGCCAGAAGCGGGCGACGAGGCCGGTGTGGAAGCCGACGAACCAGTCGTCGGGCACGCGGTGTTCAGCTTGGCTCATACCCGGCAAGACGACGGACCCGTGTGCGGCGCCCCGGGACGAGCGCCCGGCTCGTTGCGCGCCGCCCACGATCGCTGGCATGATCGAGCCCGTGCTCGTCGGGCGCTCGGACGACCTCGGCCGGATCGACGCCCTCCTCGACGCGACGGCCGCGGGTGACGGCTCGCTGCTGCTCGTGACCGGGCCGCCCGGCATCGGCAAGTCGACGCTGCTCGCGCACGCGCTCGACGGTGCCCGTGCCGCCGGGATCGCGACCCTCGTCGCCGACGCGAGCGAGCTCGAGCGCGAGTTCGCCTTCGGCGTCGCCCGCCGGCTGTTCGAGCCCGTCGCCGGCGAGCCGGAGCTGCTGACCGGCGCGGCCCGCCGCGCGGCGCCCGTGCTCGGGCTCGAGCAGGCCGGGGAGCCGGACCTCCACGCCACGCTCCACGGCCTCTACTGGCTGCTCGTGAACGTCAGCGCGACCGCGCCGGTCCTCGTCGCGGTCGACGATCTGCAGTGGGTCGACGAGCCGTCGTTGCGCTGGCTCGCCTACGTCGCGCGGCGCGTAACGGGAGCGCCGATCTCCCTGCTCGCCACCGTCCGCACGGGCAGCGACAGCGACCGTGCCGCGCTCGACGAGCTGCTCACCCTGGAGCCGGCGCTCCACCTCACGCCCGCGCCGCTGGACGCGACGGAGGTGGCCGTGGTGCTGGCTCGCACGCTCGGTCGCGCCCCCGACCCGGCGTTCACGGAGGCCTGCCTGGCGCAGACCGGCGGTAACCCGTTCCTGCTGGCGGAGCTGATCGCCGAGCTGCGCGCCGATGGGCTCGCCGCGACCGCCGAGCACGTGCCCGCGCTGGCGCAGCTCGTCCCGGGACGCGTGGGCGCGTCCGTCCGGCGTCGGCTCGCCCGCCTGGACGACGCCGCCCGCGCGCTCGCGGACGCGGTCGCGCTGCTCGGAACGGCCGCCGACCTCCCGCTCGCCGCGGCGTTCGCGGGCCTCGACGAGCCGCGCGCGGCCCGGGCCGCCGCCGCGCTCGTGGCCGCGGACGTGCTCGACGACGCCGGCCAGCTGCGCTTCCGCCATCCACTGCTGCGAACGGTCGTGGAGGCGGCCATCCCCGAGCCCGAGCGCGTCGCCCGGCACGCCCGCGCGGCCGAGCTGCTCGCGGCCCGCCACGCGCCGAGCGGCCGGATCGCCGCGCATCTGCTGGCGGCCGGGGGCGGCCGCAGCGACCCGCCGGCGGGCGCCCCCCTGCGCGCCGCCGCCCCCGGCGCCCCCCGCCCGGGGGGGCCCCCACCACCCGCGGCGGCGGCGCCCCCCCCC
>NZ_JAPCID010000107.1 GCF_027587175.1 Solirubrobacter deserti
AGATCGAGGCGACGGTCGACCGTCGTGATCCGTCCGCGGTCGAGGTCGTGCTCGATCCCCGCAAAGACGGGCGATACCTCGCGCTGATGTTCCACTGGCGCGAGCAGGAACGGAGCTACGGCGCCTCGGTCTGGATCGAGCCGCTGGCGAGCCCTCACGAGGTTTTGCCGTTCCAGGGTCCAGGCTTCGGCGAGGCGGTCGACGCCGCCGCCGACTGGTTCGATGGGACGGACTACCACGGACGTGACGGCACGTGGGCGGCGCGGACCTTGCGCGAGCTCGCGGCGAACATTCCGCTCCGATAGCCACCGTCCTGCGGCCACCAAAGGCGGTCACATCCCAGTCACCGGCGATCGCCCAACCGTCGGAGGATCCCTTCGTCGAGAAGGACCACTGCGCTGATTCGCAGCACGACTGATGGGTATGCGAGAGCTGTGCCTAATGCCCGCCAGAACAATCCGGTCCGTCGCCGTCTCTTCGGAGCGGTCGTCGTGGGCTGGACAGCCTTCATGGCGAGCATGCTCGTCGGCCTGTTCGACGGGCCGGACGATCTGCGCGACGCCCTAATGGTTGTCGGCTTCGCGGCACTCGTTGTGTTCGTCGTCATGGCGGTTAGCGCCCGTAGCCGGCGAGCTTCGCCATAGCGGAATCGTCGAAGAGAGCTACTTTCGAGTCGCATTCGCAGCACGCTCACCACGTGGGGTCGCGCCAATCCGCGCTCGCGAGCGCTTCGAGATCGAGCGTTTCGTCCTGGATCTCTGCCAGAACCTGGCGCTCTTCGCCACCCATCAGGCGGTCGCGAATGCGATCTTCGGTCGCGCTGGCCGCTTCGGCGACCAGAACAGGCTTACCTAGCCGCTCGAGCATGAGCCGCGCGATCGCACTCACTGCGCCTGCGCGAGCCGGGTCGCCACCCGTGAGCTTTCGAACGTCGGACAAGTACCCGCAGAACAGCTAGGAGATCGTCCGCTCGCTCTCACTCGCCTCGGCATAGCTCGTCGCACTGTCGACGCCGATGTCCTCGCGCCCGTTGCTCAAGCACCAGCGCGCGCCCACAACGAGGCCGTCCACGACGACGCTTCCGTACGCCCGTGGCGTTTGAGGCAGCGCAGGGCTTCGTTGCGGCTTCTGCCCTAGAAGAGTTTGCGGTGTCGGGGTAGGCGCGGGTTCCGGGGTCGGGGCGAGCGCGGCTGATGGCGACTCGATCAGCGCTGGCGGATCTTGAACGAGGTCGTCGTCCTGGTCGCGTTACCCGCCGGGTCAGACGCGGTGAGGGTGACTTTGTAGCTGCCGGGCTTGAGGTTCGCAGGCAGCCGCAGCGTGCCCTCGCCTCGCATGAAGGTGCCCGTTCGGGTCCCGCGCGAGACGAGCCGCGTGCACGATCGCGCGCCCTTCGGCCTGACCCTCGGCGCCTTCACGCACTTGCCCTTGGCGCTGCGCTTGATGCCCGTGGTCTCGAGCTGGACCAGCGCGGTGACCTGCACCGGCTCGCTGACCGCAAAGCGCAGCGCCGACTTGGTGACCGCCGGCTTGCTGGTGAATCGCGGCGGGATGATGTCTGCTGCCGACGGCGCCGGCAACGGTGGCAGAGGCGGTGCGGACGTCGGTGGGGCGGGCGGCACGGGCGGGTCCGGCTCCTCGTGCGCAGCGGTGACCATGATCCGGCCGAGCGCCGACGACGCGTTGCCGGCCTCGTCGGTCGCCGTGACCTTGACGTCGTACTGGCCTGGGCTGACGTAAGTGTGCTCGCCTGCCGCACCCGTGGTGCCGTCCCCGAACGACCAGTGCAATGTGACGTCGCCCCAGTCGTCCGCCGCGGCCGCCGTGAAGCCGACGGGCGTGCCCGCGACCGCGGTGGATGGGATTATGACGGTGCTCAACTCCGGCGCGAAGCTGTCGTACACCGTGTACCCCAGCGCTCCGCTCTGGTTGCCGAGCGCGAGGAAGCCATTGCCGTTCTCGTCGGTCGCGGCCGCCATTCCGTCGTCGAACCGCACTTCGCGCCGGTAGTCGGTCGCGATCTGCCGAGGCGCGCCGAGCGTGCCGTCGTAGGAGACGCCGCGCGTGCGCACCACGCGGTCCTCACCAGCCCACACCACCTGTGGCTTGGCGTTCGGGAACACCATCACAGTCGCCATCGTCTGCCCGCCCTCCTCGCTGAGCGTGCTCAGCGGTCGCCACACGCCTCCGGAGTCGCGCACCGCGATCCGGTTGACGCCCACGGCGCCGTCGTAGTGGGTGAGGACCGCGACTCCGGCGTCGACCGTCAGCGCGGTCCGGGCCGGTTCGTTGCGGAAGATCAACGGGAGGTCGGTCCGCGCCGGCGCCGACCAGGTGCCTGCCGGCGGGCGCTCCAGGTGTGCGAGTCGCATCGTGTACCCCGTCGGGAAGGTCTCACCCTCGACCGTGCGCTCCTCGTAGGCTGCGACCACGGTCCCATTGGGCAGCCGCGCCACGCTGATGCCGTCGATCGACTGCGACTGGCAGTCGTTGACCGGCGCCGGGTAGACCTTCGGCGTGCGCTCGGCGAGCAGCCGCGGCGTGCCGATGCTGGTCGCCGTGCCGTCGACGGCGTAGAGCCGGTGCGTCGCGCATCCCGGAGCGACCTCGTCGCCGGTCGTCGTGAACACGACCGTGTAGTCGCCGTCCGGGTCGACCGCGAGCACCGCCTCGCGTTCGTGCTCGAATCTCGAGCTAGTCGAATACTGCTGCGGGAGGGTGGCCTTGCCGTCCGCACGCAGGGATTGGACCTGCCCCCTGACCCACTCGTCCGACCGCGTCGTGACGCCGTACAGGTTCCCGGCCGCGTCGAAGCCGGTCGCGATGCGCGGCAGCACATGCAGGCCACCGGGGCTCGGGACGGGCGGCGTGAACGTCCCGTCGGCGCGCAGGAACGACACGCGCGGGCCATCCGGGCCGGTGAACGACACCGACAGCTGGCCTGTCGGCGAGGAGCGCGCCGGTCCGATGACGACGTCCGGGGAGAACGTGCCCAGCACCTGCTCGGCGAACGTACCGCCGGGCCGGCGTGCCATGGCCACCAACTCGGCCCCGCCGTCGTCGCTCAGCCGCAGCGCCGCCATCACGACCGTTCCGTCGGCTCCCATCGCCATCTGGGTGCCGATATGCGGCACTGGCGACGGAAGAATTTCGGCGCCAACCACGAGGGTGCGGCAACCGCGAGGGACGGAGCGGCGAGAGCGGCAACGGTGGCGCCGATCAGCGCCATCCAACGCGTGGACATAGGGATTCTTCCTCGAACGAGCCAGGGTCAGGGGCCGCGCGGACTTTATCCGGCCGCGACGGTCCGCATCAGCCGCCTTGACCTCCGAGCGAACCGGCACACTCGGACCGCGGGTCGCGCTCGACGCGTTCCTTCAGCACTCCTCGAACACCCGGCTCACCGGTCCAGGAGTTGCCCACTGAAAGGGCGGAACCGTCGACAAACACCACTTTCGCCTGTGCCTCGAGGCGGGGAGCCGGAAGCCGGAACGTGGGCT
>NZ_JAPCID010000108.1 GCF_027587175.1 Solirubrobacter deserti
CGGCGCCCGCGGGTCCGGTGGCGGCGCGCCGTGGGCGGACGCGACCCCGGTGACGCGCCGCGCGACCCGCCGTCGGCTGCGGCCCTGGCTCGCGGCCGCGGCGGTCCTCGCGGCCGCGGCGGCGACGGGCGTCGCGTTGGCGACCAGTGGCGGGGACCCGCCGGGCAGCGCGGCCACCTCGACCGCCACGCCGACGCGGTCGCCCGCGGCGACGCCGACGGGACCGGACGTGCGCACCGCGGCGACGATCGAGAACGTGAGCACCCGGCCGACCGGGATCGCCTACGCGCGCGGCGATCTGTGGGTCATGAGCCCGTACTCGGCCTTCCTGACCCGCATCGACGCGCGGACCAACCGCGAGCGCGGGCAGCACCCGAAGGTCGGCCTCGACGCCACCGCGATCGTCGGCCACGGCGACAGCGTCTTCGTGACGCTCGGAACCGATCGCCGGCTGATCCGGCTCGACGCCGAGACGGGCGTGCAGCGCTGGAGCGTGCGGGTCGCGGCCGGTCCGCGGCGGCTGGCGGCGGACAGTCGCGACGTGTGGGTCGCGACCAGCTCGCTCGCCGGGGTTCCCGGCTTCGTGCAGCGCTACGACCGCGCGACGGGCGCGCTCGAGCAGACGATCACGGTCGCGGAGGGCGTCGGCCCGCTCGCCCTGAGCCCGCAGGGACCGTGGATCGTCAAACGCGACGCCAACCAGCTCGCACGCCTCGATCCCGAGACCGGCCAGTTCATCGATGTCGTTCCGGTGTCCGGGCCGGTCCGTTCGATGAGCTACGGCGCCGACGCGGTCTGGCTGGTGATGGCCGAGGAGGACGCGATCGCCCGCTTCGGTATGGACGGCAAGGGGCCGTTCACCGCGGCCGCGGGACGCGCTCCGACGACGGCCGTCGTCGCCGGCGGTCACCTGTTCGTGTCCAGCCGCAACGACCAGTCCGTGCTCGTGCTCGACCCGGACGGGCTGCGCCCCACGCAGGACCCGATCCCGGTCGGCCTGAACCCGATCGCGCTCGCGGCGAGCGACGGCTCGGTGTGGGTGACCGCGCTGGGCGACAACACGGTCACGCGGATCGACTACCGCTGAGGCGCGCGAGCGCGGCGCGCTTCTCGTTCTGCGCCAGCGCGGTGAGGTCGAACCGCTCGTAGAGCGCCGACAGCGTGCCCTTGACCGTGTCCACCGAGAGCGAGAGCTCGGCGGCGATCGCCTGATTGCTCGCCGGCGCGGTGTGCGGGTCGCTGCGCAGTGGCCGCCCCAGGGCGTCGAGCACGCGCTGCTGCGCGGGGGTGAGCTTCACCGCGGCGGCCGCCGTGGCCGCGTCCCGCGTGCGCGCGGCCGTGGGGTCGTGTCCGCACAGCTCGATCACCGTCGCGCCCACGGTGATCGCGTCGCCCGCGACGAGCCGGCGCCGGCCGTGCACGCGCTCGCCGTTGACGAATGTCCCGTTGTGCGAGAGCCCGTCGTCCTGCAGGACCCATTCCGGGCCGAGCCGGACGAGCTCCGCGTGCACGCGTGAGACCTCCGGGTCCCACGGGAGATTGACCTCGCAGCCGGCGCGGCGCCCGATCGTGACCTTCACGGTTGCCGCGCCGAGCTCGACCAGCCGCCGCCGGCCGGTGGGATCGCGGTAGACCAGGAACGGAGCGGGTGCGCCCATACGGGCAGTGTCCGGCAACGCCGTGGCGCGGGGGTGCCACCTAGGGGTGGACACGCCTGCACCCGGGTGCGCTCGATCGCCACCCGGGAACCGTGGCCGGCGGCCGGCCCGGGCGGGAGCCTGCGAGGTGCGGGCGGGAACCCACCCGACCGCTTCCTCGGAGGTTCTCAATGCCGGCCACGCGTACGCGGTGGATCGTCGCCGCCTGCACCCTGCCGATCCTGACCGGCTGCGCCCTGCGCGGCGGTCCGCCGATCACCCCGAACGCCTCGCCCAGCACGACCGCGAGCGCCTTGACCGCGACGCCGCACGCGGCCGCGGTGCAGCCGGGGAGCGGGCTCGACCGTGCCGGCTACCTCGCCGTGGCGGATGCCCTCACGGCCCGCCTCGGCTCGCTGTGGGACGCGCGGCGCGGGTATTACCGCGCCGGCAGCGGCACCGTGACCAACGTCAACGCGGACCTGCTGCTCGTCCATAGTGGCGCGGCACGCCTACGTCACCGCGGGCCTGCGCGCAACGACGCGCGCGCGGTCGCGCTCGTGCGCTTCCTGACGGCGCAGCCGATCTGGCACCCGGCCCTTGGCTTCCAGGCCGGCCCGGACAACCGCCACCGCCACGAGGTCTTCCAGGCCGAGACGATCGAGGCGCTGCAGGCGGCCTACGAGGCCCGCGCGGCGCTCCGGCTGGAGGCGGCGCTCGTGCGGCGGATCCAGCGCGCGGTGGCGCGGGTGGCACGCGGCCCGCGCGGGCGCTGGCCGGCGCTGCTGCTCAACCAGTTCAACTGGCACGCGACCTTCGCCACCGCCGACGCCGTGGTCAACGGCCGCGACCGCGAGCTGGCCACCGCACTGGGCCGGCACCTCGCGCGCTTCACGCGCGGCGCACGTCCCCGCGCCGGACAGCCGGGCAATTTCGGCGCCGGCCTGCGCTTCCACTACCTGCCCGAGGGCGCGGTGCGCGAGGCGATGAACTTCGACTCCGCGGAGTACGCGAACATCGTCCTGGCCTTCTCGCGCGCGTACCCACGCGCCCGCGCAGCCGGGATGCCGCGGCCCGAGGATCTGCCGCTGCTGCGCGAGTGGGTGCGGCGCGCGCTGAGCGGCTACTGGACCCACGCCGGCGAGCTCAATTGGGACACCGGCCTGAGCTTCCAGCGCTGGCACCAGCGCAAGAAGACGGGGCTCGCGCAGACCGCGCTGATCGGGATCGCGAGCGCACGGGAGCTGCAGCCGAGCGCGCGCTGGGGCCGCTGGGCCAAGTGGCTGCTCGACCGCGGGCTGGTGCAGTACGTCGCGCTCGTCGAGCGCGCGGACCGGATTCCGGACGCCCTGGCGCACGGGCTCGACGTCGTCCCGCAAAACCGCGGGAACGCCTACCTCGCCGCCGCCCGCCACGCCGCCAACGCCGTGCGCGCGATCGACGCCGGCCTCGCCGACCGGCGCGCACAGCGGCCGCCCGCGCTCTACAGCTTCGACCCCGACACGGGTCGGCTCGCCGTCACCACCCCGCGCTACAGCACCGCGATCGTCGCCGTCAACCACGAGGCGTTCCCGTACGGCGGCCTGGACCTGGCGCGCCTGCTCGGCCCGGGCGGCGACGTGATCGGCACGCTCGGCGGGACGGGCAACGCCGGCTTCGGCCTACGCGTGGGCGGGCTGCGCACCCAGTACGGGCGCCGCGAGGCCACGCCGGGCGCGGCCGCGCCGCTGCGCCTGGTCCGCGCGCCCGGCGCCCCCCGCCCCCCTGT
>NZ_JAPCID010000109.1 GCF_027587175.1 Solirubrobacter deserti
ATTGTCTCCCACAGGCCGCGTGGCCCCGGACTCCGCCAGGCCCGGGGCCCCCCCGGGGGGCGGGGCGGCGGGCGGCGGGGCCCCCGGGGGTGCGGCCGCCGGCGCCTCGGCCACGGTGCCCGTCGTAGGCTGGGTGGTTGCGGGCGTGATCGTCGGCGGTATCGCCGTCTACCTGATCTATCGGGCTACGCACGAAGACGGGCACCCCGCGGTGCAGGCGCCACCTGCGAATCCCGGACCGCCGGTCACCGAGCCGCACAGCGGTCCTCGCGTCACCCTGCCGCCGGCCGCGAGCCCGCCGGTAGGGCCGATCGTCGACCCGGCGCCGGGTCCCTCCGGGCCGGTCTCCCTGCCCGGCGCGCCTCACGATGGTCCGGTCAGGGCAAGCGGAGATCCAAGCGACCGCCGCGGCAACGTCGAGCGCCTCGAGCAACTTGATCGCGAGGGAGCGTACACCGGTAGCGACCCGGTGAACCTCCGAGAGCGGCTGATGTCCGACCATCCCGACGTCCGAGAGCGGGCCGAGCGTGAGCTGCGCAGTCTCGAGGCAGCGGCGCAAGCCATGCGGAGGCCGGCGCCGGCCGAGCCGGAGCCGGAGCCCGAGCCGGCGCCGGTATCGCGCCCCTTCACCCGAGACGCCGCGTTCGACGCACTCATGCAGCGCCTGCGTCGGCCGGGCTCACTGGGCCAGCCTCCGTTTGCCGGCCATCCGCGCCAAGACTTCGAGCCGGTCGGGTGGGAGGACGAGAACTCCGACGTCCCGGGCCAGCTGCGAAAGGTGCTCGTCATTCGCGGGCTCCGTGGGAACATCAGGGGCGAGAGGCTGAGGTTCTCAGTCGCCTGGGACGAAGCGACCGGCCAGTACGAGGACATCCACGAGGCTTCGCGTTGACGTTGGGCGCCCAGCGACGGGAAGGCGACGAGCGATGACCGCGGCGACGACCACTGCAGGTGAGCATCGCCTCCTGAAAGCCGGCGCGCGTTGGGCTATCCGCCAGAAGACTTCGACCACATCGCCTCGACTAGGACGAAGACGCCCGACTTGATGCGACCGGTGGCGAACTCTGCCGAGACGCTCGGGCAAGTCCCGTGAGCCCGAACCGACGAACGCCTTGAACGCTGGAAGGCAGGCGGGAAGGTAGCGAAATCGTCGAGAAGCGCCACTTTCACTCGTGCCTGTGCAACGTCACGGTGGCGAGCTCTCGAGCGGTCATGAGCGAGCTTCACGGGCGGCGTTTGCCGTCTGCGCCGATCACCCACCACAACCCGCCGTTCAGGTCGACGTTGTGGCAGCGCACCTGGCCGGCGTCCTCGTGCGCGTAGTAGTAGAGCGGACGTCCGCGATAGGTGACCTGCCGCCGCCCGTCGCGACGGCGGATTGTCCCGAGCAACGACTCTCGCGCGCCTGTGCCGGCGACCGGCTTGCCGGTCGTGTAGACCGGCGGCCACGCTTCAGCGCACTCGCCGTAGCACCGCGTCTGCTTGAAGCGGTCGCGCTGGAACACGTAGATCGCCTGCCGCTTCGGCCCCCAGAGCATCGGGCCGAACTCCGAGCTTGACACGCTGATCCGGGTCCCGGCCGCTGATGCCGAGGCGGCGCCCACCAGCAGCGCAAAGGTGAGCACCACGGTGCCGATGATCGTTCTCATAGTGCCTCCGCCGCCCTGAGGGCGAGGTTGGAATCGAACGCGCCCTGCCAGCGCTGCTGTTCTCGTCCGTCGCGGTCGAGCAGAACCGCACCCGGTTGGCCGGGGATGCGGTAGTGCGCCCAGACCTGCATCGACTCGTCGAACAGCAACGTGGGCGCCGTCAACCCATGCTGCGCCGCGAATTCCGGCGCGTTGGCGAGATCGTCCCGCCCACCGATAGCGACCACCGCCAGCTTGCCGCCGGTCTGCTCGGCGAGCTTCTGGATCTTCGGCGCCTCGCCGTTGCAGACCGGACACCACGGCGCCCAGAACCAGAGCAGCGTTGGCGTCTCCGCTGAGGTCGCCTGAGCTAGGTGGACTTCACCGGACCCGTGCAAGCGCGTCAGTGCAAGCGCCGGGACGGCCGCTTCGCGCTCTGCGTCGGTGCCGTCACCTACGGTGAGACCGAGCCCGCCCGCGACCAGACCGACGAACAGCAACGCGATGACCAGCCGCTTCATGTCGCGAACCTACCGCCGCGCGAGTCAAACGACATTACGGTTGGCTGAACGCGCGAGACCGTCGCCTGATCGGTTCAACTCGGAGGGCGGACCGCCTCCAGGCCCGCGGGTGTCAGTACGAGCCGCTGGGCCGGTCTCACCACGGCGCGATGCCCTGGTTCTCGACGCGCCCCCTTCGCCACGGCGTGTCGTCGACGATCGCGGCCAACGACGATGGGGGTGGTGCCTGACGCCGAGACGACCTGGATTCTGTGGACCTCGGGACGGAACGCTGCCTCTGGATGCCATCCTGTGGCGTCCCGGCCAGGGCATGCAGACGGAGCAGACCCTCCCCTGACGTCCGCCACCGCAATGGTGCGCCAGATGCCGGCACAGCTCGCCGACGCCCTATGCAAGATCAGGGGTGTGCGAAATCGTCGAAAAGCGCTGTGCAGCTTCGCGGTCCTCTTGGGAGTCCGGGTTCGTCCGGACCTGTAGAGAGGGTGCGGTTAGCGGCGGGATGACTCTGAACAGCGCCGGCCGAGTTGGTGCCTTGGAGCAGACGCGTCTTCTGTCGCTGGCCGTACCGGAGCCGCGTGACTTCATAGCGCCTCTATGTCAAATCTGATGACTGAGACGATGTCTGAGAGCGGTGCTGGTCGGCTCGGAGCTGCCGGTAGACGACCTTGGCGAGTTGGCGTTTGAGGCTGCGGAGCGCTTCGGCCGGTGTCTTGTGCTCGTCTCGTTTCCGCTAACCCAGCGTAAAGCCGTCGTACCCCGATGCGGGGCGACATCCCTACGTGTCGCTTCGCACTCACAGGCGACGAGCTGCGCCAGGACGCGTGGCGCCCGGTTGCGGGAGTCCAGACGTCCCGGCGATCGCTCGGCGACCTCACGGATGACGGCGGCACCGGGCGCTTCCAACCGCGAGGGAGAGCACGGAGCGGTTCGTCATCTACGGGCAACGCGGTGCAGTGTCAAGGCCGGTTGAAGATTGGGCCGGTTTGGCCGGTTGAAAAGTGGTCCACCTGAGCGAGA
>NZ_JAPCID010000110.1 GCF_027587175.1 Solirubrobacter deserti
TGTCGGCGCCGGGTGAAAACTGGTCCACCTGCGCCGGTTGAAAGGTGGGCCACCCGGCGGGTGGCTCGCGGGGCCTGGGATCGTGTGCGCGGAGCGAGCCCGGGAGGAGCGAGGTGGTCGGGGTGGAGCAGTGGGCCGAGGTTCGTCGGCTGCACTTCGTCAAGGGCCTGTCCCAGCGCGAGATTCATCGCCGGACGGGGTTGCACCGCGACACGATCCGGCGGGCGCTGAGCAGCGACGGCCCGCCGGTCTACCGGCGCGCGCCGGCAGGGTCGAAGTTGGATCCGTTCAAGGACGAGATTCACCGGTTGTTGCGCGAGGACCCCAAGCTCCCGGGCGTCCGGCTGCGCGAGCTGCTGGAGCCGCTGGGCTGCAGCGCGGGCAAGACCGTCGTCGACGACTACCTGCGCGAGATCAGGCCGTTGTTCGCGCCGCGGCCGCGGACGTTTCAGCGCACGATCTATCGGCCGGGCGAGCTTTGCCAGTTCGACCTCTGGCAGCCACGCGAAGCGGTCCCGGTCGGACACGGCCAAACCCGGCACGGCTGGGTCGTCATCGCCTGTCTTGGCTACTCGAGGGCGGGCGCCGGGGTGTTGGTGTTCTCGACCCAGACTGAGGACCTGCTGGCCGGGATCGCGGGCTGCTTGCAGCGGTTGGGCGCCTTGCCGCAGACGTTGGTCTGGGATCGCCAGGCCGGCATCCACGGCCGCGACGGCCGCCCGTCGGAGGCATTTGCCGGCTTCTGCGGACAGCTCCGCGTCGGCTGGCAGTTCTGCGAGAAGGCCGATCCGCAGGCCAAGGGCGCGGTCGAGCGCCTGCAGGGCTACGCGGAGACCAACTTTGAGCCGGGTCGGCTGTTCGCGAACGAGCTCGACTTCCAAGCCCAACTCGACGGCTGGTTCGCCAAGGTCAACGAGCGCCGGCACAAGACGCTCCGAGAGCGCCCGATCGACCGACTCGCCGTCGAGTTGCCGGCGATGTCACCGCTGCCGGCCGAGTTGCCCGACACCGCGCGGCGCTGGGTCACGCGCGTCCCACCGGACCCGCACCTGCGCTTTGACACCAACGACTACAGCCTGGACCCGCGCCTGGTCGGTCGGCGCGTTGAGGTCCGGGTCGATCAGCGCCAGGTCGCCGCGGTCGCGCTCGACACCGGCGAGATCGCCTGCCAGCACGCTCGCAGCTTCGCGCGCCACCGAACCATCACCGCGCTCGAGCACGCCCGCCAGCTCAAGACCCAACGCCGCTCAAGGCCGGTCGAGACGGCGGTCGAGGTTCGCCCGCTGGACCGCTACGACGCGTTGATCGCATGAGCGCCACCAGCGAGCTCGCGCACCTGTTTCGCGTTCTCAAGGCGCCGGCCGCGGCGCGCGCGTTGCCCAAGCTCGCCGAGCGCGCCCGCAACGAGGACTGGAGCTACGAGCAGTTCCTACAGAGCGTCCTCAGGACCGAGGTCGACAGCCGCGACAGCCACGGCGGCCAAGCCCGCGTCAAGGCCGCCCGGTTCCCGGCCCGCAAGACGCTCGAGGAGTTCGACTTCAGCTTCCAACGCTCGATCAAACAGACCGAGGTGCTGCACCTCGGACAGCTCGACTTTCTCGCCGGCAAGGAGAACATCGTCTTGCTCGGACCGCCTGGCACCGGCAAGACGCACCTGGCGATCGCGCTCGGCATCCGCGCCTGCCTGGCCAGCCATCGCGTCGCGTTCCGCACCGCCACCGAATGGGTCGCCCTGCTCGCCGACGCGCAACGACAGGGCCGCCTGGACGCCGAGCTGGACAAGCTCCAGCGGATCCCGTTGCTGATCGTCGACGAAGTCGGCTACATCCCGTTCGATCCCCAAGCCGCGAACCTGATGTTCATGCTCGTCTCGCGCCGCTACGAACGCGCCTCGCTGATCGTCACCAGCAACAAGCCCTTCTCAGGCTGGGGCGAGATCTTCGGCGACGACGTCACCGCCGCCGCCATGATCGACCGGCTCGTTCACCACGCCGAGATCCTCGCCCTCAAAGGCGACTCCTACCGCCTCCGCGACCGCGACCTCGCCCGCCCAACCAGCCGCAACGACTGACCTACACGCCCCGCCGATCCAGCCAAGCTCTCGCTCAGGTGGACCACTTTTCAACCGGCCAAACCGGCCCAATCTTCAACCGGCCTTGACA
>NZ_JAPCID010000111.1 GCF_027587175.1 Solirubrobacter deserti
CGGCGGCGACCGCGCGGCCGCCGGCGCTGGACGCGACGCGCGACATCGCGGAGGAGACCGCGCGGCCGCCGGCGCTGCTCATCACGCGCGACCCGATCGCGCCGGCGACCTTGCCGCCGAGCGGGCCGAAGATCGCGCCGCCGAGCGCGCCGAACGCGACGGCCTGGACGAGGCCTTCGTTCCAGCTCTTGCCCGCGGCGAGGTTGGACACGATCTGGCCCGCGCCGCTGGAGATGGCGCCGATCACGATCGCGGCGACGATCCCCGCGGCCAGGCCGCCCGTGCCGATCACGAGCGCGGTGAGCGCGACGGCCACCACGAGGCTGACCCAGAAGCCCGGGTCGGTCAGCAGCTTGGTGACGAACTCGAACGCGGCCTTGAGCTTCTCCGCGACCCAGCTCGCGGCGCTCTTGATCGCGCCCCACAGGCCGCCCTCCTCCTTCGGCGGCTCCTTCGAGGCCTCGGCGTTGACCTTCGCCTGGCCCTCGGAGACCTTGCCCTGGTTCTCGCCCGGGATCTTGCCCGTGCCGCCCTGGACCTTCGCGGCCGTCTGGTCGAGCTTGCCCTTCGAGCCCTGCAGGCCCGACGAGAACTTCGACTTCACCTTGCCGCCGGTCTGCTTGATTTTGTTGCCGAACTGCGTGACCGTCTTGTCGCCGGTCTGCTGCGCGCTGGTCGCGGTCTGCTTGACCTGCGTGGACGCAGAGGTGGCGAGGTTGGACGCGCCGGAGGACGCGCCGCTGGCCGTGGACGCCGCGCCGGACGAAGCCTGCTTGGCCTGCGCACTGATCCCGGACTTGCCCTGCTTGGCCGCGACGCCCGTCGAGTGCGTCGCCTGCTTGGCCACCTTGCCCGCGCCGACGATCCCGGACGAGCTCTGGCGCTTGAGGCTGCGCTTGACGTCCGCGACCACCTCGGGCGCCTCGTCGCGCATGATCTCGGCGTTCTTGAGCTGCGCGCGCAGCTGGCGCGCGGTGGCCTGCAGCTGGGAGGTCGCCGCCGCGGTCTGCTTGCCCACGGCCGCCTGGGCCGCCTTCCCGGCCTGGCTCAGCCCGGCCCGGGTCTGCGCGACCGCGCTAGTGATCCCCTGGCGCGCGCCCGACTGCTGGGAGCTGAGCGACGAGTTCGCGCCGGCCTGGACCTTGGCGATGCCCTGCTGGCCCTGGCTGACGCCCTGCTTGACCGCGGAGGTCGCGCCCTTGGCCAGGCTCGCGATCGCGCTGGTCGCGCCGGGCAGCGCGCGCTTGATGTCGTTCGCCGCCTCGCGGCCCTTCTGCTGGAACTGCTGGCCGATCTTCGCGCCTTCGCCACGGACCTGGCTGGTGACCGACGCGCCCTGCTCGCGCACCTTGCCCGCCGTCTCGCCCGAGACCTTCGACGCGACCTTCGCGTTGCCCTCGGCCGCCGCCTCGTTGACGCCACCGCCGCCACCGGACTGCCCTTGGATCGAGCTCGCCGTGCTGCTGATATTCGACGAGACCTTCGAGGTCGTCGCGTCCGCCGCCGCCTTGCCCTGCTGCGCGAACTGCGTGCCCGCCTGGGTCGCCTCGTTCGACGCCTCCGTGACCGCGGTCCGCGCCTTGCCCTTCGCGGCGCCCTGCCAGGAGTTGATCTGGCCGCTGGCCGTGCCACCCGCGGCGGAGAGCTTGCCGCGCGCCTGCGCCGCCGCACCCGAGATCTTCCCCCGCGCCCGCGAGAACGCCGAGTTGAGCGCGCCCTGGCTCGCGGTCCCCGCCGCGGCCACGTCCCGCTGCTGCTTGGCGACGGTCTGCCCGATCGCCTGCGTGGCCCGCGTCGCCGCAGCCCGCATCCGCTTGGCCTCGTCCGCGACCGCCTCGCCGACCGCCTCCTGGACGACCTTCCGCCCCTGCCGGATCGAGTTGCGCCGCTGGCGCTCCTCCTCGACCGCCTCCTTGATCTCCGGCGGCTCCCAGCCCTTGAGCTGGAGGTCCGAGTCGTTCGCAGGGAACGACGCCCCGCGCCGGAACGCCGGCCCGCCGCGGCCGGCTCCACCGCCGCCGGCCCGCCCGCGACCGCCGCCGCCACCCGAGCCGCCCCCAGCAGCCTCGGCGAAGTCCG
>NZ_JAPCID010000112.1 GCF_027587175.1 Solirubrobacter deserti
GCCCGCCCGCCGCGCGCCCGCGGGGCCGCCGCCGCGCAAGGAAGGCGGCGGGGCCGGCAAGTGGCTCGCGCTGGTGCTCGTGCTCCTGCTGGTCGCGGGCGGCGCGTTCGCCTACACGCAGCTCGGCGGCGGCGACCGCCAGCCGCAGCTCAACGAAGAGGTCCGCGGCACCGTGCCCGAGGCCATCGACTCCTTCAAGCAGCTCGTCGAGGACAACACGCAGTAGCGGCGCGGCGCTAGAGCGTGCGGCGCAGCGCTTCCAGCCCGCTGTAGCGCGGGTTCCATCCGAGCTCGCGACGGGCCTTGCCGGCGTCCATGATCGCCGGGCGGCTGATCGCCTCGGCCCACTCGGCGAACGGCGGCGCGAACGGCAGGCCGGCCACCGCCCGCGCGCCGGCCTGGACCACGCGCCGCGGTGCCGGCAGCGGCGCCAGCCCGAGCTCGCGCGCGACGTCGTGGGCGGTCAGGACGCCTTCGCCCGCGAGGTTGTAGGCGCCCGGCGGGCCCGCGCCCAGCACGCTCAGCAGCAGCGCCTGCCCGACGTCGTCCTCGTCGACGAACTGCACCGGAAGCTCGGGGACGGCCACCGGCAGCGGCACGGGCGACCGGCGCAGCAGCGCGCCGACACCGCGGGCGAGCGGCGCGAGCGGCCCGGGGAGCAGGTCCTTGGCGCCGATCGCGTGCGGGCCGAGGACGATCGGCGGGCGCAGCAGGTACAGGCCGAGCTCCGGGCGCCGGCTCGCCTCCATCGTGAGCTCGCGCTCGATCTCGGCCTTCTCCTGAGCGTAGAAGAGGTGCGACGCCGGGCGCACGGGCCAGGCCTCCGTCAGCGGCTGCGGGTTCTCGGGGTGGAAGCCGTAGGCCGCCACCGAGGAGGCATACACGAACCGCCGGGCGCCGGCCGCGGCCGCCGCGCGGAAGGCGTTCAGCGTCCCCTCGACGTTGATCGCGCGGATCGTCGCGCGCGGCGCGGTGCCGGTGATCATGAACGCGAGGTGGACGACCACGTCGGCGCCGGCGAACGCGTCCTCGAGCGCCGCGCGGTCGCGGACGTCGCCGCGCCGGTACTCGAGCTTCGTCCAGCCGCGCGCGGCCGGGTCGAACGGCCGGCGGGCGATGCCGACCACGTGGCGCACGCGCGCTTCCGTCTCCAGCAGGGGCAGCAGCCCGAAGCCGAACGTCCCGGTCGGACCGGTCACCGCCACCGTCAGTGCCGCCTCGCTCATGGCTCCTGCACTACCCACGCGACGAGGATGGTGAGCGGCAGCGCGTAGCCGGCGGCGGTCCGGTAGGGCTCGGCGAGAGCTTCGAGCCGCGCGCGGTGCTCGTCCGTCGCGTGCTCGATCCGGGCGGCCGTGCGGACCGTGCCGCCACGGGCGCCGTCCCACAGCGCGTCGAGCGAGTCGACGTGGAGCGTGTCGCGCACCGTTGTGACCGTCGCGTCGCCACCGAGCAGCGCCGCGAGCCGGTCCGGGTGCGCGTAGAGCTCGGAGTCCGGCCCGTCGGGCACGCCGCCGAGGCCGCTCACGGCCCGCGAGGGGAGGTCGAGGAACGCGACCTCCTCCGCGGGCCCCCACGCGGCGAGCGCGACGGTGCGCGCCACCCGCTTGAGCTCCGCGACCGCGGCGCGCGCGTCGGGAGTGTGGTTGACCAGGAACGCGCCGAGCGCGACGTCGAACGCCCCGTCCTCGAACGGCAGCCGCTCGGCGTCGGCCTCGACGAAGCTCAGGTCCGGGTGGCGCCGGCGCGCCTCGGCGATCATGCCGGGCGCGAGATCGACGCCGGTGACGTCCGCGCCCTTGGCCGCCGCCGCGGCCGCGAGCGTCCCCGGCCCGCACCCGACGTCCACCACCCGGTCGCCGGCCTTGACGTGCGCGAGCAGCGCGGGATGGGCGAACGCGGTCGCGCGCGCCGTGAGCGCGTCGTACGTGCCCGCGCGCGCCGACCAGCCGGCGGCTTCAAAGGACTTGAACGCGGCCGCCTCGCCGCCCGCCGCCGCGGCCTCGCCGTCCGCCGCCGCGGCCTCGCCGCCCGCCGCGGCCTCGTCG
>NZ_JAPCID010000113.1 GCF_027587175.1 Solirubrobacter deserti
TCGCGTCGGACTACGAAGGCTCCTTGCTCGAGATCACGCCTCGTGGACGGGCGAGTTCGTCGAGAAGCGCTCTTTTGGTGCCGCCGCTCTACGCGCCCGGCACCCGGGGTATGTGCGCTGCATGCGAGAGCAGGCGAGTCGCGGTGGCGGCTTGAACCGGTTCCTGCAGGCCACTGGACTGAAGCGCCCACCATGCGGCGGGCCACGTTGATCGTTCTCTGGCGCGCGCGGTACGGGAGATACACAAGCCGCCGGCTCGATGAGGACGTCGATGGTCGTCGCGCGCATCCGGATCCTCGAGGACGCACTGCGCCGCGGCACCAGGTAGGACGCAGTTCGTTCGAAGGACGCTTCTTCGGCGTGTGCGCGGAACCGCTCGGCGGACGTCCGATTGCGTGGGTCGAACTCTGTCGCTGAACTTCGGTCACGTTTTCGCGCGTCGCGCGAGGAGTTGGGTGTGAGGGATTTTCAGAACGCGACCGACGACGAGTTGCTTAAGGCAACGCCCCGCCACCCGCGGGCGTTCGACGAGTTCTATGTCCGGCACGAGGCCGTGGTGCTCGTTTATTTCCGCCGCCGCACGGAGTCGGCCGACGTCGCGCTCGACCTCGCCGCGGAGACCTTCGTGCGCGCGCTCGGGTCGGTCCGGCGATACAAGCCGGGTCGCGAGCCCGCGATCGCGTGGGTGCTGGGGATCGCCCGCCATGTCCTGCTTGACTCGCTCCGGCGAGGCCGGGTCGCTGACAAGGCGCGGGCTCGGATGCACGTGGCGCTCGTCGCGGTGGATGATGAGGAGCTTGAGCGCATCGACGCGCTCGGCCGCTCGTCGTCGCTGAGTCTGCTCGCGAAGCTGCCGTCCGACCAAGCCGCCGCGGTCCGTGCGCGGGTGTTCGAGGAGCTTCCGTACGAAGCGATCGGCACGCGCCTTAAGTGCTCGCCGCTGGTCGCGCGCAAGCGTGTCAGTCGCGGGCTTGCCACGCTGCGCACCCTCGTCTTGGAGGAATCAGAATGACGTACGCGCCAAGCCTCCGAGAGAGCCTGCAGGAGGCGGCCGAGCACCGCTACGGGCGCCGCCGCCGAGCGCAGCGGTGGTCGGCGATGGTGCTGGTGCCGGCGTTCGTGGCCGCAGCGGCCGCTGCCGTCCTGGTCGCGCCGGATCCCGAGCGCGAACGGACGCCCGAACCGGCTGGGAACGCGCACACAATTAAGGTCACGCCGTTACCGCCTCGGCCGCGGGCCGAGTTCCTGGTCGTCAATCCCGTGCCGCTCTCGCGTGCGGCCGGCCTCGCCGCGCAGGCCAAGGCAGTGAACACGAGCGCGAGCCAGAAGCGCCTCGTACGCGCCTACGCCGTGCCGGGGATCGACGGCGCCGGCGTTCTCCTGACGCGAACGAAGACCGACGTCTGCGTGAGCGCAATCCATCCTGCGGCCGGGGACTTCCCGGGCGAGTGGGCGTCGGCGTGCAACCTCAGCGGCCGCGAACACGGCGTTGGCCTCGTCGTCGGGGACACGTTCGTGGGCGTCGTCGGGAACGACGGCGTTCAACCGACCTACAAGGCCCCGAACGAACCCGCGATCCGACTACGACCAAACCGAGACGGCGTGGTCGTCATCCAAGGAGCGGCCGACGGCGCGCGCATCCGCTATTCCCACGCGTCTCCCGAGACGGTCAAGATCCCACGGTACGCGCGCTACCAGTGCTCCGACGGGACATCGCGTGACATGCGGATCAACAACGGGCCGATCACCTGGGACCCCTGCGAGGACTGATCACTCCCTGGTTCAACGCTACGACGACGGAGCGGGGCACGGCAACCGCTCCCTCGTGCGCGACAGCACCTCGCCGCGCCTCACCGCGGATAGCGGATTCGTCGAAAAGCACCACTTTGGCTTGCTGCCGACCGGTAGCCTCTCGCGTCCATGAGGACTGAG
>NZ_JAPCID010000011.1 GCF_027587175.1 Solirubrobacter deserti
CCCGCCCCGCGATGCGCCGGCCGGCGGCGCCGCACCCCCGCCGCCGACCCCGGCCCCGTCCGGCGCGCCCGCGCCTCCGTCGCGCGACGACGCCGCCGCCTCGTCCCCGGTGCCCGTCGACGCCGCGGGCCCGTCCACGTCGTCCGTCGACGCCGCCGGCCCGTCCTCGTCGCCCGCCGACGCCGCTGCGCCGCCCCCATCGCCGCCGGCCGCAGCCGCGCCGCCCGCGTCCTCCCCGAGCGCGGACGCGGTCCGGCGCCTCGCCGCGGAGCTCGAGCTCGTGCGGGGCCAACTCGCGGACGAGGTGGCCGGCCGTGCTGGGCTCGAGGCCGAGCTCGAGATCGCGCGCAACGAGCTCGCCGACGAGGCCGCTGATCGGGCGCGGGTCGAGGCGGAGCTCGAGCTCGCGCGCCGTCAGCTCGCGACGCAGGCCGGTCATCACGAGAGCGCGGTCGAGCGTGCGAACGAGGTGGTGCGCCTCGAAGGCGACGTGATCGAGGCGCGCACGCGGGCCGAGGCCGCCGAGGCGGCGCGTGACGAGGCAACGACCCGCGCCTGGTCCGCCGAGGCCGAGCGCGACCAGGCGACGGCGCGATTCGCCGAGCTCGAGCGGGCGCGCACGGCGGCCGAGGAGGCGCTGAACGACGCGACCTCGCGGGCCGAGGCCGCCGAAGCCGCCCGGGATGCCGCCCTCGCCCGCGTGGACCAGGCGAACGCGCGCGCCGAGGCGGCCGGTGAGGACGCGTCCGCCGCCGACGCCGACCTCGCCGCCGCGATCGAGCGCGCCGAGCGGGCCGAAACCCGCGCCGCCGCCGCGATCGAGCGCGCCGAGCAGGCCGAAGCCCGCGCCGCCGCCACGGCCGCACGCGCCGGCGTCGACACGGCGGCTCAGGCTGCGTCTGGCGTCGGCACGCCCACGGCCGCGTGGCCCGCACCCGATGAGTCCGCGGACGTGGCCGCTGGCTCGGCGTTCGCCGACGTCGCCGACCCGCCGGACGCGCGCGGCGCCGGAGCCGGACTCGTCGAGGCGATCGAGCGCGCCGAGGCCGCCGAAGCGGCGCTCGCCGAGACGATCGAGCGGGCCGAACGGGCCGAGGCGCGGGCGGCGGACCTCGCGTCCGCGATCCGGCGCGGCGAGCGCAAGGAGCAGGCGCTGCCGGCGGAGCTGCCACCGCTCGAGCGCCCGGTGCGAAGCCGGCGTACCGAGGCGCATCGGCGGGAGTGGACGCCGACCGAGCGATTGGCGACGGTCGGCGGCCTCGTGCTCGTCGCGATCGTCCTGCTGATCCTCCTGCTCACGCTGCTCTAGAAGCAGGCCTATCAGCCGTCGGACGCGGGTATTGGGCCTGCATGACGCTCGCGCTCATCCTCGCTGCCGGCGGTGGGGACGACGCGCCGGCTGCATGACGTTCGTTCTGTTGTTTGCTCGTGCCGTTCGCTCGTGAGCGGGCGCCCCAGCCCGCCTGACCCTGTCTGGAGAGGACAAACTGATGGCCGCACACAGCACTGAAAGCACCACCGCGTCCGCGCTGGACCAGCACGCGTCACCCGTCTCCGACCACCGGACCGCCAGTGGCGCCAAGAACGGGATGGCGGTCGCCGCCATGATCGTCGGCATCCTCGCGATCCCGGCGATCATCGTCCCGATCCTCGCGATCATCCTCGGCGTCGTCGCGATCGTGCTCGGTGCCGTCGCCCGAAGCCGCGCCAAGAGCGGCGGGATGAGCGGCAGCGGCCAGGCGATGGCCGGCATCGTCTGCGGCGCGATCGGCATCGTCGGCGCCGTCGCGATCATCGCGCTCGCGGTGTCCGGCTCCGGCGCCTCCTAGGCGCTGCGCACCGCCAGCACCGCTTCGAGCGTGTCCGCCTGCGCCGCCGGCTTGTCCGGCCGGTGGCGCAGGACGCGCGCGAACCGCAGGGCGACCCCGCCCGGGTAGCGCGGACTCGTCTGCACCCCGTCGAACGCGATCTCGACCACCAGCTCGGGCCGCACGTGCACCACGTGTCCCTCGCGGCGCGTCTCGAGCTCGAGCAGCTTCTCGGTCTGCCACGCGAGCATCGCGTCGGTCAGCCCTTTGAACGTCTTGCCGAGCATCACGAACCCGTCCTCGTGGCGCGCGCCGAGCCACAGGTTCGAGAGCTTCCCGCGCCGGCGCCCCGAGCCCCACTCGACCGCGAGCACCACCAGGTCGAGCGTGTGCACCGGCTTGACCTTCACCCACGCCGACCCGCGCCGCCCCGCCTCGTAGGGCGCCTCCAGCGCCTTCACCACAACGCCCTCGTGCCCCTGCGCCAGCGCGAGCTCGAGCTGCTCGGGCCCGCCGCGCGGCACCCGCCAGCGCTCCGGCACCAGCGCGTGCAACGCCGACACCCGCACGGACGCGGGCTCGTCGAGCAGATCGACGCCGTCCAGGTGCATCACGTCGAAGAACAGCGGCGTCAGGAGCACGGTGCCGGACTTGCTCGCGAACCGGCTGCCGGTCACCTGGAACGGGTGCGGGCGCCCATTTTCCCGCAAGGCGATCGCCTCGCCGTCGAGCACGAAGGACCGGGCGTCCAGCGCCAACGCCGCCTCGACCACCTCCGGGATGCGCGCCGTCACATCGTCCAACGTCCGCGTGAAGATCCGCACCTTGTCACCGTCGCGGTGCACCTGGATACGCGCGCCGTCGAGCTTCCACTCGACCGCGGCCGGCCCGGTCTTCTCCAGCGCCGCGTCCACGTCCGGCGCGGTGGAGGCGAGCATGGGGGAGATCGGCCGCCCGACCTCGAGCCGGAATTGCCCGAGATCCTCGCCCGCGAGCGCGACCGCCGCCACCGCGCCGAGGTCACCGCGCAGCATCAGCGCTCGCCGGACGTCCTTGACCGGCACCTCCGCGGCCTTCGCGACGGCGTCCCCGACCACCGCCGCGAGTGCGCCCTGCCGGATGTCCCCGAGCACGAGCGCGCGCAGGAACGCCTGCTCGGACGCCGTCGCCCGCGCCATCAGCTCGCCCAGCGCGGCCCGGCGCCCCGCGACCGATCCCGCGCCGCTCAGCGACGCGACGCGCTCCAGCGCGGCGTCCACCTCCGCCACGGTCAACGACGCCTCCGCGGCCGGCGCGGGCGGGTCCTCCTTCAGCGACGCCCAGCCCACACCGAGCACCCGCTGGCGCGGCGAGCCGGCCAGGTAGGACGCGCCGGCCGCGCGCTCGTCAGGCGCGAGGCCGCGCAGCGCGGCCGCGATCCGCTCGGCCTTCGCGAGCCGCCCCGACTCGGCGCGGACGTCCTCGGTGGCAGCGGCGAGCTCGGCGAACAGCATCGCCGGTAGTTTCGCCGACCATGCCCAAGACCGTGCTCGTCACCGGCGCGTCCAGCGGGATCGGGCGCGCCGCCGCCATCGCGCTCGCGCGCCGCGGCTTCACCGTCTACGCCGGCACACGCGCCGCGCTCGACTACGACGGCGTCACGCCGGTCGAGCTCGACGTCACCCGGGACGTCAGCCATCTGCGCGAGCTCGAGCTCGACGCGGTGGTCAACAACGCGGGCATCGCCGTGATCGGCCCGTTGGAGTACCTACCCCTCGACGAGCTGCGCCGCCAGCTGGAGGTGAACACCGTCGGCCAGCTCGCGGTCATCCAGGCGTGCCTGCCGGCGCTGCGACGCACGCGCGGCCGGATCGTGAACGTCTCGTCGATCTCCGGCCGGGTCGCGCTGCCGCTCTACGGGCCGTACGCGGCGTCGAAGTTCGCGCTCGAGGCCCTCAGCGACGCGCTGCGTCAGGAGCTCCGGGGCTCTGTGCACGTCTCGCTGATCGAGCCCGGCGCCGTCGCGACGCCGATCTGGCAGCGCACCCTCGCCGTCACCGAGACGCCGCCGGAGCCGTATGTGCGGATCGCCGAACGGCTGCGCGCGATGGCGGAGGACGCCGAACGGACCGGCATGCCGATCGACGTCGTCGTCGGCGCGATCCACCGTGCGCTCACCGCGGCCCGCCCGCGCGCGCGGTACGTCCTCGGTCGCGACGCACGGGTCATGGTCACGCTCGCGCGTGTGCTGCCCGTGCAAGCGATGGACCGGCTGATCGCACGTATTGTTGAACAATCACGATGATTGTGGAACAATCGCCGTCATGTCCCGGTTTCAGGTCTTGCTCGCCTCGCTCTGCTTCGGCACCACCGGCACCGCCCAGGCGCTCGGTCCGGCGGGGCTGTCGCCGGCGGGGGTGGGCGCGGCGCGGATCCTGATCGGCGGTGCGCTGCTCGTCCTCGTCGCACTGCTGGCCGACGGGCTGCGCGGTCTTCCGCGGCGCCCGCTGCTGCTCGCCGCGGCCGCGGTCGCGGCCTACCAGCTGTCGTTCTTCGCCGCTGTCGCCGACACCGGCGTGGCCGTTGGGACGATCGTCGCGCTCGGCTCCGCGCCCGCCCTGGCCGGGGCGCTCGAGTGGCTGGTCGAGCGGCGGGCGCCCACCCGTGCGTGGGCGATCGCGACGGCGCTGGCGTGCGCGGGCGTCGCGATGCTGGCGCTGGCCGGGGCGGACGCGTCGATCTCGGTTCTCGGCGTGGCGCTCGCGCTGGTCGCCGGCGCGTCCTACGCGGGCTACACGTACGCGGCCAAGCAGATGCTGCAGGCCGGCCACACGCCGGAGCGCGTGATGGCGGGGGCGTTCGGGCTCGGCGCGGTCGTGCTCCTCCCGGTGCTGTTCATCACCGGCGCCGAGTGGCTGGCCACCACGGACGGGCTGCTGCTCGCGGTCTTCCTCGGCGTCGTCCCGACCGCCGGCGCCTATCTGCTGTTCGCGCGCGGGCTCAAGCGGCTCAGCGCGGCCGAGACGGCGACGCTCACCCTGGCCGAGCCGCTCACGGCGACCCTGCTGGGCGTGATCGTGCTCAGCGAGGCGTTGAACGCGCCCGCGGCGGTTGGCGCGGCGTTGATCCTGAGCGGGTTGCTCGTGCTGGCTGCGCCGGAAGTGCGCCGGCCGGTTACGGTCCCGGCGTGACCGCGGTCGAGGCTGTAACGGACGCTTTACGTCAAACGATCCTTGACGGGGAACGTCCCGCGGGGTCGCGCCTGGTCGAAGCGGAACTGTGCGCGCGATACGGCGTGGCGCGGCATTCGCTGCGCGCGGCGCTGCGCGCGCTGGCCGCTGAAGGCATCGTCGTGATCGAGACGAACCGCGGCGCGCGGGTCGCACGGCTGACAGCTGACACAATCGTGAGTCTGTTTGAGCTTCGCACGGCTCTGGAAATTGAAGCCGCGCGTCTGGCACTTGACCGCGGCCCGCTTCCGCCGAGCGTGTACGCGGCGTTGGCCGTGCTGGAGCGGGCGTGCGAGGCGGGCGCCTGGGGCGCGATCAACGACGCACACAACGGCTTGCACCGGGCGATCGTCGAGGCGGCCGACTCGCCGCGGATCACGGCCGCGCACGCGGCGCTCGACGGCGAGCTCCGGCTCTTCATGAACCAGCTCGAGCCGCTGTGGAGCGCGGAGCGGATGGCAACCGACCACGTCGCGCTCGTGCGGGGGCTGGAGCGCGACGGGCCGGCTGCGCTGCGGGGGCATCTCTCCGAGTCGGCAGCGGCGTTGGTCGCGGCGGAAAGGGACTCCGAGCGGCCGGGTCGTGTCGGCGACCCGGCCGCCCGGCGGAGGCGAGGGGGGAAGGCGGCCACGCGGGAGGCAGAACGAAGCGGCTGGCCCAAGATGCCCACGGGTCCAGGCGGGAAACGCGCCGTGTCAGTACTTGAACGAAAACGGGTGTGATGGGCGTTGCGGCGATCCAGCGGGGGCGCTTGTCAGACTTCTCAAGCGATGAACCGTAGATTCGACATCGGGCCGTTCGTGCTCGCGCTCGGCGCGCTCCTGCTGCTCGTCGGCCTGTTCCTCGACTGGTACGGCGTGTTCAACGCGTGGGCCGTGTTCGAGATCGTGGACCTGCTGCTCGCCGCCTGCGCCGTCGCGGCCGTGATCGGGGCCGTCGGCCTGCTCACCCCGGAGGTGGAGTACGTCGACAAGCGCGCGTTGCCGTGGCTCGTCGGCGTGGCCTTCGTCGTCGTGGCCGCCCAGCTGATGGACCCGCCGCCGGTGCCGGACGAGGATCTCGGGCTCGGCGCCTGGCTCGCGCTCGCCGGCGCGTTCCTGATGGTCGTCGGCGCGGTGCTCTCGTTCTCGAAGGTGTCGTTCGCCGTGGCGGTCGAGGGGCGTGACCGTCGGACGCGCGTGGCCGCCGTCGATCACCGGCCGCCGCCGACCGAGACCGGCCAGCATCCCGTGGCGCGCTCGAGCACCTCGCTGCTGCACCCACGGCCCACCGAAGAAGATCCCCCCGAGGCGCGCGAGACCAGCTGATGCCGGACGCCGCGGACGTCTCGTTCGAGCTCGAGCGCTTCGAGTGGACGGCGGACGACCGGCTCGTCGTCGTCGGCCGCTGGAACGGCGTCAGCGGACGGCGCCTGCTGCGGCCGGCGCTGAACGTCGACGCCGGTGGCCGTCGCACGCGCGTGACGGGCAGTGCGGAAGCTGACGAGGCCGGCTGGCGGGCCTCGTTCGACTGGGACGTCGCGCGTGGCGAGGTGCTCGGCGCCGAGCTCGAGCTCGGCCGCTCGCTCGTGGTCGAGCTGCCGCCGCCGCGCCGGCGTCGCCGCCGCGGCGCGCAGGCCACGGCGGAAAGCGACATGCGCGCCGTGCTCGCGGAGCTGCGCTCCGAACGCGACGCGCTGCGGGCCGAGCTCGACGAGCGCCCGGATCTGCGCGCCGAGCTCGCTGCCGCCCAGGCCGAGCTGGACGCGCTGCGCGACGAGCGTCCCGAGGCGGACCGCCTGGCCGCCGCGCGCTCCGAGGTCGAACGCCTCACGCGCGAGCTGGAGGCGCTGCGCGTGGACGCGGACGGTTCCCGCGCGGACGCCGAACGGCTTGCGAGCAAGGTCGAGGCGCTGCGCGCGGACGCCGCGGCGCTGATCGAGGCCCGCGCGGAGCTCGACGCGCTACGCGCCGAGCTCCAGGCGCTGCGGGGCGGCGCCGACGACGAGGCGGCCGCGCTGCGCGCGGAGGTCGAGCGGCTACGAGGCGACGCCGACGAGCTCGCGCAGGTCCGGGCCGAGCTCGAGCGGCTCTTGGCCGACGCCGGGGCGCTCACCGCCGCGCGGGCGGAACTGGAAGCCGCGCGGGCGGAGGCCGAACGGCTCGCCGCCGAGCTCGCCGCCCTGCGCGACGAGGCCCCGGCGGAGCTCGAGTCGCTGCGCACCGAGGCGCAGGTCGCGCGGGCCGAGGCGGACGAGCTCGCCGGGCTGCGGCTCGCGCACGGCAGCCTGAAGGCCGCGCACGAGCGGCTCGAGGACGAGCTGGAGCAGATGCGCGCCGTCCGCGAAGAGCGCGACGAGCTCGCCGGCCAACTCGAGCAGTTGCGCGCGGCGGCCGGCGACGACGAGCACCAGCGCACCGCGCTCGGCGAGGTCATCCGCGAGCTGCAGGAGCGGACCACTCGGGCCGAGGACTCCAACGAGCGGCTCACGAACGAGCTGGCCGTGGCCCGCGAGGACGTGGTGCGTCTCCAAGGACTGCTGGCCCAGCGCGAGGAGGCGCTGACCGCCGTGGAGGCCGAGGCCGACGAGCGCCTCGAGAGCGAGCGCGCGGTCACCACCGAGGTCCACGAGCGGCTGGCGACGGCGCGTGAGGAGGCGCAGCGGTCCATCGTCGCCGAGGCCGAGGAGACCGAGCGCCTGCGCGCGGAGCTCGACCGGTCCCGCGAGGACGCCGAGCGCCTGCTCGCGGCCGAGCGCGCCGAGGTCGCCCGCCTGCGCGAGGAGCTGCTCAACAGCGAGGTTCCGGACGGTGAGCCCGACGAGGCTTCGCGCCGCATGGTCGAGCGCATCCAGCGTGAGCTCGACCGCGAACGCGCCGCCGCCCGCGGGCTGCGCCGCGAGCTCGAGGTTCTGCGCGCGGAATCGGCCGAGGAGCGCCGCTCGCAGACCAACGGCACGCTGAGCGAAGACGTGACGCTGCCTGCCGCGACGGCGGCCGGCCGCGCCGGCCGGCCGCCCATGGACGCGTCCCGCCGCCGCGCTGCCGCCCGGCCGGGCGCGGCGCACCGGGTGCCGTCCTCGCGCCCGTCCCCGGTCGCGCTGTGGGCCGTGCGCGTGATCGCGGCGATCCTGATCGCGGCGATGGTCGTCGCGCTCGTGTACGTCGCGCAGCTCGTGGTGCCGTGAGCGCGCCCGCGGCGGCGCGTCCCCCCGAACGCTCGCGACGCGCTCGGGTGGGCGCTGCGCGATCGCGTGGGTCGTGGAGAGCGTCCGCGGCGGTCGCGGCCGCCGTCGTGCTCGCCGCGCTCTCGCTCCTGCTGCCGTGGGCGCTCGCGTTCGACCCGCTCGCGTGGCTGGTCTGGGGCCGCGAGACCGGGCGGCTCACGCTGGACACGACCAGCGGGCCGTCCTGGAAGCCGTTCCCCGTGCTGTTCACGGTGGTGTTCGCGCTGTGGGAGCAGGGCGCTCCGGCGCTGTGGCTGATCGTGGCCCGGACGGGCGGGTTGTTCGCGCTCGCCGGCGCGTACGTGCTCGGCGCGCGGCTCGCCGGGCGCTGGGCGGGAGCCGCGGCCGTGGCCGCGATGGCGCTGTCGCCGTGGTGGCTGTTCAACACCGCGCTCGGCAACTCCGAGGGCCTGCTCGCGGCCGCCGTTCTGTGGGCCGTGATCGCGCACCTGTCCGGCCGGACCGCCGCCGCGCTCGCGTGCGCGACCGCCGCCGCGCTGATGCGCCCCGAGGCATGGCCGTTCCTCGCCGCGTACGGCGTGTGGCTGTGGCGCCGCGACGAGGACCGCCGCGCCGTGCTCATCGCCGCCGCCGTCGTGCCGCTGCTGTGGTTCGGCCCGGACGTGATCGGCGCGGGCGGCGCGCTCGGCGCCTCCCACACGGCCCGCGGCGTCCCGAGCCCGGGCAGCGCGAAGCTCGAGTCCGTGCCGTTCCTCGCCGTCCTCGGCGACACCGCGACGATCAGCACGCTGCCCGCGGTGATCGGGGCGCTCGTCGCCGCACTGCTCGGCGGCCGCCTGGCCCGCTGGATCTTCGCCGCGGCCGCCGCCTGGGTCGTGCTCGTCGCCGTGATGACGACCGCGGGGTACGCCGGAAACCCGCGTTACCTGGTCGCCGCCGCGGCGCTGGGCGCCGCACTGGCCGGCGCGGGAGCGGTGCGCCTGGCGAAGCGCGCCGCGGGCGCCGCTCGCGCGGCGTGGGCCGGTCCGCTCGGCGCGCTCGTGCTCGTGGCGTTCGTCCTCGTGACCACCGGCGGCACCCTGCGCGACCAGTGGACCGAGCTCGGCGCGCGCGCCGAGGCCGCGGACGCCTTCGATCCCGTCATCGAGCGCGCGGGTGGGCCGGACGAGCTCGTCGCGTGCTCGCGGGTCCGGACCAGCGCGCGGGCGCGGTCGCTCGTGGCCTGGCGCCTCGACCTGCCGATGCGCGACCTCGACGCCCCGCCGGAACGGCCCGCGGTGATCATTCGGTCCAAGTGGTTCTACGGGCAAGGCCTCGAGCCGGCCGCGCCGAGCGGGTTCACGCCGCTCGTCACGACCGAGCGGTGGCAGATCGTCACGGTGTGCGGTCCGGCGCCCCAGCTCGACCCAGGCGACAGAGGCTCCCCGGCCGCGGCAGCTGGATCCAGCCTTCGACCTCTGCGAGCCGGGCCAACTCGGGCGGCGGCGGCACGGTCTCATCGACCGCGGCCGCGCGCGCGACCAGCGCGCAGACGACCGCGTCGAGGTTGTCGTCGAACGCCAGGCACGCCTCGATCTGCGCCGCCGACAGCGGCGCGACCTCCAGCAACGGCTCGAGCAGCACCGCGCGCCGCTCCCGCGCGTCGCGCTTGTAGGACGACCACGGCCCGCCGACCCAGACGCGCAGCGCCGCGTCCGGATAGGCCTCGACCGCGATCTCGCACCCCTCGATCAGCGTCACGCAGCGCATCGCGCAGTAGGCGATCCGGTCCGTGGTCACCGACATCGGCAGCTTGCCGATCTCGCGGTGTACGAAGCGGTCGGTCGCGCGGTGGGTCAGCACGCGCCGGTCGCGCGGCCACGGCGCCGCGCCCGACACGGCGGCGACGAACGGCTCCGGCCAGCCGAACGGCGCGTCGATCCCGGCGCGGTCGGCCCGGGCGAGCGCGGCGCGGATGGCGTCGTCGTCCACGCCGCGCACGAGCGAGACGTCCCCGCTCGCCCAGTCGATCTCGCACGCCGCGGTGTTCGCCGGCTGTGAGGCGAGGTCGATCCCGAGCGTCCGCATGCTCGTATCGTGCCCGCGGATGATCACCATGGTCGTCCACGGCGGCGCGGGCCACTGGCGCGAGGAGCAGCGCGCGCGGGCGCGCCAGGGGATCCAGGCCGCGGTCGACGCCGGTCACGCGATCCTCCGGCAAGGCGGCAGCGCGCTCGACGCCGTTCAGCGGGCGGTCGTGATCCTCGAGGACGACCCGGTCTTCAACGCCGGGCGCGGCGCCGTCTCGGACGAACTCGGCAACGTCTCCCACGACGCCTCGATCATGCGCGGCAGCGACCGCGCGGCGGGAGCGGTCGCAGCCGTGACCGGCATGCGCAACCCGATTCAGGCCGCCCGGGCCGTGCTCGACGAGGGCCGTCACGTCCTGCTCGTCGGGCTCCAAGGCTCCGACACGGCGAGCGACGCGACCGGGGGAGGGGGCAACACCGTCGGCGCCGTCGCCCGCGACCTGCACGGTCACCTCGCCGCCGCCACGTCCACCGGCGGCATCTCCGGCAAGCACCCGGCGCGCGTCGGCGACTCCGCGCTGATCGGCGCCGGCACCTGGGCCTCGGACACGGTCGCGGTCTCCTGCACGGGCGACGGCGAGGGCATCATCCGCGTGGCGCTCGCCCACGAGATCGACGCGCTGGTGCGCCACGCGCATCTCCCGCTCGACCACGCGGCCGACCGCGCGCTGCACCAGCTCGCGCCGTTCGGGACCGGCGGCCTGATCGCGCTCGGCGCCGACGGCGCCCCCGCGACCCCGTTCACCACGAGAGCGATGCCGCGCGCGGTCCGCATCGGCGATCATCCCGCCAGGATCGATGTCTGAGCAAGACCTGTACGCCCTTCCGCTCGAGGAGTTCATCTCCGCCCGCGACAAGCTGGCCAAGGAGATCCGCAAGAGCGACAAAGAGGCGGCGGCCAAGCTCGCGAAGCTGCCCAAGCCGACGCCCGCCGCCTGGACGGCGAACCAGGTCGCGCGCGAGGAGCCGGAGCTGATCGCCGCGCTGCTGGACGCCGGTGCCGCGCTGCGCGCCGCCCAGGACGCCGCGCTCGCGGGCGGCGGCGCCGACGTCCTGCGCCAGGCCACGCAGGCCGAGCGGCGCGCGATCGACGACGTCATGCGCTTCGCGGTCACGCTCAAGCCGGGCGGCAAGCCGCTCTCGCGCGCGATGGCCGACCGTCTGCGCACGACGCTGCACGCCGCCGCCGGCGACCCCGACCTGCGCGCCGCGCTGCAGGCGGGCCGGCTGGTGGGGGAGGCGCAGCAGGGCGGCGCGTGGCCGTTCGCGCTCGAGACCACCGACCTGCCCGCGCCGCCGCCGAAGAAGCAGCCCAAGCAGCCGCCGCCCGAGGAGGTCGACCGCCAGGCCGAGGAGCGCGCGGCCCGCGAACGCCAGCAGCTGGAGGACGAGCTGCGCGAGGCACGCGCGACGCTCAAGGTCCGCGAGCGCGTGGCCAAGGGCGCCGAGGAGGACGCGCAGGAAGCGGTGGACACGCTGCAGCGCGCACAGGAGGCGTTCGAGGAGGCCAAGCAGGCGCTCGCGGACGCCCGCTCGGAAGCCGAAACCGCCGAGCGCGTGCTCACCGGGGCGCGCAAGGAGCGCGACCGGGCGCGGGACACCGTCGCGCGGCTGGAGGAACGGCTGGATTGATGGCGCGCCACCGCTGGGTATGGCCCGCCGCATGGCTGAATTGACACCACTCGACGAGAAGCTCGCGGAGGTCCTCGGGCTCGCCCAGGCCGCGCAGCAGGCGACCAAGCAGGTCGCGGGCATGGAGGGCGCGGAAGCCTTCAAGGCCGACCTCGACCGCATGAGCGATCAGGCCGCGCAAACCGAGCAGCGCACCGACGCCTACATCGACACGCTCGAAGGCCGCAAGACCGCGATCCGCGAGAAGGCGCGCGAGACGAAGTCCGAGGCCGTTGACATGATGAAGACCTACCTCGAGGGCGAGGAGGAGGCGCTGGACGGCTTCGAGTTCCTGTCCATGGCCGAGGCGGGCGAGCTGTGCCACTGGGAGATCGTGCAGGTGATCGCCTTCACCACCGAGGACGCCGCGGTCAAGGACCTGGCGGACTGGGCGGTCGGTGTGCAGCGCGAGCACGTCGAAGGCGTGCGCCGGGCGTATTTGGACCTCGCCGCCGAGGAGGCGAAGGAGATGACCTCCGCCTAGGAGGTCCGCGGGTAGCAGGCGAGGGCGAGCCGGAAGGTGTGGCCCTCGCCGCCGCCGTACTTGGTCAGCACCTCGCCGAACGCGCGCTGGAGCTCGGCCACGAACGCCGCGCCGTCCTCCGGCGCCAGCGTCACGTCCCCCGCGATCCCGAACGACGGCAGCACGACGTTCCCCATCGCGAGCTGCGCCAGATCGCGCGACATCTCCTCGGTCAGGTTGAGCAGGTAGCCGAGGCCGAGCATGGCTTCCCGGGTGCGCTCGGGTCCGAGCCGGCCGACGCAGTCCGGCGAGACCCAGAACGAGCGCGCCACCGCCTGGTAGATCCCCTCCGCGATCCCGCGCACGCGCCGCTCATCCACGAGCGTGACCAGGCCGGCGGCCTGCAGGCGCTTGACGTGGTAGTAGATCGCCTGCGGCGTCTCACCGAGCTCGCCGCCGATCGCCGTGCACGTCGTGGGCTCGGCCAGGCGGCGCAGGATCTCGACGCGCTTGGGCTTGAGCAGCGCGTCGGCCTGCGCGACATCGTCGATGTAGAGCGTGTCGAGCACCTACAAACGCAGTTGTACGTTTCGCGCGATATTCCTGCAAGGGTGCCGACCGTTCGCGACACCACGTTCGACGTCCTGCGCCGGCTCGAGCTGACGACGATCTTCTCCAACCCCGGCAGCACGGAGGTCCCGTTGCTGGCGGGGCTGCCGGAGGATCTGCGCTTCGTGCTCGCGCTGCACGAAGGGTCGGTCGTGAGCCTCGCGTGCGGGTTCGCGCTGGGGACCGGCCGGCCGGCGCTCGCGCTGCTGCACTCGACGCCCGGGCTCGGCAACGCGGTCGCCGCGATCGCCACCTCGCGCCTGAACCGGGCGCCGGTCGTGGTGCTGGTGGGCCAGCAGGACCGCCGCCACCTCGCGCAGGAGCCGTTCCTGGCCGGCAGGCTGCGCGGGCTCGCGGGGGAGTACCCGGTGTTCGAGGAGCTGCCGGTGCGCCCGCAGGACGTTCCGGGCACGATCGTGCGCGCCTTTCACGCCGCGGAGACCGCTCGCGGGCCGGCGCTGGTGATCGTGCCGATGGACGACTGGCTCGCGCCGGCGCCCGAGCCGCACGAGATCCTCGGCCCGCAGCGGTTGGTCCGTTCGGCCGCGGCCGCGCCGGACGCCGTGCGTGAGCTCGCCGCCTTCCTGGGGGAGCGGCCCGCGATCATCGCCGGCGCGGGCGCGGACTGGGGCTCGCTGGTCGCGCTGGCCGAGCGGCTGGGCACGCCCGTCTTCCAGGAGCCGTTCGGCGGCGCCGCCGGGTTCCCGCAGGACCATCCGCAGTTCGCGGGGATCGCGCCGGCGCGGCGGGAACGGCTCCGCGCCGCGCTGGACCCGTTCGACACCGTGCTCGTCGTCGGGACGGGCGCGCTGCGTCAGTACCCATACGACGCCGGCCCGCTCACGCACGCCCGCCTGGCGGTGATCACGGCGGACCCGGACGAGGCGCACCGCAGCCCGGCCGAACTGGCGGTGCTCGGGGATCCGGCGGCGATCTGCTCCGCGCTGGCGGCGGTCGTGGAGCCGCGGCGCAGCGCGGTCGCGTTCGAGCGTCCCGCGCCCCCGGAACCCGGCGAGCCGCTGTACCCCGGCCACGCCCTCGCTGCGCTCGCCGAGCGGCTCCCGCGGGACGCGATCGTGGTGGAGGAGTCCCCGTCGAGCCGCCCTGAGCTGCACGCGCGCCTCCCGGCGACCGCGCCGGGCGCCTTCGTGAGCGCGATGGGCATGCTCGGCTTCGCCCTGCCCGCTGCGACTGGGCTGCGGATGGCGGGCGACCGTCCGGTCGTCGCGGTCGTCGGCGACGGCTCCTCGCTCTACCAGATCCAGGCGCTGTGGACCGCGGCGCAGTACGGCGTCGGCGTGTTGTTCGTGGTGCTGCGCAACGGCGGCTACGCGATCATGGACCGCCTCGCCGAGCACGCCGGTGCGCACGGCCCGTGGCCGAAGTTCGACATCGACATCGCCGCGATGGCCACCGCCCAGGGCTGCCAGGCGCGCCGCATCACGACGCACGCCGAGTTGCTCAGCGTGCTCGACGAGTCGCCCTGGGACCGCTCCACGCCGCTGCTGCTCGACGTCGCGGTCGCGCAGGACGAGACCTTCGACCCGTAGTCGAGGGTTTTCCTAAAGAGGGACAGTCCCTCTTTAGGAAAGGGCGTCGGCGAGCACCGCGGGGTCGCGTTCGCCCTCGGGGAGCTCCATCGCCATCAGGCGGGCGAGCTGGGCGCGGCCGCGGACGTCGAGCTTGCGGTAGATCTGGCCGAGGTGGTACTCGATCGTCTTCGGTGACAGGAAGAGCGCCGCGGCCGCCTCGCGGTTGGTCATGCCCTGGGAGACGAGCACGGCGATCTGGAGCTCGTGCGGCGTGAGCTGGTCGGCGGCCGCGGGCGCCCGCCGGCCTCCCGCGGGGCCGCCGGTCGCGCGCAGCTCGGTGCGGGCGCGTTCGGCCCACGGCTTCGCGCCGAGGCGCTCGAACTCGTCGAGCGCCTGTTGAAGCGGTTCGCGCGCCTCCGCGCGCTGCTTGGCGCGGCGCAGGCGTTCGCCGAGCGCGAGCTGCGTGCGCGCCGTCTCGAACGGCATCGGCAGGTCCGCGTGGTGCTGCAGCGCGCCTTCGAACACGGCGCGGAAATCGTCGTCGGGCGCGAGGAGGCCGCGGCAGCGCTCGGCCGCGGCGCGCACCCAGCGCGGGCCGACGCCGATTACCGGCAGCGCCGCGAGCGAGTCGGCGCGCAGTGGGCGCACGTTGGTCGCGGCCTCCACGGCGGCGGCGCGCCGGGCCGCGCGGCCCTCGGCGGTGTCGGCCTCGAGGCGTGCGAGAGCGGCCTCGGCCTCCTCGCGCCGGCCGGCGCGGACGTACGCCTCGATCAGGTCCGGCCGCAGCATGACGACCGAGGACGCGAGCCCGCGCCGGATCATCTGGCGCTCGCCCGTCTCCAGCGCCTCGATCGCCTCCGGGATGCGGCCGAGGGCCAGCTCCAGCTGGCCGAGGGCGGCGTGCAGGTAGGGGTCCTCGGAGCGCTCGAGGCCCTGCTCGGCGTGTGCGCGGCAGTCGGCCTCGTGGCCGAGCCCGGCCTCGACGAGCGTGAGCGCCGCCAGCGCGTGGGGGAGGAGCGCCAGCTGCCCGGCCTCCTCGGCCAGCTCGACCGCCTCCGAAGCGCCCGCGAGCGCCGCCGCCCAGCGTCCGCGCCGCAGGTCCAAATGCGCCTGCGCGGCCAGTGGGTGGATGAGCGCGGACACGGCGCTCGCGGCCCGCGCCGCGCGGACGATCCGCTGCAGCGTGCGCGTCGCGCGTTCCCAGTCCTCGACCCACGTCCACGCGTGCCCGGCCATGCCGACGATCTCGACCATCCCGAGCGGGTCGGCTTCCATCAGGTACGGCTCGCACGCGCGCAGCTCCGCCACGCCCTGCTCGACCTCCCCGAGCGCGATCTGCGCCTCCCCGATCACCGCCGTCGCGAGCAGCTCGACCGCCGGCTCGGTGCCCGCCGACAAAGACCGCGCCTTCTCGGCGGCGGCCACCAGCGCGCCGGGATCACCGGTCATCAGGTGCGCGACCGAAGCCTCCAGGAACATCGCCGCCGCTCGCCGCGGATCGCGCCCGCGGACCCGGTCCGCCTCGGCCACGAGCCGCTCGTTCGCGTCGACCGGCGACCCGCGCCGCATCTCCACGTGCCCCCGCAACCGCTCGACGTCCGCGACGAGCAGCGGATCGTCGTCCGACTCGATCGAGTCCAGGAGGGCGCTCGCCGCGTCGGCCTCGCCGGACCGGACCGCGTCGTCGGCCGCCGCGAGCAGCCGCCGCGCGCGCGATGCGGCCTCCGGCGTGAGCTGTGCCGCCCGTTGGAGATCCCGCGCGGCGGTGGCGTGCGCGCCGCGCCCGCGCGCCTCGAGCGCCGCGGCCTCCGGCGCGGCCGCCACCCCCTCGTCCGGAGCAACCCCCCAGGCCCGGAGGTTCCCCCCCCCCCCGCCGCCCTCGCCCCCCCCCGTCCGCGCCGCGTGCGCCGCCCGCCGCTCGACCGGCGTGGCCGAGTGATAGACGGTCGACCGCATCAGGGGATGACGGAACTCGAGCTCGCCGCCGCCCAGGACGACGATGCCGGCGGCCTCGGCGGGGCCGAGTGAGGCCAGCGCGGCCGCGGGCGACGAGCCCGCGGTGGCGGGCGGCGATACGGCGGCGGGCGGGGACGCGGCGGCCGGCGGGGATGCGACGGTGGCGGGCGGCGAACTCGTGGCGGCGGGCGGGGATGCCGCGGTGGCGGGCGACGTGCCCGCGGTGGCGGGCGGGGATGCGGCGGCGGGCGGGGATGCGGCGGCCGGCGGGGATGCCGCGGCGGCGGGCGGCGAACTCGCGGTGGCGGTCGGCGAACTCGCGGAGGCGGGCGGCGATGCGGCGGGCGGTGAGCCCGCGGTGGTCGCGAGCGCCCGCGCGAGCACGTCGAGGCGGCGCGTGCTCGCCGCCGCCGCGACGAGCAGCGCCGATCGGGTCTCTTGCGGCAGCGCGGCCAAGGCCACGGCGAACGCGCGCTCGACGCCCGTCCCTGGCGGGAGTGGGTCCGCCAAGGGCTCGCGGCCGGCCAGCTGTGATGCGGTCAGCAGCGCCGGGATCTCCAGCAGGGCGAGCGGGTTCCCGGCCGCGGTGGCCACCAGCCGGTCGGCGACGCTCGGCGCGATCGAGGCGTCCAACAGCGCGCGGGCGTCGTCGTCCGCCAGCGGCGAGACGGCGAGTCGCTCCATCCACGGAACCTCCACACGGCCGCGCGCGGCGGCGAGCATCGCCACGCCCTCCGCGACCAGGCGGCGGCCGGCGAACAGGAACGCCTCGAGGCTCGGCTCGTCCAGCCACTGGGCGTCGTCGACCACGCACAACACGGGTCCGTCGTCGGCGGCGCGCGCCAGCAGGGACAGCAGCGCGGCGGGCACGGTGAAGCGATCCGTGGCGGCGGCCGGGCCCAGCGCCAGCGCGGAGCGCAGGGCGGCGGCCTGCACCTCCGGGAGCTCGTCGACGAACCCCAGCAGCGGTCCGACCAGCTCGGCGAGACCGGCGTACGGGATGCCGGACTCGGACTCCATCCCGCGCGCTCGCAGCAGCGTGAACCCGTCGGCCTGGTCCACCGCGAAGCGCAGCAGCTCCGTCTTGCCGATGCCCGGTGGGCCGTGCAGGAGCAGCGCGCCGCTGCGACCCGAGCGAGCGGCGTCGATCAGGGCGGTGAGGCGGGCCTGCTCTTCCGTGCGGCCGACCATGGTGGTGCGAGTCTATGCGGCGGGTGGGGCGCGGTGTGCAGCACGCGCCGCGCTCGGGCCCGGTCCGCTCCGACGGCGGGCACCGATGGGGGAGGGTCCCGTCCGCGCGGCGGATGGATGCACGTTCGCGGTCGATCGGCGCGCTACGGGCGCCAACCGATCATCTTCCATCACGACCGCGCTCCGAACAAAGGGGGTGCGGTCGCTCGCTATCGCTGAGCGCAAGTTTCCGACCGCACCCCTCCGCGGAGCGTGATCGTTTCCTCGCATCCTCGCCGCGGGGCCGGCGCACCCACTCCCTCGATGCTGTCGTTCATCCCGCGTAGACGGTCGGCTCGCGGGAGACCGCGGCCGGATCGAACCCGGCCAGCATCTCAGACGGAGAAGACCCCGCTAGCCCCAACGACGCGCCCATCCAGGCCAGAGCCGCGGACGGCGCCACCTCCCGCAGCGTCACGTCCCCATGCCGCTTGGCGAGTCGCCGCCCATCCGGCCCCAACACCAGCGGCACGTGCGCATACGAGAGCTCCGGACAGCCCAACGCCCGCCCGAGCCAGATCTGCCGCGGCGTCGAGTCGACCAGGTCGGCGCCCCGCACGACCTCCTCGACGCCCTGCGCCGCATCGTCCACGACGACCGCGAGGTTGTAGGCGAACGCCCCGTCGTTGCGCCGCACGACGAAGTCGTCCACGAACCCGGTCTGCGCCCCCAGAACGCGATCGACGAACGCGACCTCGACGCCGCCTGCGTCTACCCGCAGCGCCGGCGCCCGTTCCGCCCGCCGCGCGGAACGCTCCGCCGCGCTCAATCCGCGACACGTCCCGGGGTACGCCCCGACCGGCCCGTGCGCGGCTGATGCGGCCGAAGCGATCTCCGCCCGCGTGCAGAAGCACTCGTACACGGGCAGCGCCGACAACGCCGCCGAATACAAGTCGCCACGCGCCGACTGCGACACCACCTCACCGTCCCAGTCCAGCCCCAGAGCGGCCAGGTCACTCAGCTGGCGCTCCGCGAACCCCGGCCGCACCCGACCGACGTCGAGGTCCTCCACCCGCACCAGGAATTCCGAGCCGGCCGAGCGGGCGAACAGCCACGCCAGCAACGCGGTGCGCAGGTTCCCGAGGTGCAGGACCCCCGTGGGCGACGGTGCGAAGCGCCCTTTCACACCGTGAACGGCAGCGAGTCAGCGACCTCGGCCAGCGTAGGTGCCGAAGCGTCGCGCTCCGAGTACAAGAGCTCGACCGCGCTCGGCCACTCGATCCCCACGTCCGGGTCGTTGAACTTGATCCCGGCCTCGGTGGCGGGGTCGTAGTAGTTGGTGCACTTGTAGACGAAGTCCGCGACCTCGCTGAGCACCAGGAACCCGTGCCCGAAACCGACCGGGATGTACAGCATCGCGCCGGAGACATCGTCGAGCTCGACACCTTCCCACTGGCCGAACGTCGGCGACCCGCGGCGCAGGTCGACCACGACGTCGAACACGCGGCCGCGGGCGACCCGCACCAACTTGCCCTGGCCCGGATGGGTCTGGAAATGGATGCCGCGCAACGTCCCCTGGCGGGAGCGCGAGTGGTTGTCCTGCACGAACTCCGTGGGGACGCCGTGATCGCGGGCGACGTCCGCGCGAAACGTCTCAATGAAGAATCCGCGTTCGTCTCCGTGCACCTGCGGCGCCAGCAGCACCAGTCCGTCGAGTCGAGTCTCAAGCCGTTGCATTAGATGGCAGGAGGTTAGGGAGCGATCGTCGAAAGATCGCCTCGCCATGCCGAGGACCGCCACGATGCCCCCGGCCGCCCGCGGCCACCAAACGCTTTCCACGTACATCTCCGCGCGCTTCGAGGAGTTCTCGCGCTCGCAGAAGGACGTGGCCCAGTACGTCGTCGATCACCTCGACGAAGTTGCCTTCCACACCGCCGAGGAACTGGCCCGGCGGGCCAACACGTCGAGCTCGACCGTCGTGCGCTTCAGCCAGGCGCTCGGCTTCGAGGGCTTCCCGGAGCTGCAGGAGGCGGCCCGGGAGGAGTACCGCCACCACCACCGGACCACCGCGGCGCCCGAGCCGAGCGCGCCGCTGTTCAGCCTCGACCAGTCGCCGTTCGAGCAGGCCATCGCCGCCGATCACGTCAACGTCGAGGACACGGCCCGGCGCGTGAGCCGCTCCGAGGTCGACGGCGCGATCGAGGCGATCGCCAACGCCGAGAAGATCCTGATCGCCGGCACGGACCAGATGGCGTTCTTCGCCTCCTACCTGCGCCACCTGCTGATGCTGCTCGACGTCCGCGCGGAGATCGCCGCGAGCCCGAGCCAGGAAGCGCTGTCCCGGCTCGGCCGCATCGACGAGCGCACGCTCGTTATCGGCCTGTCCGCCGGCCGCCCGCACCCGCTGGTCCTGCGCGCGATGAAGATCGCCCGCCACCGCCGCGCGGCCACGCTCGCGATCGTCGATGCGACGCTCTCCGACGTCGCCAAGCTGTCGGAGCGCACGCTCTACTACTCGAGCAACTCGCCGGCCTTCGTCCGCAGCCACACCGGCCTGCTGAGCATCCTGCAGGCGCTCGCCTACGGCCTCTACGCGCGAGACAGCGCGCAGTACGACGACCGCATTCGCGCGTTCCGTCTGAAGTAGGGCGGGTACGCTCCGCCCGTGCTGGGCCTACCCGACCGCATCACCGCCCTCCTGTTCGACCTCGACGGCGTCCTCACGGACACCGCCGCCGTCCACGCCCAGGCGTGGAAGCAGACGTTCGAGGAGGAGGGCTACACGTTCGACATCGCGACGGACTACGTCCTGTACGTCGACGGCAAAGCGCGCGAGGACGGGATCCGCTCGTTCCTGGCCTCGCGTGACGTCCACCCGCCCGAGAGCGAGATCACGCGCATCGGCACGGTGAAGAACGACCTCGTCCTGCGCCTGATCCGCGAGCAGGGGGTGGAGGCCTACGAGGGCTCCCGCCGCTACCTCGAAGCCGCGAAGGCCGCCGACCTCCAGCTCGCGCTCGTGAGCTCGAGCGCGAACGCCGAGGAGGTCCTGAAGGTCACGGGCATGGATCGCTACATGCAGGAGCGCGTCGACGGCGTCGTCAAGCGCGAGCTCAACCTTCCGGGCAAGCCCGCGCCGGACACGTTCCTGGAGGCCGCGCGCCGCCTGCGTGTCGAGCCCGCACACGCCGCCGTGTTCGAGGACGCGCTCGCGGGCGTCCAGGCCGGGGCGGCCGGCCGGTTCGGGTTCGTGGTCGGCGTCAACCGGGCGAACCAGGCTGAGGCGCTCAAGGCCAGCGGCGCCGACGTGGTCGTGGACGACCTGGGAGAGCTCCTTTGATCACGCACCCGGCCTTCACCGTCGAGCCGTGGGCGGTCAGCGAGGAACGGCTGAACCTGCACGTGCTCGCACAGGCCGAGTCCGTGTTCGCGCTCTCCAACGGCCACATCGGCCTGCGCGGCAACCTCGACGAGGGCGAGCCGTTCGGCCTGCCCGGCACCTACCTCAACGGCTTCTACGAGACGCGCCCCCTGCCGTACGCGGAGGCCGGCTACGGCTACCCGGAGGACGGCCAGACCGTCGTGAACGCGACCAACGGCAAGCTGATCCGGCTGCTGGTCGACGACGAGCCGTTCGACATCCGTTACGGCGAGCTGCTCGCGCACACGCGCTCGCTGGACCTGCGTGAGGGGGTCCTGAGGCGCCACGTGCGCTGGCGTTCGCCGAGCGGGCGCGAGATCGAGATCAACTCGACGCGCCTGGTCTCGTTCGTCCAGCGCTCGGTGGCCGCGATCCGCTACGAGGTCAAGGCGGTCGACGACGAGCCGCTGCGGATCGTCGCCCAGTCCGAGCTGGTGGCCAACGAGCCGAACGCGCACAAGACCCGCGACCCACGCGCCGCGGCCGCGCTCGAGGCGCCGCTCGACGCCGAGGAGCAGGAGGTCCACGACCTGCGGGTCGTGCTCGTCCACCGCACGCACAAGAGCAAGCTGCGGATGGCGGCGGGCATGGACCACGTGTTCGAGAAGGTCGACGGGATCGTGTGCGGCGCCGAGGCGGCACCGGACCTCGGCCGCGTGTGGCTGACCGCCGAGCTGCAGCCCGGCCAGAGCCTGCGCTTTACCAAGTTCCTCGCCTACGGGTGGTCGAGCCGGCGCTCGCTGCCGTCCGTGCGCGACCAGGTGGACGCGGCCGTGGCCTCCGCCAAGCGCACGGGCTGGGACACGCTCGCCGCCCAGCAGCGCGAGTACCTGGACGCGTTCTGGGAGCACGCGGACGTCGAGATCGACGGCGACGGCGAGCTCCAGCAGGCCGTTCGCTTCGCGCTCTTCCACACGTTGCAGGCGGGCGCCCGAGCGGAGCGCCGCGCCATTCCCGCCAAGGGCCTGACCGGCCCGGGCTACGACGGCCACGCGTTCTGGGACACGGAGACCTACGTCCTGCCGGTGCTCACGTACACGCTGCCGACCGCGGCCGCCGACGCGCTGCGCTGGCGCCACGCGACGCTCGACCTCGCGCTCGAGCGTGGCAAGACGCTCGAGCTGGAAGGCGCCGCGTTCCCGTGGCGGACCATCCGCGGCCAGGAGTGCAGCGCGTACTGGCCCGCGGGCACGGCCGGCTTCCACGTCAACGCCGACATCGCGGACGCCGTCATCCGCTACATCCGCGCGACCGGGGACGTCGAGTTCGAGGCCACGACCGGGCTGGAGCTGCTCGTCCACACCGCGCGGCTGTGGCGCTCGCTCGGCCACCACGACCACGACGGCCGCTTCCACATCGACGGCGTCACCGGCCCGGACGAGTACTCCGCGATCGCCGACGACAACATCTACACGAACCTGATGGCCGAGCAGAACCTGCGCCACGCCGCGCTGGTCGCCTCCCGCCACAACAACCACGCGCGCCAGCTCGGCGTCGACATCGAGGAGATCGCGGCCTGGCGGGACGCCGCGTCAGCGATCCACATTCCGTACGACGAGCGGCTGCAGGTGCACCCGCAGGCCGAGAACTTCACGCACCACAAGCTGTTCGACTTCGACGGCGTGCAGTACCCGCTGCTGCTGCACGTGCCCTACTTCCGGCTCTACAGCACGCAGGTGGTCAAGCAGGCCGACCTCGTGCTCGCGCTGTACATGCGCGGCAACCGCTTCACGCCCGAGCAGAAGGCGCGCGACTTCGCCTACTACGAGCCGATCACGGTGCGTGACAGTTCCCTGAGTGCGTGTGCGCAGGCCGTGGTGGCCGCGGAGGTCGGGCACCTCGACCTCGCCTACGACTACTTCGGCGAAGCCGCCCGCATGGACCTCGGTGACCTGATGGACAACACGCGCGACGGCCTGCACATCGCCTCGCTGGCCGGTTCCTGGATCGCGGCCGTGGCGGGCTTCGGCGGGATGCGGGACTTCGGCGGCGACCTGTCCTTCCGCCCGCGGCTGCCGAACGCGATCACGCGGCTGGAGTTCCGGCTCCGCTACCGCGGAAGCTCGATCCGGGTTCGAGTCCGCCACCGCGACGTCACCTACGAGCTCGTCGACGGCGAGCCGTTCGAGATCCTGCACTACGACGAGAAGATCCTGATCGATCGGCCCGTGACGCGCGAATGGCACGTGGACGACCCCGGGCCGGAGCCGAAACAGCCGCCCGGGCGCGAACCCCGGCACCGGCGCGTGCGTGGATAACATCGTCTGGCAATGAGAGACGAGGCGACGTTCCGTGTGAAGGCCGGTCTGGCCGAGATGCTGAAGGGCGGCGTCATCATGGACGTCGTCAACGCCGAGCAGGCGAAGATCGCCGAGGACGCCGGTGCGGCGGCCGTCATGGCGCTCGAGCGCGTTCCCGCCGACATCCGCCGCGACGGCGGCGTGGCGCGCATGTCCGATCCGATCCTGATCAAGGGCATCCAGGAGGCCGTGACCATCCCGGTCATGGCCAAGGCGCGCATCGGCCACTTCGCCGAGGCGCAGGTGCTGGAGGCGCTCGAGGTCGACTACATCGACGAGTCCGAGGTGCTGACGCCCGCGGACGAGGCCAACCACATCGACAAGTGGGGCTTCAAGGTGCCGTTCGTGTGCGGCGCGACCCACCTGGGCGAGGCGCTGCGCCGGATCGGCGAGGGTGCGGCGATGATTCGCTCCAAGGGCGAGGCCGGCACTGGCGACATCGTCGAGGCCGTGCGCCACCTGCGCTCGATCCGGTCCGAGATCCGCCGCCTGGGCACGCTGGACGACATGGAGCTCGCGACCGCCGCGAAGGAGCTGCAGTCCCCGCTCGATCTCGTGCGCCAGGTCGCGGCCGACCAGAAGCTCCCGGTGGTGCTGTTCTGCGCCGGCGGCATCGCGACCCCCGCGGACGCGTCGCTGGTGATGCAGCTCGGCGCCCAGGGCGTGTTCGTGGGTTCGGGCATCTTCAAGTCCTCGAACCCGTCCGAGCGCGCGAAGGCGATCGTCGAGGCGACCACGCACTTCAAGGACCCGGCGCGCGTCGCTCAGGCGTCCGAGGGTCTGGGCGAGGCGATGCAGTCGCTGGAGACGCGCAAGCTCGAAGATCAGCAGCTGCTCGCCACGCGCGGTTGGTAGTCGGCGTTCTGGCGCTTCAAGGCGACTTCGAAGCGCACCGCAAGATGTTGGAGGACCTCGGCGCCGAAGTGCGCGAGGTCCGCGTGCCCGCCGACCTCGACGGGCTGGACGGGCTGGTGATGCCGGGCGGCGAGTCGACGACGATGACGCTCGGCATCCAGCGTGAGGGCCTCGGGGACCCGCTGCGGGACTTCGTACGGAGCGGGAAGCCCGTGCTCGGCACGTGCGCGGGGATGATCATGCTCGACCGCGAGCACCTGGGCGTGATGGACACGCTGGCGCGGCGCAACGCGTTCGGCCGCCAGATCCGCTCCTTCGAGGAGGACCTGGAGATCCCCGGGATCGAGGGCCCGGTGCGCGCGGTGTTCATCCGCGCGCCGTGGCTGGCCGAGTACGGCGACGCGGTCGAGATCCTCGCCGAGGTCGATGGGCACCCCGTTGCCGCGCGCCAGGACAACATGCTCGTGATCTCGTTCCACCCGGAGATCGCGGGGGAGACGCGCGTGCACGAGCTCTTCCTGCAGGGCCTGAAGCCTTGATCGTCTACTTCACGCGGCACGGCGAGTCGCGCTTCAACGTCGCCGAGCGCAACGGGCGGCCCGAGCCCGAGGACGGCGATCACCTGTCCGAGCGGGGCTGGGAGCAGGCGCGCGGGGTGGGCGAGCGCCTGCGCGGCGAAGGGATCGAGCGCATCATCGCCTCACCGTACGGTCGCGCGCAGGAGACGGCGCAGGGCATCGGTGAGGTGCTGGGCCTCGGCTTCGACACCGACGAGGACCTGCACGAGGCGGTCCAGTCCGACGCCTACCGCGCCGTCTCGCCGAACTTCAACGGCGAGGGCCACATCTCATGGATGCCGCGGTCCGCGCCCGATCACGCCGAACCGGGCGCGGAGTCGTTCAACGACATCGTGGGGCGTGTCGCGCGCGTGATGGAACGCCTCGAGGAGCGCGTGGAGAGCGAACGCATCCTCTGCGTTTCGCACTGGGGCTTCATTCACTACTTCACCGGCGCGGCGCTCTTCCGGGAGGAGTTCTCACCCGCCCACCTGCCGGCGCTGTACCGGATGGGGCACATCAACACCGGCATCACGATGTTCCAGCAGCGGCGCGACTACTTCATCGAAGGCGAGCGCTTCGATGGCTGGGCGCTGCTGACGTGGAACGATCAGGCGCACATTTGAGCACCTCGAGCCCGTGCAGCACCACCGTGAGGCCGATGAACGCGATCGGCCACAGCGGCCAGAAGTAGTCCGCGCCGGTCGCGGCCCAGACCGCGAGGCAGATGACCGAGACGGTGATCCAGAACCCGAGGTGCCCGCGCAGCTCGCCGACCTTGCGCCGGCGGAGCGCCTGCGGCGTGCGGGTCTCGTCCGGCAGGTCGGCGGTGAGCGACTCCAGCTCGCGGAACGTCTTGGCGCTCAGCGCGGCCTCGAGCCGCTCATCGAGCTCGACCGGGTCCAGCCGGCCGGCCCGCGCGTGGCGCTGCAGCGCGCCGACGACCCGCTCCCGGTCGTCGTCGCCCACACGCAGGTCCAGCTCGGACATCAGAATTCGATGACGAGGGAGACCACGCCGTAGGAGCCGAGCTTCGGGTCGCCGGTCCCGACGGTCAGCTTCAGCCCGGCCTGCGGGCCCTTGCGGGCCTCGACCGCCTCGCCGACCTTCTCGAACGCGGGCTTAATCAGCGCCATCTTCTGCCGCACGACCTCGTCGCTCGGGCTGCCGCCCTGCGCGAGGTGGGCGACGACCTCGTTGATCGCGGCCTCGGCCTGGACCACCGCGGCCGTGATCTCCTCCAGCGGCGGGCGGTCCTCGACCGTCTCGTCGCCGCCGATCGGGATCTTGACCGTCGCCGCGAACTTCGACCAGTCGTTGCCGGCGCCCTTGCGCAGCTGTGCGTCGAAGCTCAGGCCCTTGATCGAGGCCTTCAGGCCGACCGAGTCGCCCGCGAACGCCGCCTGGCCCATGACCGAGGCGTCGCCGCTCTTGACCGTCGCCGAGGCGCCGTCCTTGTCGGCCTTGACCGTGACCGGTCCGGCCTGGACCTTGGCCTCGCCGGCGAAGGCGAACGTCAGCGTGCCGGGCCCGGCGTGCAGCGAAAGCTCCTTTGGCGGCTTCGGGATCGAGTTCAGGATCCGGGCCGAGACCTCCTGCTGGCGGCCATCCGGCGTGACGACCTTGCGCACGGGCGGCGGCGTGTCGCCGCCGAGCACCTCGACGATCACCATCTCGATCTGGAACGGCGTCGCGGCCAGCGCCTCGGGCACGTTTTGGCGGACCTGGTTGACCAGCTCCGGCATCGAGATCGTGCCGTCCATGTTGTGGAGCTGGATCGCGAGCCGCATCCGCTCCAGGTAGGCGACGACGCGCATCTTGATCGCGTCTTCCATCGGCTGCGGCGGGCCGAGGCGCGGGACCAGGTCGGGCAGCTGGCGGTTGAGCATCGCGCGGGCGATCGCGGCGTTGCCGACGCCCGTCTGGAGCTTGAGCATCTGCTCCTGCTCGCGGGTGAGCGGCGCGTCGGGTTCCTTGCGGCGGGCGACGTGCCGTTGGTGCTCTTCCAGCTGCTCGCGCGTGAGCGTCACGGTTCGACGATACCGGACACCTCGGCGATGCGCACCCGGGTTCCGGGCACCGCGCGGCTGCGCAGCAGGGCCAGCGCGAGCGGGCCGCGGGTGGGGTGGACGACCGCGGTGCCGATCGTGCCCAGCACGCCCGCTTCGTCGTGGACCTCGGCGCCCTCGGGGACGGGCGCGTCGAGCGCGAGGCGCCGCAGCGCGCGGTGGACCGTGCCGGAGCGCTGCTGGCGCAGCACGGTCTGCATGCCCGGGTACATGCCCTTGTCCGTGCGCACCAGCGTCCCGACCAGGCCGGCTTCGGCGGGCAGCGTGCGTTCGTCGATGTCGCGGCCGAGCGCCGGGATGCCGCGCTCGACGCGTTCGAGGTCGGACATGGGCGGCTCGTGATGCTCGAACGGCGTCAGTTCGACCATCCAGCCGACCCGTCCGCGCTCGAGGGCCTGCCGCACCGCCGCCTGCTCGGAGAAGACGCGGAAGCCTTCGGCCGCGCGCTCGAGCCGCACGAGCCCGAGCAAAGTGCCCTTGGGCGCCAGCAGCGCGCCGTGGGCGTCCTCCGCGACGCGACACGTCAGGTGCGCGTCGAGGTACGCCGCCGCCTCCGGGCCCGTCACTTCAAGCAACGGCCGCCACCCGCGCCTGCGCGAAGTCCAGGACCTGCTCGGCCACGAGCCGCAACTGCGGCCGCGCCGCGTCCACGCCCTCGTCGACGACGTTGTGCGCGATCCCGAGCGGCGTCGGCCAGCCCTGCAGCGCGTGCACGGTGAGCCGCAGCGCCTGGAGCGTCGCGTTCGGCCCCTGCCAGCCGTCGCCCGTGGCGATCAGGCCGACGGGCCGGTCGCGCAGATACGGCCGCGGCCGGTCGCGCAGCGCCTCCAGGTGGTCGAGCGCGTTCTTGAGCAGCCCGGTCATCCCGCCGTGGTAGGAGGGCGAGGCGAGGATCAGCCCGTCCGCCCGCTCGACGGCGTCGATCACGTACTGCGCGGCTGCGTTCGGGTCCAACGCGGGATCGTAGGTGGGCAGGTCCAGCCGAGCGCCCGTGATCAGCAGCGTCTCCGCGCCGAGCCCGGCGGCGTGCTCCATGGCGATCTTGAGCGCGCGCTCGTTGGAAGAGCCGAAGCGCATCGTGCCGCCGAGTCCGACGAGAAAGGGCATGGGTCCATTGTGAAACCTCAAGTACGCTTGAATTCAAGTGCCGCAGCTTCTGACGATCGGACAGGTGGCGGAACGCACCGGCGTGGCCACGAGTGCGCTGCGTTTCTACGAGGAGCGGGGCCTGATCGCGTCCGAGCGCAACGGCGGCGGCCATCGCCGCTATCCGCGCCCCGTGATCCGGCGCGTCGCGTTCATCCTCTTCGCCCAGCGCGTCGGGCTGACGCTGGAGCAGATCGGCGAGGAACTGGCCCGGCTGCCCGCGGGGCGGACGCCCAGGCGCGAGGACTGGGCCGCGCTGTCGGCCGGCTGGCGAGCGCGCGTGGATGAGCAGATCGCGCAACTCGAACGGCTGCGCGACTCGCTCACGGACTGCATCGGCTGCGGCTGTCTGTCGCTGGACCGCTGCGCGCTCGTGAACCCGGAAGACCGCTTGGGCCGTGAGGGCTCAGGGGCTCGGCGACTTTAGGATCGCCCTCGCCACCGCGGCGACGTCGGCGCCACGGACGTGCGGCTCGGGCATCGCGACCGGATAGGCGAGGTCGGTCCGCGAGACCCAGGCGGTCTTCAGGCCCGCGAAGGTCGCACCCGCGACGTCCCACCAGTGACCGGCGACGAACCAGGCGTCGGTCGCGCCGAGCTTCTCCAGCGCGGCGCGGTAGGCGAGGTCCTCGGGCTTGAAGGCGCCCGACGCGGGTGCGGAGATCACGTCCTCGAAGTGCTCGCGGACGCCGGCGTTCGTCAACGCCAACTCGGAAGGCTCGACCGCGGACTGGGTGAGCACGGCGAGCTTGAAGCCGCCGTCGCGCAGCGCCTGCAGCGCGTCCGGCACGTCCGGATAGGCCGGCATGGAGCTCAGGTCGACCTCGACCGGCTCGCGCCCGGCGCGCTCGAGCCCGCGCCGCAACGCGGCCTCGAACAAGGGCTTGAAGGTCGTCTCGCGTCCCGCCAGGACGGTGACCATGGCCATCATGTTGGCCTCGTCGAGCGCGGCGATCGGGATCTCCGGCGGGTCCAGCAGCGCGGCGGGATCGAGCAGCGTCCCGTTGAGATCGAAGAGCACCCACATGGGCTTATAGGGTGCCGCACATGACCAAGATGCGTGCCGCGGTGTTGGAGGAGTTCGGCAAGCCGCTCGTCGTCCAGGAGGTCGAGCTGGCGGACCCGAAGCCCGGTGAGGTGCTGGTCCGGCTGGTGGCGTGCGGCGTCTGCCACACGGACATGTACACAGCGTCCGGGGCCGATCCGTCCGGGTACGCGCCGGCCGTGCTCGGGCACGAGGGCGCGGGCGTGGTGGAGAAGATCGGCGAGGGCGTCAAGGACGTGGCGGTCGGTGATCACGTCGTGACGCTGTTCTCGCCCCAGTGTCGTGAGTGCGAGCACTGCCTGTCGCCCAAGACGAACCTCTGCATGGCGATCCGCGCCGAGCAGAACCAGGGCCACCTCCCGGACGGCACGGTGCGCATCTCCCGCAACGGCGAGCCCATCCGCCACTTCATGGGCACCAGCACGTTCGCCGAGTACACGGTGATGCCGGAGATCGCGCTGGCCAAGGTGCCGCAGGAGGCGCCGCTGGACCGCTGCGCGCTGTTCGCCTGCGGCCTGTCCACCGGCCTGGGCGCGGCGATGTTCACGGCCAAGGTCGAAGCGGGCTCGACCGTCGTCGTCTACGGCGCCGGCATGGTCGGCCTCGGCGCGGTCGCGGGCGCGCGCCTGCAGGGCGCGGAGCGCATCATCTGCGTCGACATGAGCGAGGACCGCCTCGAGCTCGCCAAGGGCCAAGGCGCGACCGACACCTGGATCGGCGGCGACGAAGTCGTCCAGCGCGTCCTGGACGAGACGGGCGGGATGGGCGCCGACTACACGATCGAGGCCACCGGGCTGGTGAGCGTGATGCGCCAGGCCGTCGAGTCCGCGCGCATGGGGTGGGGCCTGTGCACCGTCGCGGGCGTCGCGGGCAAGGGCGAGACGCTCGACATCGTCCCGCGCTACCTGATCACGGGCCGGCGCGTCGCGGGCTCCTCGTTCGGCGGCGTCAAGGGCCGCGATCAGGTGCCCCAGCTCGTCCAGCTCTACCTCGACGGCCAGCTCGACGTGGACCCGTTCATCTCGCACCGGATCACGCTCGACGAGGTCAACCACGGGTTCGATCTCATGCACAAGCAGGACGGCATCCGCAGCGTCATCGAGTTCGCTGGGTAAGACCCGTAGATGCCGACCGATTGGACCCTGATCTCGCTCGCCGACCTCGTCCGCCGTGCCGTCGCGATCGTCGATCCGCCCGGCGAGGATGCGGCCGTGGAGGAATTCGCGGTGCGCTTCGAGGATGCGGACCAGCCCGTGCGCGGCATTCTCGACGGGCTCGAGGAGCGGGTCATGTGGGGCGTCGACGAAGACGCGCCGATCGTGATGGCCCAGGCCGTGACCCTCTACCTCGCGCACCGGCTCGACGAGCTCGAGAACACGCCCGAGCACATCCTCGCGCACGCCGCCAAGGCCGAGTTCGACGGCAAGCCGCCCGAGAACGTCAAGGCCTGGCTCGCCGACCAGGGTGTGAATTTGAACTGAGGCGGGCATTGAGCCGGAATGGGGAGGAGAGGCCTCGTTCCGGTTCTGGCGAGCGCGCTGCTCGTGGGCTCGTGCTCGCTGGAGGACCCGCCCGGCGGCGACGATCGCATGTCGATCGCCACCGGCGGCTCCGGCGGCGTTTACCAGGTCTATGGCGGCGGCGTGGCCGAGATGTTCTCGGCCAACGGCCATCCCACCACGGCGGAGACCACGAGCGCCTCCGTCGACAACCTCTTCCTCGTCGCCGACGGTGACAGCGAGGTCGCGTTCACGCTCGCCGACACCGCGATCGACGCGGTCCAGGGCAAGGAGTCGTTCGACGGCGAGAAGCTTCCGCTGCGGGCGCTCGGGACGCTCTACTCCAACTTCACCCACGTCGTCGCGCTCAAGTCGTCCGGGATCGAGAAGATCGAGGACCTCAAGGGCAAGACCGTCTCGCTCGGCTCGCCGAACTCCGGCACCGAGGTGATCGGGCTGCGGCTGCTGGAGGTCGCGGGCCTGGACCCGGACGAGGACGTGACCAAGCGGTCGCTGGGCGTGGGCGAGTCGGCCGCGGCGCTGCGCGAGGGCTCGCTGGACGCGTTCGTCTGGTCCGGCGGCCTGCCGACGGGGGCGATCACCGACCTCGCGACCACCGACGACATCGTCCTGCTTCCGCTGGACGCCTATCTGCCCGAGCTCAACGAGCGCTACGGCGAGGCGTACGTGGAGGCCGAGGTGGAGGCGGGCGAGTACCCGAACGTCGCGCCGGTGAAGACGATCTCGGTCCCGAACCTGCTGATGGTGCGCGAGGACATGGACCCCGCGCTCGCCCACGACCTGCTCAAGCTCATGTTCGACCACAAGGCCGAGCTCGCCGAGGTGCACCCGTCCGCCGAGAAGCTGACGCTCGAGGACGCGCAGAAGGTCGTCGAGCCGGTCGAGCTGCACGAGGGTGCGCAGCGCTACTACGAAGAGGCGGCCGAATGACTCGCGGTGCGCGCTCGCATTCGGTGTCGGGAACTCGCCTGGCGGCTCGTTCCCGCGGCGCCGCCGCCGTGGCGGCGGTGGCGCTGACCGGCTGCGGCTCGAGCGGGCCGGCGGTCGCCGCGCTCGACGGCGAGGGGCGCGAGTACGCCAGCGCCCCGCTGCCCGCCGACGGGCGCTTCGCCCTCACCTACCGGCACTCCGTGTACAAAGCGACCGCCGAGGAGCGCTTCCGCGCCACCGACGGCGGCTTCGAGCTCGACGCCGTCGCCTCCCGCGACGGGCGCGTGCTCGACTACTACGAGCTCGACGGCGACCGCACGCGCGAGGGCGACGTGTGGGTGCTGCACCCGTACGAGCCGGCGAAGTTCCGCACCATGCCGCTCGCCGCGACCCGGCGCGGGCAACGCACGCTCGTCGCCGGCGGCCAGCGCGTGCCGCTGTACGGCGGCCCTGTCCATCTGCGTCTCGTGGTGGAGCGATGACCAAGACCGAAGAGCTGCTGGACGAGTACGAGCCCGAGCGTCCCGGCCGCACGCTCGAGGGCTTCCCCGCGCGGCTCGTCGCCGTCCTCGGCGCCGGGCTCTCGATCTTCGCCATCTTCTGGGTCTTCCAGCCGCTGGCGCCGCAGGTCTACCGGCCCGCGTTCCTGGCGGTCGCGCTGCTGCTGACGTTCGTCGCGTTCGGCCGCGCCAAGCGGCCCACCGCCGCGGACTACGTCGTCGCCGGTCTCGCGCTGCTGGCGATCGGCTACGCCGTCTTCACGCCGGACCTCGTGCGCCGCGCGGCGCGGCCGGAGACGCTGGACATCGTGTTCGGCGTCGCGGCGATCCTCGTCGTGCTCGAGGCCACGCGCCGCACCACCGGCTGGGCGCTACCGGCGATCTGCCTCGCGTTCCTCGTCTACGCGTTCTTCGGCGGCCTGATCCCCGACTGGCTCGCGATCGGCCACAAGGGCTACGGCATCGACCGCATCGTCGGCCAGTCCTACATGGGCCTGGAGGGCATCTTCGGCATCCCGCTGGACGTCGCCGCGACCTACATCGTCCTGTTCGCGATCTACGGCGCGGTGCTCGAGTTCAGCGGCGCGGCGCGCTTCTTCGTCGAGATCTCGTTCGCCGCCTTCGGGCGCTCGAAGACCGGCCCGGGCCGCACGAGTGCGCTCGCGGGCTTCCTGCTCGGTACGGTCTCCGGCTCCGGCGTCGCCACCACGGTGACGCTGGGCAGCGTCGCCTGGCCGCTGCTGCGCAAGGCCGGGTACCCGAAGGACCAGGGCGGCGGCGTGATGGCCGCCAGCGGCATCGGCGCGATCCTGAGCCCGCCGACGCTCGGCGCCGCCGCGTTCATCATCGCCGAGCTGCTCGAGGTCAGCTACCTGCAGGTGCTGGTCTACGCGCTGATCCCGTCGGTCCTCTACTACGTCGGCATCCTGATGGCGATCGAGGCCGACGCGCGCCGCCACGACGTGCACGGCCTGGACATCGACACGCCCGGCGTCGGCAAGCTGCTCGCCCGCTGGGGCTACCACTTCTCGAGCCTGTTCCTGATCGTGATCCTGCTCGCGGTCGGCTTCTCCGCCTTCCGCGCGGTGATCATCGCCACCGTCGTCGCGTTCCTGCTCAGCTTCCTCGACCGCCGCGACCGGATGGGGCCCAAGGACGTCTGGGAGTCGCTTGTCGCCGGTGCGCGCAGCGTGCTGCCGATCGCGGCCACCACCGCCGCCGCCGGCATCATCGTCGCCGTCGTCACGCTCACCGGCCTCGGGCTCAAGCTCGCCGGGCTGATCGTCGATGTCGCGGGCGGCTCGCTCGCCCTTACGGCGATCCTGAGCGCGGTCGCCGTGCTCATCCTGGGCCTGGCCGTGCCGGTCACGGCGAGCTTCATCATCGCCGCCGCCGTGGTCGCGCCCGCGCTGATCGCGCTCGGCGTCGAGGACTTCGCCGCCTACATGTTCATCTTCTACTACGCGGTCCTGAGCGAGGTGAGCCCGCCGACCGCGCTGTCGGCGTTCGCCGCGGCGGCGATCACGGGTGGCAACGGCTTCAAGACGATGATGCTCACCTGCCGCTACACGCTGCCCGCGTTCCTGGTCCCGTTCGCGTTCATCCTCGCCCCGCGCGGCGAGGGCCTGCTGATGCAGGGCGGGCTGGAGACGATCGCGTTCGCGTTCGTGGTCTCGGTGATCGCGGTGATCGCGCTCGGGCTGGCGCTCGAGGGCTGGCTGAAGGGCCGCATCGCGTGGCCGGCGCGCGCGGTGATCGGCGCGGCCGCGCTGCTGCTGCTGTGGCTGGAGCCGACCGTGGCCCTGATCGGCCTCGCGGTGCTGGCCGCGGGCCTGGCGCTGCACTTCGTCACGCGCCGCCCGCCGGACGACCCGTCGTCCGGCGAGCGGTTCGCGCGCGGCGAGCCGGTGGCTCAGGCGGCGCCGTCGTCGCCTTCGAGCTCGTCGTGATAGCTGTCCTCGCGCGCCTCGGCGTCCGTCTTGGGCTCGTCGGGCTTGGGCGTCCGCGTCTCGTAGTCGCGGATCGGGGCGGGCTTGTCGTCCTTGTCGTCGTCGCCGAACATCACTCTTCGCCCTCGGCCTGATCGTCGGTCGTGGGATCGTCCTGCGGCGTCTCGGGCGCGTCCGTGTCCGGGTCCTGCTCCGGGTCGTAGTCGGCCTCGTCGTTGCGCGGCGTCTCGTCGATCATGGCTTCATCGCTGCCCATCCGGCGCGCGGCGCAACCACTGCTCGACCGTCTCCGGCGGGTTCAGGCGCCGCAGCCGCGCTTCCACGTCCTCGTCGTTGGCCTCGCAGACGAGCACGACGAAGTCCCGGGTGGTGTTGAGCACGCCGCGCCAGTCGTGCGCGAGCAGGAGCCGCCCGACCGCTTCGCCGACGGTGTCGTTGGGGTCGTCGACCGCGGGCGCGCCCGTGCGCAGCAGCGTGCCCTCGTCGTCGTCCATCCGCACCCACTCGGGGGCGGCGCCGCCGGGAGCGTCGTAGAAGGGGAAGCGCTCAGCGCGGTCGGCGAAGCCCACGTAGATCACCGCGAACGGGCCGTGCTGGCTGTAGTTGTCCAGCCACAGCGCGTCGACGGGCCGCTGCCGGTCCCGGTCCCGCCAGGCCGTGAGCGCCTCGATGACCGCGTCGGCGTAGCCCGGCGCGCGCTCGGCCAGCAAGGCGTCGAACGGCGGACCCGGCCGGTGCAGCAGTCGATCTCCTCGTACTCCTCGATGGCGACGAGCCGTTCGCCCGCGTAGAGGTAGCGCTCCTCGCTCCGTGGCTGTATTCGGTCCGCACGACGCGCCCGTCCACCAGCGTGTGCCGGATCAGCTGGAACAGCTGTGCCGCCCGGCCTTCCCCCGTGAACGTGACGATCACGACGGTGCCGGGGTCGCGAAGCACGCTCCGGCTCGGCCAGGTCAGAGTCGAACCGTGAGCTCACGAACGCGGTCCTCGGCCAGCGCGTCGAGCGGAGGGCGCAGGTTCGCCCACACGTCGTCGCCCGTGCGCGCCCGCATGATCGCCTTCAGCGCCGGGATCGGCGGGAAGCCCTCGAGGAACGAGCGCGTCTCGGTCAGCGCCGCCTGCTCGGCGTCGGCGGCCGCGTCGCCCGCTTCCCACAGGTCGTAGACGCGCCGCGACTGCGCCGCGGTGACGTTGCAGGTGGCCGAGATGCAGCCGTCCCCGCCCCAGCGCAGCGTGTCCAGCAGGAAGCGCTCGGTGCCGGCGAACACCGTCAGCTGCGGGAACTGCTTGCACAGGCGCTCGATCCGCGCCGCGTCGCCCGCGGAGTCCTTCGTCCCGGCCACGACGCCCGGGTACGCGTCCAGCAGCCGGCCGATCAGGTCGGGCGTGAAGCCCACCTGGGCCATGGGCGGGATGTGGTACAGGAACAGCCGCAGGCGGTCGTCGCCGACGCGCTCGATCAGCTCCGCGAAGAACCGCAGCAGGCCGTCGTCGCTGACGCCCTTGTAGTAGAAGGGCGGCAGCGCGAGCACGCCCGGCGCGCCGACCGCCAGCGCCTCGCGGGCCAGCGTCACCGCGTCGGGCAGCGCGCACGCGCCCGTCCCCGGCAGCAGGACGTCCGCCGGGATGCCGTCCTCCACCAGGCCCTCGCACGCGTCCACGCGCTCGCGCACCGACAGCGAGTTGGCCTCGCCGGTGGTGCCGAAGATGCCGAGGCCGTGGCAGCCGTCGTCGAGCAATCGGCGACAGTGCGCGGCAAAGGCGGCGCGGTCGACCGACAGGTCCTCCCGCATCGGGGTGAGCACGGCCGCGAAGACACCTTTCATAGGGGCCGACAGTACCCTGGCGCGCATGAAACGCGAGCCGGAGCTGCTGAGCGTGGTGGCGCCGATGTACGAGGAGCAGGACACGGTCGACCCGTTCACGGACCGGGTCGCGGCCGCCCTGGGTGACCTCAACTACGAGCTGATCCTCGTCAACGACGGCTCCAAGGACGGCACGCGGGACGCGATGGCCGCTGCCGCGGCGCGCGACCCGCGCGTGAAGGTCGTCTCGCTCGCGCGCAACTTCGGCCACCAGCCGGCGCTCACAGCCGGGCTCGAGCACGCGCGCGGAGACGCGATCGTGATGCTCGACGGCGACCTCCAGGACCCGCCGGAGGTGATCCCGCAGATGCTCGACCAGTGGCGCGCGGGGATCGACGTCGTCTACGCGGTGCGCGAGCAGCGGCTGGGGGAGACGGCGTTCAAGCGCGTCACCGCGCGCGGCTTCTACCGGACGTTCCGGCGCCTCACCGGGCTCGACCTGGCCGTGGAGTCCGGCGACTTCCGGTTGATGGACCGGCGCGCGCTGGACGCGCTGCTGTCGATGCCCGAGCGCAACCGCTTCCTGCGCGGGATGACGGTGTGGATCGGCTTCAGCCAGATCGCGGTGCCGTTCGTGCGCCAGGAGCGCCACGCGGGCGTCACCAAGTACCCGCTGCGCAAGATGCTGCGCTTCAGCTTCGACGCGATCACGAGCTTCTCGTCGACGCCGTTGCAATGGGCGACGTTCCTCGGCTTCTTCTTCAGCCTCGTCGCCTTCCTGGCGATCCCGCTGACCGTCGTCGCGCGCTACGCGAACATCTTCGAGCGCGGCGTGCCGACCACGATCATCATCGTGCTGCTGCTCGGCGGCATCCAGCTGATCACGCTCGGCATCATCGGCGAGTACATCGGGCGGATCTACGACGAGGTCAAGCACCGGCCGCTGTACGTGGTCGGCGAACGCATCAACGTGGAGGAACCGAGCCGGTGAGAATCGCGGTGCTGGGGGCCGGCGTCGCCGGCCTCACCGCCGGGCTGCGCCTGACGCAGGCCGGCCATACGGTGGACGTGTACGAGCGCTGGCCCGGGCTGGGCGGCCAGGCGGCGACGATCGACGTCGGCGGCGGGCACCGGCTCGAGCGCTACTACCACCACCTGTTCAGCACGGACCGCCACATCGCGGCGCTCTACGACGAGCTCGGGATGCCGGACGAGCTGGAGTGGCTCTCCAGCTCGGTCGCCTACTTCGCCGACGGCCGGCAATGGCCGTTCGTGACTCCGATGGACCTGCTGCGCTTCAAGCCGCTGCCGCCGCTGGCCCGCGTCCGGCTCGGCGCGGCGGTGCTGGCGATCCAGCGCGGCCCCGGCGCGCCCGGCCCGTTCGAGCGCGTCACCGCCCGCGCGTGGATCGAGCGCTACATGGGCAAGGACGCCTACCGCGTGCTGTGGGGTCCGCTGCTGCGCGGCAAGTTCGGCGAGCGCGCCGACGACATCGCGATGGTCTGGCTGCAGAACAAGTTCCGGCTGCGGCGTGGCGACGACGCCGCCGAGGAGAAGCTCGGCTACCCGAAGCGCTCGTGGGAGCCGCTCTTCCACGCGCTGCAGGAACGGATCCAGGCCGGGGGAGGGCGCGTGCTGATCGACCGCCCGATCGCGCGCCTGTCCGCCGACTTCACGGTCACCCCGGGTGCGCCCAACTCCTTCCGGCGCGGGCACGATCCCCGCGCGTTCGACACGATCGAGCCCGAGCGCTACGACGCGGTCCTGGCCACGCTGCCCAGCGACGTCTTCGAGCAGGTGCTCGAGCCGGGCGTGCTGCCCGAGGCCTACCTCGCCCGCGCCCGCAGCATCGAGTACTTCACCGCGCTCTGCCTGCTGCTGGAGATCGACCGCCAGTTCTCGCCCTACTACTGGACCAACATCGGCGACGAGACGCTGCCGTTCGTCGGCCTGATCGAGCACACGAACCTGATGGGCGCCGAGCGCTACGACGGCCGCCGCTTCCTGTACGTGGCCAACTACCTGCCGCGCGGGCACGAGCTGCTCGACCTCGACCCCGAAGCGCTGCTGGCGCGCTACACGCCCGGGCTGAAGGCGATCAACCCCGCCTTCGAGCGGGCGTGGGTCAAGCAGATCTGGTCGCACCGCGAGCCGGCCGCGCAGCCGATCGTCACCGTCGGCTACCGGGACAAGATCCCGCCGATGAAGACGCCGCGCCGAGGCCTGGTGCTGGCCAACACGACCCAGATCTTCCCCGAGGATCGCGGCACGAACTACGCGGTACGGGAGGGGGAAGACGCCGCGCGCGCCATGTTGGAATGGCTGCCGCGGTCCGGAGCGTGACGCACCTCACCAACATCGGCTACCTCTAAACATAAGTTCGGTTTGTCCCCCTGGAGAACCGACTCCCCGCTGCCGATACTGAGATTGCGATGCCCTCCTCCTCCCCCGACTCCAACTGGCTCTCCCGCGCCCTGAAGCGTTCTCCCCGCCCGCACGAGGACGAGCTCCATCACTGCGCCGCCTGCGGCAAGGACTACGTCAACCCCGTCGAGTGGGAGCCCGTCACGCCTGAGGCGTGGTGGATGCGCCTGCGCTGCGGCGAATGCCACGTGTGGCGTGAGGTCACGGTGACCAACACCGTCGCTGAGCGCTTCGACGTCGAGCTCGACCGTCGCGCCGACCTGATCCACCGCGCGCTGGCCAAGATCGACCGCGAGCACATGGTCCAGCAGGTCGAGACCATGATCGGCGCGCTGCGACACGGGCTGATCGAGCCGGCCGACTTCGCGCGCCCCGCTTAGATTTCTAGGCGTTCGTCCTCCAGGTCGAGCTCACGCTCGATCCGGTGCATGACGTCATTGGAGATCGTGCCCTCGTTCCGCAGCCGCACGATCTCCGCGCGCTGGGCCTCGAGCACCGAACGCACGATCGTCTGGTACTGCGTCGAGCGGTCCTCGAAGCCCTCGTCGTCCTCGATCTTGCCCGCCCGCGCCTTCAGCCGCCGGCGCCGGTACTCGTACGCGCCGCGCATGCGCTCGATCGTGTCGTCGCGCGTCCACTCCTCGCCGCCGAGCTCCTCGAGCCGGACGAGCGCCGCCTGCGTGGCGTAGAGGCGCGCGGTCAGCTCCTCGCGCTCCTCCTCGGAGCCGTCGTCGAGCACGCCGAGCATCCGGATCAGCGGCGGCAGCGTCAGCCCCTGCAGCACCAGCGTGACGAAGATGACCGCGAACGTCAGGAACACGATCTCGTCGCGGAACGGGAAGTCGACGGGGAGCGCGAGCGCCGCCGCGAGCGAGACCGCGCCGCGCATGCCCGCCCAACCGATGATGCTGCGCTCCTGCCAGCGCGTCCGGGGCCGGGTGCGCATGACCGCGCGGCGGTCCAGCCAGCGGATCGGGAACACGGTGAACCAGCTCCACAGCAGCCGGACGAACACGACCGCGGCGCTCACGGCGACCGCCCAGCCGAGCAGCGTGAGCGGTGACGTGTCCTCCAGCGCCTCCAGGATCGACGGCAGCTGCAGCCCGATCAGGATGAACAGGAAGGCGTTGAGGATGAACTGCAGCAGCTCCCACATCCCGAACCCCATCAGGCGGGTCGCGGGGGAGGCGATCCGGGGCGCCATCCAGCCGACGTAGCAGCCGACGGTGACCGCGGCCAGCACGGCCGAGACGTGCAGCAGCTCGGCGGGGACGTAGGCGGCGTACGGGCTCAGCAGCCCGATCGTGTTCTCGATCAGCGGGTCGTTGAGCCGCTGGCGGACCTGGGCGATCACGAACCCCACCACGAGCCCGATCGCGATCCCGCCCGCGGCCTTCCACGCGAAGTCCCAGGCCGCGTCGAGGAACGAGAACGCGACCGCGCTGGTCGTGGCCGCGATCGCGATCCGGTAGGCGACCAGCGCCGTGGCGTCGTTGACCAGCGCCTCGCCCTCCAGGACGGTCACGATCCGGCGCGGGACGCCGAGCCGGCGCGCGATCGCGGTCGCGGCGACCGGATCCGTCGGCCCGACGATCGCGCCCAGCACGAACGCCGCCGGCCACGAGATGCCGTCAATCAGCGCGTGCGCGGTGGCCGCGACGGCGACCATCGTCAACAGCACCAGCCCGATCGCCAGCAGCGAGATCGGCCGCACCGCGGTCCGCAGCTCGCGCAGGTTGGCGAAGAACGCGCCGCTGTAGAGCAGCGGCGGCAGGAACAGCAGCAGGACCAGGTCCGGGTCGAGCTCGATCTCCTCAAGCCCGGCGAAGCCCAGCAGCGCGCCACCGATCACCAGCATGATCGGGTACGGCACGTTGATCGCGCGCGCGGCCGCGGCCAGCAGCGAGACCGCCAGCAGCAGCGCGACGAGGATGACCTCCAGCTCGTCCACTAGGTCGTAGTGAAGCGAACGACGCCGGCGTGCTCGGTTTCGATCACGTCACCGCGCTCGATCAGCAGGTCCACGTGCCCGAGGACCTCGCTGAGCGTGAGCAGCGCCTGCGTGAACGCGGGCTTGCCCCAGGTCTCGAACGCGATCTCGTGCGCGGTTCGCGGCGCCTGGGCGATCAGCGCCGCGAACTTGCGCGCGCGCCGCTCGTGCATCGCGAAGCGCTCCTCGATCAGCGTCGCGTGGCCCGTGAACGTCGCCCCGTGGCCCGGGAACACCGTCCCGACCGGTTGCTCGCGCGTCTGCCGCAGCGAGCCCATGTAGGTCGCCAGGGTGTGCGGGCGCTCGGCCTCGGGCCCGGCCGTCGGCGGCAGCGCGATCAGCGGGTTGGAGGAGATGTGCCGCAGCAGATGGTCGCCGGCGAGCAGGTCGCCCGACGCCGGATCCAGGAAGGTCGTGTCCGTGGGGGAGTGGCCCGGTCGGTGGTGGACGGTGAACGCGCGGCCCGCGAAGCCCAGCTGCCCGCCGTCGCGCAGCACCTCGCCCACCGGCGCGCTCGCGCCCCATGCGCGGTACCCGCGCGTGACCGCGCCGAGCGTGATCACGACCTCGTCCGGTACGCCGTGGCGGCGCAGCAGTGCCTGCGCGAACGTGTCGTTGCGCTCGGCATAGCCCTCGAAGTCCTCCAGGATCGGGACGAGCGCGTCGAGCGCGCAGACGGCGGCGCCGGAGCGCTCGGCGAGCACGTCGACCAGGCCGAGGTGGTCGGCGTGCTGGTGGGTGATCACGATCCGCTCGAGCTCCTGCACGCGCCGGCCGAGGCGCGCCAGCCCCGCCTCCAGCGCTGCGAGCGAGCGGGCGGAGCCGGGGCCCACGTCGACGAGCGTGAGCGGGTCGTCCTCGATCAGGTACGCGTTGACGTCGCCGACCCGGAACGGCGTGGGGATCGGGAGCTGATGGATCACCGGGTGGCGACTATGACGTGTTGGAAGGTGAAGGGCGTGATCGGCGGCGCCAGCCGATCCAGCCGGCTCCCGCGCGTGAGCAGCCAGCGGCGGCGCACGACGGTGTGCGGCTGCAAGCCGGCCTGGCGCACCAGGTCGAGCGCGTCCCGGCGGGTGAACCAGCGCAGGTGCGTGGCGTCGAAGATCCCCTCGGGCCGGCGGGGCCAGCGGCCGCGGGCGAGATGAGCGAACGTGCTCCAGTGATTGACGTTCGGGAGGCTGACGACGACGGTCGCGCCCGGCTCGAGCAGCTCGGCGTAGCGCCGCAGCGTGGCCCACGGATCGACGAGGTGCTCGAGGATGTCGGCGGCGATCAGCGCGTCGAACGGCCCGTTCACGGTGGCGGTCGCGACGTCGCCCTCGATCACGGCGTCCAGCCGGGACGCGGCCTCGCGGGCGTACTCGGGCTCGATCTCGATGCCGGTCACGTGCGCGGCCTGGCGCTGCTTGAGCGCGGCGCCGGTGGTGCCGGTGGCGCATCCGAGGTCCAAAACACGGCGGGCGCTCGTGGGGACGTGATCGACGATCTCGGGCCGCGCGCGCTCGTAGGCCGCGGCCCGCGCCGCTCGCTGCGCGCGATCCATGGTTCGGATGAGGGTACGGCTAGCCCCCGTCACAGCTTTCAAAGAATCGAATAAGAAAAGGCGACACGTCATCCGGACCGGTGCGTCTACCCGGTCGACCACCCGCCCGCCCCGAGCCACCCAGGAGGATCCCCTGCCCGCCCACGAGGACACGTTCGCCGCCGAGTTCGAGCGTCATCGCCCCGTGCTGGCACGGCAGGCGCGGCGCTTGCTGCGCGGGTCAGGCCACGACCCCGAGGACATCCTGCAGGACGTCTACCTGCGCGCCGACGCCGCCCTGCGCGGCGGCGTCGTCCCGATCGAACCGCGCGCCTGGCTGCTGCGGCTCGTGCGTAACGCCTGCCTGGACGAGCTCCGGCGCGCGCGGGTGCGCGCGGCGGCCGGCGACGTGGAGCTCGAGACGCTGCCGTCGACGGGCGAGCAGCTCCCCGAGGTCCTGGTCGACCGCACGGAGGCCCGTGCCCTGCTCGGCGACATCCACCGGCTGCCCGACCGGCAGAAGTCCGTGCTCGTGATGAGCGCGTTGGATGGCCTGTCGCACGAGGAGGTCGCCGTCCGTCTGGACACGACCGTGGACACCACGCGCTCCTTGCTCGCCCGAGCCCGCGCGAACCTGCGCCAGACCGCGCAGGCGCGTGAGACGTCCTGCCTGTCGGTCCAGGACGCGCTGGACTCTGCCGCGGCCAGCGGCGTGCGCGCGAGCGAGATCGCCCGCCGCCACCTGTGGACGTGCGGCGAGTGCCGCGCGCACCAGGCGTCGCTGCGCGAGCGGCCGTCGCGGCTGCGCCGGCTCGCGGCCTGGAGCCCGTGGGGGATCGTGGCGCAGCTGCTCGGCGGCGGCAGCGTCGCGACCGTTCAGAAGGTCGCGGTCGGCGCGTGCTGCGCGATCGTGGTCGGCGGCGGCGCCGTGACCGTCCCCGTGGTCAAGCACCATGCGGCCGAGGACCCGGCGGCGCAGCTCGCGATGCTCTCGCCCGAGGACGTCGACGCGGCCGAGCCCAAGCGGCGCCCGGCGCGCAGCGCCGACGACGCGCCCGCGCGTCCGGTGCCCCCGGCGCCCGCCGCGCCGGTCGCGACCCGCACGCCGTCGTCCGCGCCCGCCACGACGCCCAAGGCGAAGGCCGAACCCAAGCGCAAGCCGCGCCCGCGGCGTGCCGTGGCCGTTCCCGCGCGCTTCGACGAGCAGCGCCACTACTCGATGCTCATGCGCGCGTTCCTGCGCTCGAACCCGACGCCGGCCGAGCGCGCCGAGGTCTTCCGCCGCGCGCGCAAGTTCATGATCTCGCCGAGGGGCTCTCGTGCCCGCTCGCGCGCGCTGGTGGAGCTGCAACGGGCGACGACGATCCTGCGCGTCCCGCGTCCCGCTCCGCCCAAGGGCCTGCCCGCGCCCGCCCGTCCGGTCCCGACCGCGACGCCGATGCCCAAGCCGGTGCGCACGGCCGAGCCCACGCCGGTGCAGCGGGTCGCTCCCGCGCCGGTCGAGACACCCGTGCCGACCCCGGTGGCGACCGCCACGCCGGCGCCGGTCGAGACCGCCGTGCCCACGCCGGTCGCGACCGCGACGCCCGCTCCGGTCGAGACCGCCGTCCCGACCGCGGTCGCCACGCCGTGAGGTGAGCGGGGCGGCCCGCCCGGCCGCCCCGCCCGACCCACCCGCGCGTTTCCTAAAGAGGGACAGTCCCTCTTTAGGAAACATCGGCGGAAGCGACCCGCCGAGGTCGCTCCCCGCGGTCAAATCGGCGCCAGCGAACTTAAAGAGGGACAGTCCCTCTTTATGTGCGTGTCCCGTCACACCAGCCTCGCCGCGATCGATTCCGCCTGCGCCGCGGTGGGCGCGGGGGCGACGCGGGCCACGATCGAGGAGCCGCTCGCGCGCACCGCGAGCGTCGGCCCCGGGTTCGGCGCCGAGGACTGCGCGGCCACGGCCCGGGTGCTGGCCGTCGCCTTGGTCGCGCCGCTGCGGATCACGACGACGTAGCCCGAGTGCTCGCTCTCGATGTGGAACCACTCGATGTCGTCGAGCGACAGCGTGCCGGTCACCGCCCGCCGCGCGCCCGACCGGTCCACGGCCGAGACCGTGGCCTTCGAGCCCCAGCTCGGGAACACGACCTCGACCCGCTTGCCGCTCGCGCCGTCGACGTCCCAGGCCGTCTCGATGTAGGAGGCGGCGAAGCGGTGCGTGGTGGTGATCGTGATGCCGTTGCGCTCGACCTTCCCGCGCACGCGCAGGCTCGTGAACGGCCCGGCGTGCGGGGGGTTGGTGAGCTTGGGGGCGAGCAGGTCCAGCGGCGAGTCGTCCTGGTAGGAGCGCTGGGAGGCGGCGATGATCGTGCCCGAGGCCTCGCGCACGACCACGCCGAACGCCGCGGGCGGGCGCCCACCGACGCCGCCGGCCACCTCCTGACGGCCGTCGAACAGGCGCGCGAGCTCGATCCCGCCGTACGGGAAGGCCTGGCGGTTCACGCCGACGACCGCGGTGTTGTAGTGCGGCGTCGTCACCGCGAGGCGGCCGACGTCCGGGTCGTAGGCGTACAGCGGCGGCGGCTCCTCCGACGGCTTGCTGCCGAGGCCGAGCAGCGCGGCCTGCGCGACGTTGGACTGCACGCGCGCGGCCGCCAGCACGGCGGAGCTCTCGTTGCCGTCGATCGACGGCACGCCGAACGCGTTCGCCGGCGGAACGCCGCCCGCGCGCTCGGTCCAGCGGTCGAACAGCTCGAACGAGCGGTCGAGCATGTGCTTGGCCCAGTTGCCGTTGCGGGCGAGCTCGGGCGCGACGGCCATGCCGAGCAGCGCCGCCTGGGAGAGCCCGAGCTTCTTGCCCTGGTGCCAGCGCTTGAAGCCGAGGCCGGTGTCCCAGTTCAGGTAGCCCGCGTGCGTCCAGTAGCCGCACATCACGCGCTCGGACCAGTTGCGGATGACCGCGCTGCGGGTGGAGTCCAGCGGCTGCATCCCCGCCTCGCGCGCGACCGCGTACGGGACCAGCACGCCGCAGACGATGTTCGCGTATTCGGCGCTGTCGAGGTTGTACTTGTGGTGCTCGGGCCAGCCCGGCAGGTAGTGGAAGCGGTAGGACGGGCCGAGGTTCGCGATCTTCGCGCCGCTCATCGGCTTCTTCGCGCCGTCGACGAACCGGCGCAGCTGCTTGAGCAGCTGGTCGTGCAGGTCCTCGCGGTCGCCGCCGACGACGCCCGCGGCAACGTACATGCGCGCGTACCAGTTGATCTGGTTCAGCCGCAGCGCGGGCCAGCGCCAGAAGTCACCGGTGGCGGTGCTGATGATCCGGTTGGCGATCAGGTCGCCGTCCACGCCGAGCACGTCCCGCGCGCGCCACGCATACGAGAGCGCCCACGCGATCTCGGTGTCCACCACGAGGTGCTGGATGCCCCCGCCGGCCAGCTCGCCGCGCCACCCGGGCACGTGGCCCTGCTTGCCGCTCGCGGGCTGTCTCGCCCAGGACGGGCCGTTGCACAGGTGCTCGACCAGCGCGCGGGCGCGCTCGTCCTGGCGGGCCGGGCCGGTGTGCCCGACGAGCGCCGCGGCCGCGTGCGTGAGCAGCATGTTCGCATTGAGCATCGACATCGCGGGCTGGTAGGCGCCGTTGCGCCACTTGGCGTCGAGCGCGAGCTGGAGGCGGTCGGCGTGGGCCCAGTAGGCGGCGTCGTCGAGGCCGGTGGTCACGGGTGCAGCATCCGCCTTCGGGGTCCGCGACATCGTCGGCAGCAGCAGCGAGGCGAGCAGGGCGGAGCCGCCGAGGACGAATCCGCGGCGCGTACTTGCGCAGGGGCGATCGGTCCCGCCGCGAGCGTGCAGCGGGACGCGACCGGCTGGGGCAGCCGGCATGGGGAGCACTTCCTTGGTCGTGTTAGAGCCGCCGGTGCGGTCTGTGCGGGGCGCGTGTCAGCCCCTGGGTCACCGGCGTGTCGACCGTGATGACGCACGGCTCTCCAGGCCGTGTCGGACTTTGTTTGCCTCTTCTAGAATCCGACGCATGGCCGGTCATTCCAAGTGGGCGGGGATCAAGCACAAGAAGGCGATCGTCGACTCGCGTCGCGGCAAGCTCTTCACCAAGCTCGCGCGGGCGATCACCGTCGCGGCGAAGGAGGGCGGCGGCGACGTCGACGGCAACCCGGCCCTCGGCTTGGCCGTGCAGAAGGCGAAGGCCGCCTCGATGCCCAAGGACAACATCGAGCGAGCGATCGCCAAGGGCACCGGCGCGGGCGCGGACACCGAGTCCTACGACGCCGTCATGTACGAGGGCTACGGCCCCGGCGGCGTGGCGCTGCTCGTCGAAGCGCTCACGGACAACCGCAACCGCACCAGCGCGGAGGTCCGCCACGCGTTCGGCAAGCACGGCGGCAGCCTCGGCGAGCCCGGCTCGGTCGCGTACCTGTTCGACAAGAAGGGCGTCTGCCTGGTCGACGGCCAGCGCTACTCGGAGGACGACCTGATGCCCGCGGTGGACGCCGGCGCCGAGGACATCGTCATGGACGAGGACGTCTTCGAGGTCATCTGCGAGCCGTCGGACCTGACCGCGGTGCGCACGGCGCTGACCGAGGCCGACATCGAGGTCACCGAGTTCTCGGTGCAGTACCGGCCGAAGACCACCGTGCCGCTCGACGAGGAGGGCGCGACCAAGCTCATGAAGCTGATCGACACCCTCGAGGACCTCGACGACACCGACGAGATCCACGCGAACTTCGACGTTCCCGCCGAAGTGTTGGAGCGGGTCGCGGGCTAAGGCTCGCCCTGCGGGCTCGCCTCAGCGGGGAGTGTTCGCCCAGGGGCGAAACTCCCGCCGCCAGGAGGGTCAGACGCGTCCGTACGATCGGAGCGTCTGGAGCGCTCCGATCGTCATCAGCCCGCTCCACTCGATCGCGATCGCGGGCGTCCACACGGGCCACGTGATGTCCCAGCCGCCGTGCTCGGCCTGGCGCGACTCGAGATGGTCAAGGGAGGCGTTGAGCTCCTCGTCGGAGAACCACTGCCGCGCGAGGCTGTCGGCGCGCTTGGCGAAGTCGTGCGGGTGGTGGATCTCGCCCTCGCCGTAGCCCTCGGGCTGCGCGCCGACGAGGTTCTGCTCGCGGACGAGCTGCCCGAGGCGCTGCGCGGCGGCCTCGGCGCGCGGGCGGTCCGAAGCGGCGTCCAGGAACGTGACCGCGGCTTCGACCTCGTACGGGTGCGTGGTCTCGATCGCGTCGACCGCGTCCCACAGGAACGTCTCCGCGCGGTTGAGCCACGGGTGCGCGACGTGCTTGGACAGCGGCGCGAACAGCAGGGCGGTCGCCAGCAGCGAGCCCTCGGTGCCGATCGCCCACCACGGCGCGACCGGCCACTCGGCCATGTTCGGCGTCGCGACCGGCACGCCGCCGTCCGGCGCGGTGATCGCCTGGAGGTGGTCGGGCACGCGCGGGTCGGTGGCGTCGACGTCCTCCAGCGTGTCCAGCGCGGTCCAGATGTGCGGCGGCTGGCTCGTCGGGCCGCGCCCATCGGGCTCCAGCGCGTAGCCGTAGCCGCCGTCCGCGGTTTTGTAGGGCTCCAGCGCGGCCTTGACCGCCGCGGGGTCGCCGTCCTTGAACACGGCCTCGAACCGCCGCTGCTCGAGCACGCGGGCGGTCTTCCAGATGTACTGCTCGGCTCGGTCGATCATCCCGCCGGACGGTACGCGCCGGGCGCACCGACCGCTTGAACGGAACGGACACGTTCGCCCGCCGCGCCGGCTCCCGAGGCGATCAGCTCGGCGGGCGTGCGCCCGGAGAGCCGCTTGGCCTCGCGCGTCAGATGCGCCTGGTCGGCGTAGCCCGCGTCGAGCGCGAGCCGAGCGAGATCGCTGCCGCGCCCCGAGAGCTCCAGGAAGTGCTGGAAGCGAAGAATGCGGCCGAGCGTCTTCGGTCCGTAGCCGACCGCGTCCAGGAAGCGGCGCCGCAGCTGGCGCTCGCTCACGCCCAGCTCGGGCGCCAGGCTCGCCACCCGCGTCTCGGGGCGCGCCATCGCCAGCGCCGCCGCGCGGTCCAGTGGGTCCACGGGCCGCAGCCGCGCGCGCACCAGCTCCAGCAGCGCCGGCATCCCGCCCGCGGCCACGCGCTCGGACGCGCCGCGGCCGAACACCTCCTCGGCGTCCACGGCGGCGTCGGCCAGCTCCACCGCGGGCAACCCGAGCGCCGCGCCGGCCGCGCCCAGCCGGAAACGCACGCCGAACACCGGCACGCCGAGCGGCACGCCGGCCGCGACCGCCGCGGTCGCCGGGCCCGCGACGATCAGCCGGTCCCCACGCCAGACGACGTCGACGCAGCCGTCGGGCAGGATCACGCCGCCGCGCGAGACGCTCGACCACACGCACGCGACCGAGGCGGCCAGGTCGGGCGGGGGAGCGAGCTCGCGGTACACGTGACGATTGTCGCAACGGATTCCGGGAACATGAATGCCCGGGGATGCTGCGCTCACCGTACTCGCCGCCCGCGCTGCTGCTCGTGCTGCTGATGGCGGCCGGTTCGATCGTGATGTGGATCGGGGTCCCGCTGGGGTTGATCTACGCCGCCGCGCAGCTCGCCGACTCCTCACGGCCGAGCGCCGGCCCGTACCTGCTGATCCTGGTCGGCCTACCGATCGGGATGGCGATCGTGGCCAAGCTGCTCGGCTGGCTGGACCGCCTGCACAGCCGGCTGACGGGCCGCGAGCGGGGGCGTCACCGCGCGTCGTGGCTGCGCTCGATGCGCGCCGAGCGCACGTCAACCGCACGCGGCGGGGTGCTCGACACGGTGATGATCGTGTCGGTCGCGCTCGCGCTGGTCGTGTTCGCGGTCTGGTTCTTCGGCTTCGCGGGCTCGTCCTTGCCCACGTAGGAAGGCGTCCGACCCTCCGCGCAGAATTCGGGGGGTGCACGTGATCGTCCTCGGGATCGACCCTGGCGTCGCCAACACCGGCTACGGCGTAGTCGCGCACCAGCGCGGCCGCGTCGTCGCGCTGGACGGCGGCGTGATCGAGACGCGCGCGGGCACGGACGCCGGGCTGCGGCTCGCCCACATCCACGCCCGCGTGGGGGAGCTGATGGACACCTACAAGCCCGAAGCGGTGGCGGTCGAAGACCTGTACTTCGGCAGCAACGCTCGCAGCGCCTTCGCGGTCGGGCAGGCGCGCGGCGTGGTCATCCTCGCCGCCGGCCAGCGCGCGGTGCGCTGCGCGTCCTACACGCCCCAGCAGGTCAAGACGGCGGTCACGGGCTCCGGCCGGGCCGGGAAAGAGCAGGTGCAGCGCATGGTCCAGACCCTCCTGTCGCTGCCCGAGCTGCCGACGCCCGACCACGCGGCCGACGCGCTCGCGGTCGCGATCTGCCACGCCAACGGCGCGCCGCTGCAGGCCGCGCTCGAAGGGGCGGCGCCCCACGCCGCGGCGCGGCGCGCCGCCAGCCCGCGCGGGGTGAGCGCGTGATCGCGCTCGTCTCCGGTGAGGTCGCGGTGCGGCGCGGCGACCACGTCGTCGTCTCGTGCGGCGGCGTCGGCTACCGCCTCAACGTGTCGGCCGAGACGCTGAGCCACGTCCCGCGCATCGGCGAGGACGTGACGCTCTTCACGCATCTGATCGTGCGCGAGGACGCGATGACGCTGATGGGCTTTGCCACCGAGGAGGAACGCGACCTGTTCCTGCTGCTGATCGGTGTCCAGGGCGTCGGGCCGAAGATGGCGCTGGCGGTGCTCAGCGGCGGCCCGCCGCGCGAGCTGCTCTCCGCGGTGGCCGCATCGGACACGGCGCGGCTCACCGCCGTGCCGGGCATCGGCAAGCGCACGGCGGAGCGCATCATCGTCGAGCTCAAGACGAAGATCCCGGACGTCCAGCACGACCCGATCACGGTCACCAAGCTCGGCGACGACCCGCACGCGCAGGCTCGCGAAGGCCTGATCGGCCTGGGCTTCGCGGCGCACGAGATCGACAAGCTGCTCGACGGCGCGTCCGGTGACACGCCGGAGGCCCTGATCACCCACGCCCTCAAGGTGTCGCGCCGATGATCCGCACCCCCGGCGCCGACGTCGACCGGATTCAGACCCCGCACGTGCGCGAAGACGACGAAGCTGAGCAGTCGCTGCGCCCGCGTCGGCTGGACGAGTTCGTCGGCCAGCCCGCGCTCAAGGCACAGCTGCAGGTGTCCATCCAGGCCGCCGCCGCCCGCAACGAGGCGCTCGACCACGTGCTGCTGGCGGGCCCGCCCGGCCTGGGCAAGACGTCGCTGGCGCGGATCGTGGCCGAGGAGCTCGAGGTCCCGTTCGTGCAGACGGCCGGCCCGGCGCTCGAGCGCAAGGGGGACATCGCGGCCTTCCTGACCGACCTCGAGCCCCGCAGCGTCTTCTTCGTGGACGAGATCCACCGGCTGCCGCGCGCGGTGGAGGAGACCTTCTATCCCGCGATGGAGGACGGCGAGCTGCCCATCACGTTCGGCGTGGGAGCGGGGGCGAAGGTCGTCACGCTGCCGATCCCGCCGTTCACGCTGATCGGGGCGACCACCCGCGCGGGCCTGCTCAGCACCCCGCTGCGCGACCGCTTCGGCATCCAGCACCGGCTGGATCTCTATGACGCCGAGGAGCTGGCCGCGATCGTCGCCCGCAGCGCGCACGTGCTCGGCGTGGCCGTCCACATGGACGGTGCGCGCGCCGTCGCCGAGCGCTCGCGCGGGACCCCGCGCGTGGCCAACCGCCTGCTCAAGCGCGTGCGCGACTACGCGCAGGTCCACGGCAACGGCGCCGTGGACGCGCAGACGGCCTACAAGGCGCTCGACGCCATGGGCGTCGACCACGAGGGCCTGGACCGGCTGGACCGCGAGATTCTCGCCGTGATCTGCGAGCGGTTCGGAGGCGGACCAGTTGGTTTGTCCACGCTCGCGGTCGCCGTGCACGAGGAGCAGGACACGATCGAGGACGTCTACGAGCCGTACCTGCTCCAGTGCGGCTTCATCCAGCGCACCCCACGGGGGCGCTGCGCGACCCCGCACGCCTTCCGGCACCTGGGCCTGGAACCCCCGCAGGAGCCGGCCGGGCTGTTCTAGCCAAACAGCCCATAGCGTCCGTTTAAGGCCAGGGCTACCCTCACTTCTCTGATGGCCCATCTGTTCATCTGCCCGAACTGCGGCAACCGCACGACCGCCAATGAGCGGACGTCCGGCTTCCGCAACGTGCCCAAAGGGTGCTCGAAGTGCGGTTTCGGCTTCCTGTTCGAGCTGTTGGACGACTACTACCCCGCGCCCAACGCCGCCTTCTTCGTCTGTGACAAGGAGGGCCGGATCATCGGTTGCGGCCGTGGCTCTCGCGAGCTCACCGGTCTCTCCGACGAGAAGGTCATCGGCCGGCCGGTGCGAGATGTCCTCGGCCTCGACTTCGACGGAGGCGAGGATCATGTCGGGACGGCCCTGGAATGGGGAGTCCGCCGTCTCGGGAAGTCGGTCGTCGTCAACGCCGAAGGCGATCTGCCCGCGAAAGCGGTCGCGGATCTGTTTCCGGCCTACGATGATGACGGCGGCTTGTTGCTCGTCCTGACGCCGTCCAGGTAGCGCCAGAAAACCTATCCGTCCGCGCAGCGGCCGTCGCCGCGCCCGAGTACCCTCTTCGCGTGATTTCGCATGTCTGAACGCCGCCGATCATCTTTCATCCTGCTGCTCGTAGCCCTCCTGGTCGGGGGATCGATCTACGTCGTGGCCACCAAGCCAACGGTGCTGGGCCTGGATCTCCAGGGCGGCTCGCAGCTGGTCTACAAGGCGGAAGGCACGCCTCAATCACCGCTCACGCCCGAGGCGATGCAGCGCACGCTGGACCTGATGCAGCAGCGCGTGAACGAGTTCGGCGTCTCCGAAGCCGAGCTCATGCAGACCGGCAACGACCAGATCGAGGTCAACCTGCCGGGCGTCACCGACGCCGAGGCCGCGGCCGAGCAGGTCGGCTCGACCGCCCAGCTGTACTTCTACGACTGGGAAGCGAACCTCCTCAACGAGGACTGCAAGACCGACCCGGACCAGAACTCCAACCAGCGTCAGGCGATCAGCGGACTGCGCACGGCCGTCGAGCAGGCGTCCAAGTGCACGGACGTCGGCATCGGCACGGGTCTGAACCCGCTCGACGACGACTCGCCCGGCGGCCCGTCCGTCGCCGCGCGCGAGCCGGCCTTCTACGTGTTCAACCGGGACACGAAGGAGCCGATCGGCCCGTCCGGCAGCAACTTCCCCTCGCGTGAGGACGCGCTCGACTCCGTCCCGGAGAACCTGCGCAGCAAGGCCGAGGTCATCGAGGTGCCCGCGGGCGTGCTGGTCCTGCGCGAGCAGAAGGCCGAGCCCGACGATCCCGATCCCGACCGCTGGTGGGTCATCCAGGACCGTCCCGGCCTCTCCGGCACGGACATCAAGGACCCGGAGCAGAGCTTCGACACGACGCTCGGCAACGAGCCGATCGTCACGTTCAACTTCACCGACAAGGGTCGCGCCGCCTTCCAGGCGATCACGCGGCACGTCGCCGAGCGAGGCGCGGACAACGCCCTCGGCGGGGACCCGCTGCAGACCTCGCAGCACTTCGCGATCGCCCTCGACAACGAGCTCGTCTCCGCGCCGTACATCAACTGGCGCGAGAACTCCGAGGGGATTGACGGCTCGACCGGCGCGCAGATCTCCGGCTCGTTCACGATCGAGTCCGCCCAGGACCTGGCGACGATCCTCAAGATCGGCGCCCTGCCGCTGGAGCTCACCGAGGTCTCGCGCTCGCAGGTGTCCGCGACGCTCGGTCAGCAGGCGCTCGACCAGGGCCTGCTCGCGGGCATCGCCGGCTTCATCATCGTCGCGCTCTTCCTGATCGTCTTCTACCGCGTGCTGGGCATCGTCGCGACGCTCGCGATGGTCATCTACGCGCTGTACACGTTCGCCGTCGTCAAGCTGATCCCGATCACGCTGACGCTGCCGGGCATCGCGGGCATGATCCTCACGCTCGGCGTCGCCGCGGACGCGAACATCGTCATCTTCGAACGCGTCAAAGAGGAGGTGCGGGCCGGGAGATCGGTCGGCACGGCGATCGTCACGGGCTACCGCAAGGGCCTGACGGCGATCGTGGACGCGAACATCGTCACGTTCCTCGTCGCGTTCATCCTCTTCATCCTCGCCACCTCGGGCGTGCAGGGCTTCGCCTTCACCCTCGGCCTCGGCGTCATCCTGTCGCTGCTGACCGCGGTGCTCGCGACGCAGGCGATCCTGTACTCGCTGCGCAACACGCGCCTGCTGAGCGGCAAGTGGGCGCTCGGCGCGGGCGAGAAGAAGCACGACTTCAAGATCGACTACATGGGGAAGGCCAAGTGGTTCTTCTCCGCGTCGGGCATCATCCTGCTGGCCTGCGCGCTGGCGATGTCGGCCAACGGCATCAACTTCGGCATCGACTTCGAGGGCGGCTCGCGGATCACCGCGCCGCTGCGCGAGGCCGCGACGGTCGACCAGGTGCGCGAGACGGTCGCGCCGCTCGGTCTCGCCGACGCGAAGATCCAGACGCTCGACAACGAGGCGCTCGGCCCGAATGTCGTCCAGATCTCCACGGAGGAGGGTGTCGACGTCGACGCGGTCAACAACGCGCTCGACGACGAGTTCGGCAACCCGGAACCGAACGTGGAGGAGATCGGCCCGAGCTTCGGCGAGTCGGTCGCGAACTCCGCCTTGATCGCGATCATCGCGTCGCTGCTGGTGATCACGGTCTACCTGGCGCTGCGGTTCGAGCCCAAGTTCACCGTGCCGGTCTTGATCGCCGTCATGCACGACATCCTGATCGTCGCCGGCGTCTACGCCTTGCTCGGCCTGGAGGTGACGACGTCGACGGTCGCGGCGCTCCTGACCGTCTTGGGTTACTCCTTGTACGACACCATCATCGTGATGGACCGAATCAGAGAGAACGTGCCACGCATGCCGAGCGCCGCGTTCTCGCAGATCGTGAACCGGTCGCTGTCGGAGGTCATCGTCCGCTCGCTGGCGACGTCCTTCTGCACGCTGCTGCCGGTGCTCGCGCTGATGCTGTTCGGCGGCGAGACCCTGCGGGACTTCGCGTTCGCGCTGTTCATCGGCATCGCGTCCGGTACCTACTCCTCGATCTTCATCGCCACGCCGGTGCTCCAGCACTGGAAGGAACGCGAGCCGGCGTTCCGCGCCCGCCACGCGCGCATCCTCGAGCGCCTCGGCACGGTGCCCGCGTACGCGGTCGCCGACCAGGGCGGCCCGATCGACGTCCAGCCCAAGGAGCGCAAGCGCCGTTCGGTGTCCGCGCCTCCCGGCCAGGAGGTCTCGGCGACCGAGTTCCAGGAGATGGTGCAGGACCTCGGGATCCAAGAAGAGTCGACCACGCGCCAGCCGGCCGCGACGGCGGCGGCGGCGGCCGCCGGCGGGCGCCCGGTGGGTGGCCGTCGCGCCCGCGCCCGGGCGAACGGCGGCGTCACCCCGCCGAGTGGTGGGGACGGCAGCACGCCGCCGGCCAACGGCGGCAACGGGGACAACGAAGCGGCCAAGGAACGCAAGCCGCGCAACCGGCGTCACGGGAGGCCGCGCTGATGGCTCTGCTGATCTGGGCCATGATGGGCCTCGCCCTCTGGCACTTCACCGTCTTTTTGCCCGACCACTTCTGGGGCGGGATCGTGGGCGCGTTCGTGGGCGCGCTGGTCGGCTCGATCCTGTTCGGGCTGCTCGTCAACCTGGGCGTTCCCGGCCAGGACGACACGAACTTCCTGGTCGGCCTGGAGGCAATCCCGGGCGCCCTTCTGGGCATGGGGTTCTTCTGGTGGCTCGGCCTGCGCCAGATGCGCGCCGAAGGCCGCATCGCGACGCACTAGATGGGAAGGCGGGGCAGCCCACCGCCCCACCCCGATCATCCGACCTTCTCGGGCCGCCCGGTTTCTCGGGCGGCCCGCGGTGGTTAACGGCGGCGCACGGCCCAGACGGCCCAGAGGCGGTCGCCCGAGCCGGTAAGCGACGTGCGCAGGTCGCTCTCGGCGCCGCCGAACGCGGGCGCGCCGTCGAAGTACTTGCGCAGCTTGCGCACGCGGCCCGCGTCGTCGGCGCCGCCGACGAACGAGCACACGAAGTGCCCGCCCGGCTTGAGCACGCGTGCCACCTCGACCAGCGTCTCGTTCGGGTGCGCGAGCCCGCGCAGCAGGCACACGACGTCGTCGAACTCGGCGTCGGCGTACGGCAACTCCGTCCTGTCCTCGCCGTCGAACTCGACCAGCGCGTCCGGCGGCACCTCGAAGTACTGGTAGCCGCCACCGCACAGGTCCAGCACCCGCCCGTCGATCTCCAGGTCGCTGTACAGATCCCGCAGCGCGGCGATCGCCCCGTCGTCCATGCCCTCCAACATAAACGGGCCTGGCCCGTTTGGGTTCGCGGTTCCGTCCACCCGCGGACCTAGCGTTCTGGGTCGTGGACGCGCGGATGTCAGTGGCACCGTACGAGTTCGCGGCGGCCGCGCGGCTCGCCGCCGAGCTCAGCTGCTCGCACGTGCTGGCGCAGGTGCTGGTGCGGCGCGGACTGGGCGAGCCGGAGGCGGCGCGGACGTTCCTGGCCGCGGGCGTCCGGCACGGGCTGGAGGAGTGGCCTGGGTTGATGGAGGTCGCCGAGCGGATCCTCGGCCACGTCCGGCGCGGCGCACGGATCACCGTGCACGGCGACTACGACGTGGACGGCGTGTGCTCGACGGCGATCCTCGTACGCGCGCTGCGAACGCTCGGCGCCGACGTGGACTGGTACCTGCCGTCGCGGATCGACGACGGCTACGGGCTCGCGCTGGCGACCGTCGAGAAGCTCGCCGCGCGCGGGACGAACCTGCTCATCACGGTCGACTGTGCGGTCACCGCGGTGGACGAGGTCGCGGCGGCGCAGGCGCTCGGCCTGGAGGTCATCGTCACCGACCACCACTCGCCGCGCGCGGACGGCCGCCTCCCGGAAGCGCCGATCGTGCACCCGCGTGTGAACGGCTACCCGTGCCCGGAGCTGTGCGCGGCGGGCGTCGCGCACAAGCTGGCGATGGCGCTGCTGGCGGCCAACGGGATGGACCCGAACTGGGCCGAGGAGGACCTGGATCTGGTCGCGCTGGCGACGGTCGCGGACGTCGTGCCGCTGCAGGGCGAGAACCGCCGGCTCGTGCGCGAGGGCCTGAAGGCGCTCGCGGCCACGCGCAAGGTCGGCCTGCGCGCGCTGATGGACGTCGCCCGCGTGGACCCGAGCGGGCTCGACGAGAGCGCGATCGGCTTCCGGCTCGGCCCGCGCCTGAACGCCTCCGGCCGCCTGTACCGCGCGGACGCCGGACTCGAGCTGCTGCTCACGGAGGACCGTGAGCGCGCCCGCGCCGTCGCCGCCGAGCTGGACGCGGTCAACACGGAGCGCCGCGACGTCGAGACCCGCATCCGCTTCGAGGCCGAGGCGCTGGTCGCCGAGCATCCGGAGGGCAACGCGCTCGTGCTCGCGGCCGAGGGCTGGCACCCGGGCGTGATCGGGATCGTCGCGTCGCGGATCGCCGAGCGCCACCACCGTCCCGCGGTCTTGATCGCCCTCGAAGGCGAGGAGGGCTCGGGCTCGGGCCGCTCGATCCCCCGCTTCGACCTGCTCGGCGGGCTCAACGCCAGCGCGCAGCACCTGCTGCGCCACGGCGGTCACAAGGCCGCGGCCGGCCTGACGATCGCCGCCGACCAGGTGGACGCGTTCCGCGCGGCGTTCCTCGCGCACGCCAACGAGGTGCTCAGCGAGGAGGACCTGCGCCCCGAGGTCCGCGTGGACGCCGTCGCCCAGGGCGACGCGCTGACGATGGACCTCGCCGAGGAGCTCCAGCAGCTCGCCCCGTTCGGCGCCGGCAACCCGCCTATCACGCTGCTCGTCCCGTCCGCGCACCTGATCAACCCGGAGCCGATGAGCGAGGGCCGCCACGTGCGCTTCACGCTCAGCGCGGGCGGCGCGAAGTCCCGCTGCGTCGCGTTCGGCAACGGCGGCACGCTCCCGGTCGAGCCCGACGAGCCCGCCGACGCCGCCGTCCGGCTCGAGATCGACCGCTGGAACGGCGCGGTCTCGCCGAAGCTCGTGCTCCGCCGCGCCCAGCGGTGCAGCGCCGCCCCGATCGAGCTGGTCGGCGAGTCCGCGTTCGCGCCGGGCCTGCTGCGCGAGTTCGACCGCGACCTCGCCGCATGGGACGAATCCGGCGGGGGCGCCGCCGCGCGCCTCGCCGCGCCCGCCCACGCCGGGCACGCCGCGCCTGCCCACGGCCACGCCGCCCACGGCCTCGCCGCGCCCAACCGCCTCACTCGCGACCTGCGCGGCTCCGGCATCGCCGGCCTCCTCGGCGATCTCGTCGCGTCAGGCGAGCCGGTTCTCGCGGTGACCGCGCACGCACCACACAGAGCGCGGGTGCTCGCCGAGCGCGTCGGCGGATTCGCGCTGACCTCATGGGCGGCGCTCGAGGACGCTCCCGAGCTGGCGGACCGGTACGTCCACCTGGTGGCGGTGGACCCGCCGACTCGACATGCGGTCCTGCGGGGTGAGGGATGGACCCACCTGGCGTGGGGTACCTCTGAACTAGACTTTGCTCTACGAATACACGAATGGGACTTCGCCCTCCGCGACCCGCTGACCGCCGTCTTCCGCGCCCTGCGCGAGTGCCGGGGGTGCAGCGGTGAGGCGGCCGAGCAATTGCTTCGGGGCGAGGGGCCGCAACCGAGGTCCGCGGCGCTCGCGGGCCGCGTGGTGCGGGTCCTCTCCGAGCTGGGGCTCGTCAGCTTCGATCGGGAAGGGCCGGGCCTCCAGGTGGCGGAGAACCCGCAGCGCACCGCGCTCGAGAACTCAGCCGCATATGTGGCCTACCAGCGACGGCTTGAGGACGGCAGACGATTTCTGACCAGCGCGAACATGAGGCGACAAGCGGCCTGATCGAGGAGGAGTCGATCGACGGCCACAGCCCCGTGACCGGCAACGGTGACGGGTCCGTCATCGCGATCGCGCAGCACAAGCCGGTCGACCTCGCGGGTTGTGAGGACGACGGCGCCTTCGACATCCCGGACGACCTGACGCCGCTCGAGCACGAGCTGCTGCAGGACCTGTTCGCGATCGTCTCCGAGCACGCGGACGAGGTCGCGCGGCCCGTGGACCGCCAGAAGGTCCTGCAGGCCTTCCTGTTCGCGTGCGAGCACCACGCCGATCAGCGCCGCCAGTCGGGCGAGGACTTCATCACGCACCCGGTCGGTGTCGCGCGCATCTGCGCCGGCATGCGGCTGGACACCGAGACGCTGTGCGCCGCGCTCCTGCACGACACGGTGGAGGACACGACAGCGAGCCTGGACGAGGTGCGCGAGGGCTTCGGCGACGAGGTCGCGGGCCTCGTGGACGGCGTCACCAAGCTCACCGGCATCACGTTCCAGTCGCGCGACGAGGCGCAGGCCGAGAACTACCGCAAGATGATGGTCGCGATGGCCACGGACATCCGGGTCATCCTGATCAAGCTCGCCGACCGCCTGCACAACATGCGCACGCTCGGCGCGATGCCCAAGCAGAAGCAGATCGAGAAGGCCAAAGAGACCCTCGAGATCTACGCGCCGCTCGCGCACCGCCTGGGTATCCACGCGATCAAGTGGGAGCTCGAGGACCTCGCGTTCGCGACGCTGCACCCGCGCAAGTACCAGGAGATCAAGGGCCTGGTCAACCAACAGCGCGAGGAGCGCGAGCGCTACGTGGCCAAGGCGGGCGGCTACCTGGCGAAGGAGCTCGAGGCGCTCGGCATCCGCTCGGAGATCTCCGGCCGCGCCAAGCACTTCTACTCGATCTACTCGAAGATGACCCGCAAGGGCCGCGAGTTCAACGAGATCTACGACCTCACGGCGATGCGCGTGATCGTCGACTCCGTCAAGGACTGCTACGGCGCCGTCGGCGTCATCCATTCCCTGTGGAAGCCCCTTCCGGGCCGCTTCAAGGACATGGTGGCGATGCCGAAGTTCAACATGTACCAGGCGCTCCACACGACGGTGATCGGGCCTGAGGGGCGCCCGCTGGAGATCCAGATCCGCACCAGCGACATGCACGAGACGGCCGAGTACGGCGTCGCCGCGCACTGGCGCTACAAGGAGGGCACCAAGGGCGCCGTCGACGCGACCAGCGCCCGCCTGCAGTGGCTCAAGGGCCTGCTGGACTGGCAGGGCGATCCCGACGACCCGACCGAGTTCACCGACCAGCTGCGCGGCGAGCTGATCGAGGACGAGGTCTTCGTCTTCACGCCCAAGGGCGAGGTCAAGTCGCTCGCGATCGGCGCCACGCCGCTGGACTTCGCGTACGAGATCCACACGGACGTCGGCCACCGCTGCGTCGGCGCGCGCGTGAACGGCAAGATCGTCCCGCTCCACTACGAGCTGCAGAGCGGCGACATCGTCGAGATCCTCACGTCCAAGCGCGAGCGCGGCCCGTCGCGCGACTGGCTCGCGCTGGTCAAGACGACCCGCGCCCGCAACAAGATCAAGGCCTGGTTCAAGGCCGAGAGCCGCGACGACTCCGAGCACACCGGCCGCGAGCTGCTGCAGGAGCACCTCAACAAGGCCGGCCTGCCCGCGCAGAAGCTGACGGGCTCGCCCCTGCTGGCCGACGTCATCCGCGAGCTCGGCTTCAAGAAGGCCGACGACTTCTACATCGCGCTCGGCGGCGCGAAGATCTCGCCCAAGGTCGTCGTCAACAAGGTCCTGCAGCGCCTCAAGCAGGGCGAGGCCGGCGTCGAGGAGCCCAAGCCGGGCGAGGACCTGCTGCTCGAGCGCCGCAAGGCGCCCGCGCTGCGCCGCCCGGACGGCAACGCGGCCAAGTTCGGCATCCGCGTCGAGGGCGTCAGCGACGTCCCGCTGCGGCTGGCCAAGTGCTGTCGACCCGTCAGCGGCGACCCGATCGTCGGTTACGTGTCGCTCGGCCGCGGCATCACGATCCACCGCGACGACTGCCCGAACGTCGAGCAGCTGCGCAAGGACCCGGAGCGCTTCGTCCCGGTCTCCTGGGACGGCGACAACGAGACGGGCTTCAAGGTCGAGATCCAGGTCGACGCCTGGGACCGCCACCGCCTGCTCGAGGACCTGAGCCGCACGTTCGCCGAGGCCGGCATCAACATCGTCGAGGCGCGCTGTCTCGTCCAGCACCCGATGACGCGCAACCGCTTCGTGATCGAGGTGGGGGACACGCAGGCGCTGAAGGCCGCGATCAACCGCCTACGCGCCATCGACAGCGTGTTCGACGCGTACAGGGTCATCCCCGCCGGCGGCTGACGCCGCCATCCGGTATGACCACCGCCGGCCCCTAGGCTGACCCGCCGGCCGCCGGCGGCTGACGCCGCCACGTCATTGCCGCGCGGCGATGCGTCAGAACCCCGGCCGCTCCGATTGGACGCGCGGAGCCTGGGGCAGGACGAAGGGCGATGAACCTGAGCAGCCTGTTCCCGCCCACGATCCTCGCACGGTTGCTGGACGACCTCGGGGCGGTCGCCGACGCTGCCCGCCGCCTCCCCGAGCTCGAGAAGAGCGTGCTGCTGCGCGTCGACACCATGGCGACCGAGCTCGTCGCGGTGCGTGAGGAGATCACGGCGGTCCGCAAGGGCATGGACGCGCTGCGCGAAGAGGTCGCGCCGATCAAGGAGATCTCCAACGTGCGGGCGGGCGTCGAGACGCTCGGCGGCAAGCTGGACGCGTTGCGCGGCGACGTCCGGCCGATTCAGGAGCTCTCGGCGGTGCGCGAAGGCGTGGAGGCGCTCAATGAGCGCATAGCGCCGATCAAGGAGATCTCATCCGTGCGGGAGGGCGTGGAGGCGCTCAATGAGCGCATCATCCCGATCCAGGAGATCCGGGAGGTCCGCAAGGGCATCGAGCCGCTCGACGAGGACATGCGCGCCGTGCGCGACTCCGTCGACGAGCTCGAGCCGCTGATGCGCGACGTGATTGCCCGCCTGGACGCGCTGCGCGAGGATCTCGGGCCGCTCGGCGAGCTGGCCGACAAGATCCCGGGCATCGGGCGCTAGCGGCAGAGCAGCGACGCGCGGACGAGCTCGCGCTGACGATCGTGCGCGGTGCGCTTGGCCAGCGCGGCGGCGACCAGCTGCGGGAGCTTCGGCTGAGGCTGGGGGGAGGTCATGTCCCGAATGGTCTCGCGACCCGCACCGAACACCTATGGGCCTACCTGGCCAAAGGGTGGGGGGCTGGCCGCACGTACGAGCGTCCGGCCAGCCTCCACATCCTCACCGCACGGTGATCGTGGTGCGCTTGAGCGGCGAGCGGTTGCCGGCGATGTCGGTCGCGCGCAGCTCGACGCGGTAGCGGCCGGGCCGGGCGCCGCGGACGGTGACGCTGCGCGTCCCGGTGCCCTCGACCGTGGCGGTCTTGATCGTCCGGCCCCCGCGCGTCAGGCGGACCTGGACCGTGGATTCCTCGTCGACGCGGAAGCGGACCCGGACGGCGTGCCCGGACGCGCGGCGCACCGAGACGGACGTCAGGCGCGGCTTGGCCTTGTCCTCGTCGACCTTCTCGAGCGTGACCGGGGACGCGTCCTGGTTCTCGAACGGCTGCTGGTTCGGCGGCAGCAGCGCGGGCGGCGTCACCGCGGTGCCGACGTACACCGTCCCGACCATCGAGGACGAGTGCACCGTGCAGACGTACCGGTAGACGCCGGGCGTGGCGAACGTGAACGACGCGTCCGGCGCCGGCACACCCAGCGGGGAGTTGAACGAGGCCCACGCCGGGTCGGCGGGCTCGGAGCCGTTGCCGGCGACGTGGTGCGCCTGCTGGGTTCCGGGGAACGTCCAAGTCACCGTCTCGCCCGGCTGGATGCTGACGGCCTCCTTGTCCCACTTGAGCCCCACGTCGAGCCCGGTGACGACCTGGTTCTCCGCCCACGCCGGGGAGGCGAGCGCACCGAACGCGAGCACCGCACCGGCCAGCGCGCGCTTCATCGCTCCACCTCCAGCTGCAGCATCATCGCCTTGTCGCCGTGCTCGAGCGCGTGGCAATGGAACACGTAGCGCCCCGTGTAGGGCACGAACCACGGCTGGACGGTCACGGTCTCGCCCGCCAGCACGCCCACGGTGTCCTTCCAGCTGCGATCGGCCGGATGGATGACGCCGCTGGAGCGCTCGACGATCCGGAACAGCATCCCGTGAAGGTGCATGGGGTGGATGCGGTTGGACGGGTTGTGCCACTGCCACAACTCGCTGGTGCCCAGGCGCGGACGCACGTCGATCCGCTCGGGGTCATAGCCGCGGTCCGCGATCCGCCACTGCACCCCGGAGGCGGTCGCCAGCGACAGGTCCCAGCGCCGGCTCGCGTTCGGCGCGGGCAGCTTCTCGATCGTGCGCATCCGGCCGCGGGGGACCTTGAACTCCTCGGCTCCGCCGCCCCGCTCGACGTCGAAGCGCAGCACGTTGCGCGTGCCCGCGGACTCACCGTCGATGTTCTGGAGCACGATCTCCGAGCCGGGTCGGAAGCCGCGGAAGTCGACGAGCAGCTCGATCCGCTCGGCCGGGTGGATCAGCACCGTGGACCGCAGCACCGGCTGCTCCAGCAGCCCGCCGTCCGACGCGACCTGCAGCAGCGTACGGCCGTTGCCGAGCTTGAGCGTGTAGGAGCGCGCGTTGGACGCGTTCAGCAGCCGCAGCCGGTAGAGCCGGCGCTTGACCGCCATCCGCGGCGACACCGCGCCGTTGACGAGGATCGTGTCCCCGCGGAACCCGAGGTCCACGTTCTCGGAGTAGCGGAAGGACCCGTCCTTGTTGAACGCGTGATCGGCGATCGTGAGCGGGATGTCGAATTCGGGGTCCGTCGGCAGCCCGAGCTCCTCCTCACGGTCGTCCGACAGCAGATAGGAGCCGACCAGGCCGTAGTAGAGCGTGTGCGCAGTCCGCCCGTGCGCGTGATCGTGGTACCAGAGGTAGGCCGCGTCCTGGTCGTTCGGATACGTGTAGTCGAAGCTCTTGCCCGGAAGGATCACGTCCATCGGGTGTCCGTCGTGCGCGGACGGTACGTACCCGCCGTGCAGGTGCACGTTGGAGTCGAACGACAGCTTGTTCGTCTGACGCACGATCGTCGGGCGGCCCTTGCGCGCGCGGATCGTCGGCCCCGGATAGATGCCCTCGTAGCCGTAGATCGGCGTCTCGAACCCCGGCAGGATCTCGGTGAGGCCCTCCTGGATGTCCATCGCGTAGACGTCGACGCCCTGGCGCGTCGAGACCGGCGAAAGCGTGGGCGGGATCGGCAGATCGCGGCTGAACGGCGTGAACGGCGTCGCCGCCTTGAAGCGGCGCCCGGCCGACGTCGGCGCCGTGGACCGGGTGATCTCAGCGCCCTTGAGCGAGCTCTGCGCGGCGAACGTGCAGACGAGCGCGAGCGAGCTGAACCCGTTGCGCATGAAGTCACGCCGGTTGGAGCCGGCGCCGAAGGGCGGCTGCTGCGGCGTCATCAGCGCTTCACCTTCACCGACTTGCGCTGGACGGCGGCTTGGTTGCCGCGTGCGTCACGCGCCTGGAGCTCGAAGCGGTAGCTCCCGCCGGTGAGCCCGCGGACCGTGAGCGAGCGCGCGCCGGACCGCGCGGACAGGCGGATGGTCTTCACGCTCGACTTCCCCTTCTTGACGCGGACGGTCACGTTCGCCGTCTCCGACAGCGAGAACGACACTTTCGCTCCGCGCTTGACGGCCTTGAGCTTGATCCGGCTGATGACGGGCGCGACGGTGTCGCCACGTGCCGCCCCGACCGGCGCCGGCGTCGTGCGATCCATCCCCGGCGTCGGGGTGGGCGTCACCGTCGGTCGCACGGTCGGCGCCGGCGTGGGCGTGCCGGTGGGCGTCCCCGACGGGGTCGGCGTCGCCTCCACCGGGTCGCCCGTGACCGTCACGGTCCCGAACATCGTGCTGGCGTGGGCGTCGCAGATGAAGCGGTAGGAACCGGGCTGCGTGAACGTGAACTCGAGCTCGCCGTCATTGCCGAAGCCCGAGTTGGCCTTCAGCCAGTTCGGGTCCGTCTCCGGTCCCGACTCGCCGCGGACGTTGTGCTGCTGTCCGGCCCGCTCCCAGCGCCACGTCACGGTGTCGCCGGTATTGATGCTGACATTCGGCTTGTCCCACGCCGTCTCTCCCGCGATGCCGATGAGCTCGTCCGCCGCGCGCTCCTCGGCCGCCCCCGCCACACCGACGGACCCGACGAGCGCTCCGGTCAGCACGACCCCGATCGCGGCGTGTACGACTCGCCGCTTCCCCTGCGCCATGTTCTCCTCCAACACCGATCTGCTCCCCAACCTACCGAATCGGCCAGGTACTTCAGCCGTCCGGTATTCCAAAGCGGTGACCTTGGCTCTGATTGGCTGGTAGGTTACGGCAAGTCGTAGCTGAAATGCGCAGGGGGAGATCGGGAGAGAATGCGGTCCGCACGGACGTCGCTTGCTCTGGGAGCAGTCGTGTTGGGAGGCGCGCTCATCGGTCCGGCGGGGACCGGGAGCGCCGCGCCGGCGGGTGGACAACCCGCAGCGGTCGATGGATGTTTGATTGACAGTTGCAGCGCGCTTCGGACGATCCGCGCCGCCGAGACCAGCATCCTCGACACGATCGGAATCACCCGCGCCGACACGCGGAGCAAGAGCCAGATTCGGGGTGGCTACTCGTTCAAGGGCGACCTCATGCCGGAGTCCAAGAGCGTCACCGAGGGCCCGAACGACACCGTCGACGACGTCCCGCTGCGGATGCCCGACACGACCGGCAACGTGGCCAACCTCGCCGCGTTCAAGGGCCAGGTGCTCGAGCTGCCACCAGGGCAGCAGCGCCGGTACACGAAGCTGCACTTCTTCGGCACCACGACCGACGGAGACGGCGGCGGCGAGTTCACGCTCACGTACACCGAAGGGCCGGACCAGAAGGTCACGGTCGCGTTCCCCGACTGGTGCCAGTCCGGCACACCGGACGCGCACATCGCGATCGGGCCGGTTCCGGGGCGCTACACGACCACCGGGGAGGACGGCGCCCCGTGCTCGATCTTCCACGTCGTGCGCAACCCGGACCCGGCACGCACCCTGAGGTCCGTGACACTGCCGTCCGGGACGAGCGGGGGCGGCGATCGCGTCGCGCACCTGATGGCGCTCACGCTCGAGGGCGCGGAGTCCTCGTTCACGATGCCCTACCTCGACGGCGTGAACCCGTACCCGAACGACGGCGTCGCGCCGACCACGTCCGGCGCGCTGGCGGGCACGCCCGACACCAGCGGGTGGCACCGCACGCCGCCCACGCTCACGATCGGCGCCGACGACGGCGACGGCTCGGGCGTCGAGCGCATCCAGTACCGCGTCAACGGCGGGCCCGGCCGCACCTACTCGGGGCCGGTGGCGATCACCGACGAGGGTGACCTGAACATCGAGTACCGCGCCTACGACCGGGCCGGCAACCCGAGCGCGTTCAAGAGCATCCGGGCCAAGGTCGACGCCACCGCGCCGGCGACGTCCGCGGTCACCTACCCGCAGTCGCCGCCCGCGAACGGCTGGAACGACAGCGACGTCAAGGTCACGCTGGGCGCGCAGGACGGCTCCGGCTCCGGCGTCACGAGGACCGAATATCGCGTGGGGGAGGCCCCGGTGACGCCGTACGCCGACACGTTCGCCGTCGGCGGGACCGGCACGCAGGTCGTGCAGTACCGGTCGGTCGACGCCGCCGGCAACGAGGAGCCGTGGAAGTCGATGGACATCCGCGTCGACACGCTCGCGCCCACGACCACCGTGCTGCTCAACGGCGCGGCGCCGGTGGCCGAGTACGTCAACGCGGCGCGCGTCGCGTTCACCCGCTCGGACGGGGAGGACAGCTCGGGCGCGGTCAGCACCGAGTACCGCGTCGACGGCGGCGCATGGAAGCCGTACGAGGGCGCGTTCGACCTGACCCACCGGCAGGTCTATCAGCTCGACTTCCGCTCGACCGATCAGGTGGGCAACGTCGAGAACTACAGGAGCGTTCGCTTCACGGTCCGCGCCCCGACGGTGCTCGAGGCCCCGCGCCAGCAGGCCCCCTCCACGACGGCGCCGAAGCCGTTCGCCGCGATCGCGGACGTCTCGACCCGGGTGCGGACGCTCACCGCGCTGCGCGCCGGGCGGTTCCGCGTGAATGTGAGCTGCCAGGGCGTCCGGCGCGGGAAGCTGATCGCGACGGTCACCCGTGCCATCGCTCGCAAGCTGAAGCTGAAGTCGAGCACGCTGGCGTCCAAGACGCTCGACTGCGGGGAAGAGGGTCGCGCGACGGTGTCGCTCAGGCCCTCCTCCGCCATTCGCACACGGCTCGCGCGGACGACGGGGTCCGTGCAGGTCAAGTTGACGCTGCGCATGACGGGTGCGCCGGCCGACACGCAGACGGTGACGTTGAAGGGGAAGTCGTGATGTTCGACAGGGGAGAGCAGGCAATGAGGGGACGTTGGCTGTGGGCACTGGTGCTCGCACTCGCGCTCAGCGCGTTCGGTGCGGGGACCGCCCAGGCACAGACGGGCCCGAAGGTGCTCGTGCTCAAGGGCGCCGACAACGCGACCAACACCGCGGCGGTCGCCGCGATGAAGGCCCTCGGGACCGCCAACGGGTTCACGGTCGAGGAGGCCGCGGGTGTGGACGACATCAACTCGTCCAAGCTCGCCGACTACCAGTCGCTGGTGTTCCTCAACGTCGGCGGCGACGTCCTCGACCCCGGCGGCGAGGCGGCGCTGCAGAGCTACGTCGAGCGCGGCAACGGCTTCCTCGGCATCGGTTCCACGGCCACGCTGCAACCCGGTTCGGACTTCGTCACCAGCCTGATCGGCGCGCGCCCCACCTCGGCGGGCGAGACCGCCGCCAAGACGCTGGTCGCGGGCGACCGCGTGCACCCGGCGACGCGCGAGCTCCCGCTGCAGGCCGAGCGCAACGACGTCTGGTACCAGTGGCGGAGCCGCCCGACCGGCAAGACGCACGTGGTCGCGCGCTACCACGCGCCCACCGAGAGCGCCGGCGACGGCACGGCGGTCGGCGGCACCGACCATCCGATCTCGTGGTGCCATGACTTCCAGGGCGGTCGCTCGTTCTACATGGGCATGGGCCGCACGACGGCCGCCTGGGACGACACGCTCTCCAAGCACGTGCTCGGCGCGCTGCAGTGGACCACGGGCCTGGTGCGCGCCGACTGCAAGGCGACGATCAACAGCAACTACAAGGCGACCAAGCTCATGAGCTCCGGGGCGACCGTGACCGGCCTGGCCACGAGCGGTGAATCCCACGGCCTGTCGATCGCCGACAACGGCTGGGTGCTGTACATCGGCCGCGGCGACTGCCGCACGGACGCCGAGCGCGGCGCGCTGATCGGCGTCCCGGCGTTCGCGCGTGCCTTCAACCACGCGGACCCGAACGTCGGTGTCGGCTGCGGCTCGGTGCACATCTTCGACCCCGCGCAGTACACGGGCGCCGAGAACAGCGGCGTCACCCGCGCCGGCACGCTCGCGGTCTACGGCGACGGCGGCCAGGGCGGCGAGCGCACCGACCAGGACAACCACAAGATGGAGTACGGCCTGATCGGCATCGTCGCCGACCCGAAGTTCTCCGAGAACGGCTACGTCTACCTGCAGTACTTCCCGACCTTCAACCCGGCGACCAAGCCGGCCGGCCTGCCGCTCGAGCGGCGGATCTCGAAGCTGTCGCAGCCGCGCATCTCGCGCTTCACGGTCAACCGGCAGACCAAGCAGCTCGACCTGGACTCCGAGCGGATCATCTTCAAGTACGACGCCCAGATCTACTCCTGCTGCCACGTCGGCGGGGGCATGGGCTTCGACAGCCAGGGCAACCTCTACGTCACCACGGGGGACACGAACTCCTCGCAGAACGCGGGCGAGGAGGCGGTCACGGGCCCGCTCGGCTACTCGGGCAACAACCCGCTCGCCAAGTGCCCGGTGGGCCCCGCGGGCGAGGCCTCCAGCGCGCACTGCGGCACCGCCAACTACTCCTACCAGGACGCGCGCCGGACCGCGGGCAACACGAACGACTACAACGGCAAGCTGCTGCGCTTCAATCCGCTTGAGGACATCCCGGCGGGAACCGAGCCGGGGGTCGGCCGCACGTACTCGCTGCCGGACGCCAGCTCGCCGAACGGCCCGAACCTGTTCGACGGCCAGGAGGGCGGGGGCGGCAAGACCAAGCCCGAGATCTACGCGATGGGCCTGCGCAACCCGAGCCGCCTGTCGATCGACCCCAAGACGGACACGCCGTACACCGCGTGGGTCGGCCCGGACGCCCAGCAGCCGAACGCGACCTGGGGTCCGTCGACCTACGAGAACGCCGCCCAGATCACGCGGGCCGGCAACTATGGCTGGCCGTACTGCATGGGCTCCAAGCAGGCCTACCGCGACCGCCTCGCGGACGGCAGCCCGCGTACGGCCAACGGGCCGGGGTACGTGCCCGGCGGCCCGGCCTCGGGCGGCACCGACGGCTGGTACGACTGCGACAACCTGCGCAACGACTCGCCCAACAACACGGGCCTGGTCGAGCTGCCGCACGAGACCGGCACCGGCGCGGACGCCGGCAAGGTCCGCGGCAACAACCTCTGGTGGTCGCGTGGCAACAAGGGCGGCAACAACGGCTGCCCCGAGTTCGAGCGTCCGCGCTCGAGCGGCGGCACGATCGCCGCACCGAACTACGACGCGACGCCCAAGCAGGGCTGCGCCTACGTGACCGCCAACGGCCTGACCGTGATGAACGGCCCCGTGTACCGCTACGCGGCCGGCGCGGACAACTCACGCCGCTGGCCCGCGTACTGGGACGGCCGTTGGTTCCTGCACAACAACGGCAACGACTCCGTCAAGCACGCGCTGTTGCTGGATCCGGCGACCGCCGGCACGGGCGGCCTGCCGGTGTGGGCCGACTCGCTGCGGACCATGCTCACGTGGAACGGCTCCTACATGGACTCCAAGTTCGGGCCCGACGGCGCGCTCTACGTCCAGACCTACGACGGCTTCTTCCGCGCCGGCACCCGCGTCGGCCTGTACCGCTACGACTACGTCGGTGGCGCCCCGACCCCGGGCGCGAACCCGCGGGCGTTCGCGATCGGCGACCTCGCCGCGCGCTTCTCGAGCCGCGGCTCGGGCGGCAAGACGTTCGAGTGGGACTTCGGTGACGGCTCGGCCAAGTCGACCGACGCCAACCCGACGCACACGTATCCGCGCGCCGGCAGGTTCACCGCGACGTTGACGGTGACCTACGCCGACGGCGCCAAGGACAGCAAGACGGTCCAGGTCGACGTGATCGCGGAGACCGACGCGACCGCGCCGGTCACGACCGCGACGCTGACCCCGGCCACGCCGGACGAGGCGCCGAACGTCTACCGCCGTCCGGTCACGCTGACGCTCAACGCCGCGGAGGCCACGCCGGGCAGCGGCGTGGAGAAGACCGAGTACCGCGTCAACGACGGGCCGTGGCTGGGCTACTCGGCCCCGATTCGCCGTCAGCAGGCCGGGGACTACAAGGTCGAGTACCGCTCGACCGACCGCAAGGGCAACGCCGAGGAGGTCAAGTCTGTCGCGTTCGCGATCCGGCCGGCCGCGAACTGCACGCCGAACCTCGACGACGAGTTCAACGCCACGGCGCTCGACCCGCGGTGGACGGTCCTGCGTGAGGACGCGGCCGCGCGCTCCTTCGTCGAGGGCGCGCTGCGGCTGAAGGTCCGCGCGGGCGACATGATCGGCGACCAGGCCTCGGCCAAGAACGTCCTGCTCCAGAACGCGCCCGACGGCGGCTGGCAGGTGCAGACCAAGATCGACGTCTCCACCCTCAACGCCGAGGGCCAGCAGGCCGGCATCGTGCTGTGGCAGAGCGAGGGCGCTGACAACACGTTCGCGAAGATCACCTACATCGCCAAGAACGGGTTCTCCCAGTACGAGTGGGTGGCGACGCGCGACTCCGAGGAGGAGATCAAGGCCGGGCCGGAGATCTCGACGCCCAAACACGTGTACCTGCGCGTGAGCACTGACGGCTCTGGGACGTACATCGCCGAGGGCTCGACCAACGGCGAGACCTGGCAGCAGATCGGGCCGGAGCTCGACGACCTCGGCGACCCGAACTCGCTGAAGATCGGCCTCAAGGTCTCCGACAACGCAGATTCCGAGAGCTACGCCGCGTTCGACTGGTTCCGCGTGGACTGCTCGGACCGCTTCGCGCCGCGCACGACGGCCACGCTGACCGGCGGCACGCAGGGCCAGTTCGGCTGGTGGACGTCCGCCCCCGCGGTGGAGCTGAAGGCCGACGACGGCGCCCGTGGGCAGCTGGACAAGGTCTACTACCGCGTCGGCGAGGGCCCGGAGCGCGTCTACGAGGGCCCGTTCACGATCAGCGAACCGGGCGAGCACGTCGTCAGCTACTACGCGACCGACGCCAACGGCAACGTCGAGAACACCAAGCAGCTCGCCTACCGGATCGACGGCGCGGCCCCGGCGATCGAGGCCGAGCAGGTGGGCAACCCGGCGACCGGGCCGGTCAAGGTCACGCTCGACGCGCAGGACGGCGACGCCGGCTCGGGCACGGTGCTGACCGAATACCGGGTCGACGGCGGCCCGTGGACGACATACTCGGCCGTCGACGAGCACGTGCTGCTCGACGAGTCCGCGAGCACCCTCGCGCAGTGGCAGCAGGTGGGTGACGGCGGGTTCGAGCGCATGGAGCCCGGCGAGAAGGACGTGGACCTGGGCGGCATCTCGCCGACCGAGAGCGAGTCGCTCGGGATGCTCTACTACAGGACGCAGGACTTCGGCGACTTCCGCTTGAAGCTGCAGTTCAAGGAGGGCCGCCCCGAGGGCGACTCCAACGGCGGCGTGTTCGTGCGCTTCCCGAACCCCGAGCAGACGCCGCGGGTGCACGAGTGCTCGAAGGCCGGCGCCGCCGCGGACGAGCCGGCGTGGGTCGCGATCAACTGCGGCCACGAGATCCAGCTCTACGACGGCGAGGAGGGCGAGTCGCGCAAGACGGGCTCGGTCTACACGTTCGACAACAACGGCATCGAGGACATCGGCCTGCCGAAGCGCGGTCAGTGGGAGGACTACGAGATCGAGGTCGTGGGCCAGCACTACAAGATCAGCCGCAACGGCGACGTGATCAACGAGTGGGACAACCTCCCGGGCCTGAACTCGGATCGCGCCGGGGACCCGAGCACGACGCTGCGGCAGTTCGCCCGCGGCTACATCGGCCTGCAGAACCACGGTGGCGAGGACCGGATGCAGTACCGCAACGTCACCATCGAGGACCTCACGCCGGGCAAGCCGAAGGCCGAGGACGCCAAGCCCAACATCCAGATCACGGGGGCCGGGCCGCACACGATCGAGGTCCGCGCGACCGACGAGGCCGGCAACACGAGCCGTGAGACGTTCGATCTGGCGATCGGCGACCCGGCCGCGCCGGGCGGTGCGACGCCGCAGCCGGCGCCGCTGCCCCCGACGAGCACGATCCTGCCGCCCATGATCGACTCGCCGGCGACCTACCGGCTGGGCTCGCTGAGCTCGCGCGTGACGCGCACGTCGTTCACCAAGCGCGGCCTGAAGGTCCCGATCAGCTGCACCGGCGCGATGGACGGCACGGTGAAGCTGACCGTCTCCAGCCGTGACCGCAAGCGGCTCAAGCTCAAGAGCGCGACGCTCAAGAGCACCGATGTCCGCTGCTGGGGCCCGCACCGCGTGACGGTGACGCTCAAGCCTTCGTCGGCGATCGCGAAGCGCTTGGCGGCCAAGGGCGGGCCGAAGCGCGTGAAGCTGACCCTGTCCGTGCAGATGCGCGACTGGGGCAAGCCCGCGGCGACGACGCGACGGACGATCACGCTCCAGCGGTAGCGATCAGGCCACGACGTGAAGCGCGCTCGGGATGATCCCGAAGCGCGCTTCCGTCACGTCTTCGATGTGGTCACCGTCGACCTGGATCGGGATCGTGCGCCCGTCGGTGGAGCGCACGACCGCCTCGTGGAAGGCGCCGAACGCGTCCACGCCCTTGTGCTTGGCGATCCGGGCGGCGCCGGACAGCGCACGGAAGGTGACCGTCGGGACGTCGTAAGGACGGGCGCGCGTGAGCACGACGCCGGCGAGGCTGCCCGAGTCGAAGCGCGCGCCCTCCACCAGCGGGACGGCGCGCGCGTTGAAGTACGTGTAGTTCTCGGCGTTCTGGACGAACAGCGACACACCGCCGACGGTCCGGCCGTCCACCTCGACCTCCAGCCGTGGCGGGTTCACGACGTACTTGGACAGGAACGTCGTGATCGCGCACTCGACGTAGTAGAACGGGCCGAAGCGCTTCTTGAGGGCCGGGTTGCGGTCCACGCGCTCGACGACGCTCGCGTCCAGCCCCATGCCGGCGGCGAACGTGAAGTGGCGGCCGTTGACCGTGCCGAGGTCGACCGTGCGCGGCGCCCACGCGTCGGCGAGGCCGAGCAGGTGCTCGGTGGCGTCGACGACGTCGGTCGGGATGCCGAGCAGCTTCGCGACGACGTTGTTGTTGCCGCCGGGCAGCAGCGTGAGCGCGGTCTCGGTGCCGACGAGGCCGTTCGCGACCTCGTTGACCGTGCCGTCGCCGCCGAACGCCAGCACGGTGTCGTAGCCGTCGGCCGCCGCCTGGCGCGCCAGCTCGACGCCGTGGCCCTTGGCTTCGGTGTCGGCGGTCGTGACCTCGTAGCGGCCCTGGAGGGCGTAGACGACCAGGCTCTTGAGCCGGTCGGACATCTTCGTCGCGACCGGGTTGATGATCACGAGCATCCGGCGCCGTTGCGGCGCCGACTCTAGAGCCATCCCCGCCGCTTGAAGACGGCTGCGACGCCGACCACGACCGCGACCATCACGCCGATGATGATCCAGAACGGGACCATGTTGCCGTCCTGGCCCGGCACGTGGACGTTCATGCCGAAGATGCTCGCGATCAGCGTCAGCGGCAGGAAGATCAGCGAGATCGCCGTCAGCGCGCGGAACGTCTCGTTCGTGCGGTGCGCGATCGCCGACTCGTTCGTGGCCTCGAGCCCTTCCACGACCTCCTTGAAGTTCTCGAGCATGTCCCAGCCGCGCTCGGACGCGTCGATGATGTCGTCGAAGTAGATGTCGAGGTCCTCGGCGATGTAGCGCGCCTTGTTGCGCTCGAGGTCGCGGAAGGCGACGCGCTGCGGCCGGACGATCTTGCGGAAGTTGATGATCTCCTGCTTGGCGTTGGAGATGTCGCGCACGACGTCCTCGCCCTCGTCGCCCTCGAAGATCGCTTCCTCGATCCGCTCGAGCTTGTTGCCGATCTTGCCCAGCATCGGGAACGCGGCATCGACGCAGTCGTCGACGATCTTGTAGAGCAGGTAGCCCGAGCCCTTGGAGAACAGCTGGTCGCGGAACTCCTCGTTGGTGCGGCAGCGTTCGAACAGGTCCTCGACGCGCTCGACCGGCTCGTTCGGGAGCGTGATCAGAAAGTCGGGGCCGACGAAGAAGTCGACCTCGGCGGCGTTCAGCCGCGCGACCTTCTTGTCGTAGCGCGGGAAGTGGAGCACGATGAACAGGTAGTCGTCGTACTCGTCGACTTTCGGGCGCTGGTTGCGCGAGCGCACGTCCTCGTAGTCGAGGGCGTGGAAGTCGAAGTGCTCCTCCAGCCACGCCTGCTCGAGCGAACGCGGGCGCTCGATGTTGATCCAGCGCAGGCCGGGGGACTCGACGATCTCGACGCGCGGCTCGGTGCGCTCAGGCGCGACCTCAACCGTCGTGCGACCGCGCCGACCGAACGGGCTTCTGGGCAGGCTCGGCATAGCCGGGACTGAGCGGATCGTCGGTCGGGGGCAGCATCAGGTCATGGATTCTATCTTCACTGCCGATAGATCCGCTACGCTTCGCCACACATAGCTGGACGCATCAAGAGGGGGGGAGGGATTGGCCCTGTGAACCCCCGCCAACCTGCTCCCGGTCGCACACCGGGAAGAAGGTGGCAATTCCATCAGGCTCCAACGAGTAGGCCTGGGAGATGCGGTTGGGGTTCTCCCGGTGCACCTGCCGAAGAAGACTCCGCCGCACACCCGGGCGGAGGATTCAAATCACATGCCGGCAGATGCCCTGAAGTGCAAGGAATGCAAGACCGAGTACCCGCTCGAGGCCCGCTTCGTCTGTGAGCGCTGCTTCGGTCCGCTCGAGGTCAGCTACTCGGCCCCGAATGGGGACCCCGCCGAGATCAAGCGCAGGATCCAGGCCGGGCCGCACACCATCTGGCGCTACGCGGACTTCCTGCCGCTGGCCGGGCCGGCGCGCAGCGCGCTGCCGACGGGCTGGACGCCGCTGGTGAAGGCGGACCGCCTGGCCGAGAGGCTCGGGCTCGGCGAGGTCTGGATCAAGAACGAGACCGCCAACCCGACGCACTCGTTCAAGGACCGCGTCGTGTCCGTGGCGCTCGCGCGTGCAACGGAGCTCGGCTTCGACACGCTCGCGTGTGCCTCCACGGGCAACCTCGCCAACGCCGTCGCCGCGCACGCCGCGGCCGCCGGGCTGCCCGCCTACGTGCTGATCCCGCACGACCTCGAGGAGCAGAAGATCCTCGCCACGGGCGCCTACGGCGCGCAGATCGTCGCCGTCACGGGCAACTACGACGACGTCAACCGGCTCTGCACGCAGGTCTCGGGCGAGCGCCCGAACTGGGCGTTCGTGAACATCAACATGCGTCCGTACTACGCCGAGGGCTCCAAGACACTCGCGTTCGAGACCGTCGAGCAGCTCGGCTGGGAGCTTCCGGACCGCGTCGTGGGCCCGATCGCGTCCGGCTCGCAGTTCACCAAGCTCGCGCGCGGCTTCCAGGAGTTCATCGACGCCGGGCTCGTCGAGGGCTCGGTCCCCACGATGAACGGCGCCCAGGCGCTGGGCTGCTCGCCCGTCGCGACCGCCTTCGCGGCCGGGACCGACGTGTGCAAGCCGGTCAAGCCGGACACGATCGCCAAGTCGCTCGCCATCGGCAACCCCGCCGACGGGCCGTACGCCGTCGAGCTCGCCCGGTCGACCGGCGGCTCGATCGACTCCGTGACCGACGACGAGATCCGCGCGGGCATCCGCCTGCTCGCGGAGACGACCGGCATCTTCACCGAGACGGCGGGCGGCGTGACGATCGGCACGCTGGCCAAGCTCGCCGAGCGCGGCGACATCGGCCCCGAGGAGCGCGTCGTGTGCATGGTCACCGGCGATGGCCTGAAGACCATCGACGCCGTGCGCGACACGTTCGAGGTCGCGACCATCCCGGCCGACCTCGACGCCTTCGACGAGCGCTTCGCGCCGGCGGTGGCGTGATGGGCGTCACGGTCAAGCTCCCCACGCAGCTGCGCGACGCCGCGGGCGGCTCGAGCGCGGTGACGGTCGAGGGCGGCACGGTGGGGGAGGCGTTGAACGGCCTCTACTCCGAGCACGCCGAGCTGCGCGAACGGATCGCGGACGGCGACGGATCCCTGCGCCGCTTCGTCAACGTGTACCTCAAGGGCGAGGACATCCGCTTCCTCGACGGCCTGGACACCGAGGTCGCCGACGGGGACGAGGTCACGATCCTCCCGGCGGTGGCGGGCGGATGACCCGCATCGACGACAAGCTCGGCGCTGAACCGATCGTCTCGTTCGAGTTCGGCCCGCCGCGCAGCGTCGAGGCCGAGCTCGCGTTCTGGAGCGCGATCGAGGAGTTGGCGGCGCTCGAGCCGGCGTTCGTGTCGGTCACGTGCGGCGCGGGCGGCACCACGCGCGACCTGACGCTCGCGGTGGTGCGACGGCTGGCCCGCGAGCGCGCGCTGGTGGCCGTCCCGCACGTCACCGCGACCGGCTTCACCCGCGACGAGCTCGTCGCGTTGCTGGCCGAGGCCGCGGCGGGCGGCGCCGACAACGTGCTCGCACTGCGCGGCGACCCGCCGCGGGGCGAGGCGACATGGCGCGCGCCGGAGGGCGGCCTGCGCTCGTCGCTGGAGCTGACCGAGCTGGCCGCAGAGGCCGGCTTCTGCGTCCTCGGCGCCGCCTATCCCGAGCCGCACGCGGACTCGCGCGGCTGGGCCGAGGATCTCGCGCACCTGCGCGCCAAGGTGGACGCGGGCGTGCGCGTGCTCGTCACCCAGTTGTTCTTCGCCAACGACGACTACCGCCGCCTCGTCGACCGCTTGCGCGCCGGCGGGATCGACGTGCCGGTGTTGCCCGGGGTCATCCCGATCACGAGCATCGCGATGATCGAGCGGATCACGGCGCTGTGCGGCGCCACGATCCCGGCGGTGCTGCGCCGCGAGCTGGAGGCGCGCCAGGACGACCCCCGTGCCGTGGCCGAGCTCGGCGTCGCCTACGCGACCGCGCAGGCCGCGGAGCTGCTGGACGAGGGCGCGCCGGGCGTGCACCTGTACACGCTCAACCGCTCCCCGGCCACGCGGGCGATCGTGTCCGCGCTGCGCGCGGCGGGCAAGTTGCCGGCAGCGACGCCGGCCGCGTAGCGGGGCGGGAAGAAGGCGAGCGGGGCGGCGCGGGGATCGGAGGCGTGGCGGCGCGGCTCGCCGGCCCCGCGCGGCTCGTCGCCCCCGCTGCGCGGCACCGGCTCGTCGCGCGCTAGGCGGCGGCGCCGCGCGGGCGGAAGTCGTCGGCCGAGACCAGGTCCAGCGCGAGCGCGTGCTCGAAGCACGTGACGAGCGCCTCCATGCTCTCGGCCACGCAGCGCTCGTAGCCGGCGACGATCTTGGTGCGGTACTCGGCCTGCAGGCGATCCAGCTCGCGCATGTCCGCGCGGCTGTGCGGCGCCTTCAGCCACGTGTTGCAGTCTGAGCAGCGCAGCTCGACGAGCATCACGTCGGCCGCCTTCGCCTCGCAGCGCAAGGGCTGCAGGAAGTGGGACCCGCAGCGCGGGCACATGGTCATCGCGGCCACGTCGGCGACGCTATTCGGCACCCCGGACGGAATGACGGTTGTGCCATCCGCCTCGAACGGCCGATCAACCAGGTATGGACGCCCCGCAACCCACGCCCGATCCGACGCCGCCGCCGAGCGACGCCGAGCACCTGGCCGAGCTCACGAAGATGAGCGTGGATTCCTCACGGACCTTCCTGGAGTTCCACTCGGGCGCGCGCTGGTTACGCCGCGACCGCGACTAGCGCGGCCGCGACGAGAACCGCATCGACCTACGGCGCCGTCGTGGACAGCGTGAAGGTCAGCGTCTTGCTGTAGGTGCCCGTGCGCAGCGGATCGGTCTCCTTGATCAGCTGCTTGAACGTGACGTCGACCTCGTCGTTGGAGACGGGGCCGTCCCACGACGTCTTCTCGAGCTCGACGCGCAGCGGCTCGGGCAGCGTGAACGCGCCGTTGCTCAGGTGGCCGGGCGCCGAGACGCTGAGCGTCGCGTTGCCGGCGGTCGAGATGACGTTGGCCATCGTGGACGTCGTGTATTCGCGGGTCACGCCCGGGACGAACGTGTTGAAGCTCGGCGTGCCGTTGAGCGTCAGCGACAGCGTCGCGGGCACGGTGCCGGTGACCTCGTTGCCCGGGAAGGTCGAGCTCAGGAAGAAGTTCGCCGGGGTCAAGCTGGGCTTGCCGGCCGTGCGCAGCCACTGAGTGAAGTAGACGTCCAGCTTGCGGAGGTTGGTGGCGTCGAAGCCGCCCCGGTCGCGCGCGATCCGCTTGGCCAGCTCGATGAACGCGTCGGTCGTGATCGTGCTGTAGCTGAACTCGTCGATCAGCGCGCGCTGGAAGGCCCAGAACGCGGGCTCGCCGACGATCTGGCGGTAGCCCTCGAGCATGGCCGCGGACCGGTTGTAGGTCGGGAAGCTCGGGACGAACATGTTCTCGGGGCCGGGCAGCGCCGCCGGGATGTACTGCCAGTTCGGCGTTGCGTTCGCGTAGACGTTGGCGAACTGCTGCTGCGTCGTGATGCCGCCGTTCTCCTTGTTGCTCCAGTACCAGTTCCACCACGTGGCCCAGCCCTCGTTGAACCACAGCTCGTCCCAGGTCCGCGGACCGATGCTGTCGCCGAACCACTGGTGGGCGATCTCGTGCGCGAGCGTGCCGTGCGGCACGGGGTTGGGCTGGCTGCTGGAGAAGTGCGACTTCGTCTGGGACTCGAGCGCGTAGTCGAGCTGCGCGTCCGCCGCGACCACGCCGTGCGACTCGAACGGGTACGGCCGCTGCAGTGCGTCGGCCATGAACTTGATGATGTCGTCCTGACGCTGCGTGCCCGTGTTCGCCGCGGTCTTCTGCTCAGGGCTGTAGGTGCTCTCGATCGCGTCGTAGAGCTCCAGCGGCGCGCCGCTCTTGCCGATCGCCAGCGGGGAGTTCCACTTCGTGTAGTCGAACTTGCCGACGGTGGCGGTCGTCAGGTAGGTCGCCATCGGATAGTCGAGCGACCAGTTCCAGGTCCGCAGCCCGTTCGCGGCGGCCGGCTTGCCGGTCGCGTCGAGCGCGCCCGTGAGCTCACCGTTGGCGATCGAGATGTAGTCCTCGGGGATCGTGACGTGGTAGTCGTAGGTCGCCTTGTCGGCGGGATGGTTGTTGCTCGGGAACCAGCCCATCGCGCCCATCGGCTCGTTGACCACGAACCCGCCGGTGGGGATGCGCGCCCAGCCCTCGGTCGAGTTGTCGGGATCGATGACCTCCAGCGGCGCGCCCGCGAACTTCACGATCGTCTGGAACACGCGCCCGTTGGCGATTCCGGCCGCGGGGGTGACGACGAGCTTGTCGTCCACGCGGGACGTCGTCGCGGCGGCACCGTCGATCGTGACCTCGGAGACCGTGTAGGCGCGCAGGTCGAGCGAGAACTCCGACAGGCCCTGCGTGGCCTTCATCGTGATCACGGTCTGCGAGCCCGGCAGCATCGCGTTGTTCACCGGGTCGTAGTTGAGCGTGACGTCGTAGTGCTGCGCGTCGTAGCCGCCGTTGCCGAGCGCCGGGAGCAGCCGGTCGCCCAGGCTGCGTGAGCCCGGCGAGAACTGCGCGAGCGCGGGCGTGCTCAGCGCGAGACTCGCCAGCAGCCCTCCGACAATGGCCAAAGGCCGACCCCTCATACGAACCCTTCCATCCGTGGATGCGTGCCACCCCGCACGCCCATTGGCAGCGAAAGTACCGAGAGGACCGGCAGCAAACAAGCAGACGGATGTCCAGTTGCCCCATGTTCACCCGGGTGGCGGAACCCGGACGTGCAGTTCGGCGACGAGCGCGCGAGGGTCCTGCTCGACGTGGTCGGCGCCGAACTCGAGCGCGGTCGCGCGCGTGCTCGCCGTCCAGAACTGGCCGCCGGCGACGATCAGCGGGCGCGGGTCGAGCGCCCTGAGCGCGCGGAGCACCTCCGCGACGCCGTCGAGCGCGCTCGCTGTAGCGGTCGAGAGGGCGACGAGATCCGGCTGCTCGTGTTCCACGAGCGAGACGAGGTCCACCGCCGGGACGCCCTGCCCGAGCAGCATCACCTCCCAGCCGTCGGCCTCCAGGAAGTCCGCGACCATCCGCGAGCCGACCGCGTGCTGCTCACCGGGCGTGCCGGTGACGATCGCGAGCCGTCCGTCCCGCGGAGGGCGCTGAAGCCGGCGCGAGAGGCCGTCGAGGATCGACTGCACCACGGCGGTCGCGTAGTGCTCCTCGGCGACGTTGATCTCGCCCATCGCCCACTTGTGCCCGACCTCGCGCAGGGCCGGGGCGAGCACGTCGAGGTAGAGGTCCGGAACCGGCGTGCCGTTGTCCAGCGCGGCCTCCACCGCCCGCCGCGCGCGCGCGGAATCACGAGCCAGCACGGCGTCAAGGAAGTTGGCGCGATGCTCGTCCAGGCTCACCGCGCCCGGAATATAACCCTGGACTTCCGACGGGTGGCGGTACAAAGCCCGGAGGCGTAACGTCAAAAAACATGACGCCGCCGCCTCAGCACGACAAGGAGCCGAAGGCCGCGCCGCTCGAGAACGCCGACGCCGCGCGGCACCTCCAGCATCTCGGCATGGACGCGAACGCCGCAAAGACCTCGCGGCCTACCACTCCGGGTTGTACGCCGCGTTCAGACCGCGTTAGGGATTCCCCTGATGCGCCGGGAGGCTTGCGGGCGCAGCATGACGGCATGCTCCCCGTCCTCCGCCTCCTCGTCGTCTCACTCGGTGTCCTGCTGATATCCAGCTCGGCCGCGCAGGCGGCCTCCAAGTCGCTCGCGCTGCCCGCCGAGGGCCAGGTCGCCGTGACCTTCGCATCCGGCGTCAAGAGCGTGAAGGTCAAGTCCGCGCCGGCGGGCGTGACGGTGGCCGGAGGCGTGAAGGGCGGCAAGCTGGCCGTGGCCGTGGTGCGGCCGCGGGGCGCGGCCGCGAGCGGCAAGGTCGTGCTCACGCTCAAGGGCAAGGCGAAGGGCGCGAAGACGGTCGCGGCCGCGCTCGACGGCGGCAAGGCACCGGTCTGCGCCGGCCTCGACAAGCTGCTGGCCAAGCGCCTGAAGGGCACCGCCGACGTCAAGGGCCTGGCGGCCGTGCTGGCGGCGAAGCTGTGTGGCCGGCCCGCGCCGGCGGACGCCGCGGCGACGCTCGGCGCCCTCGGGCTCGGGGCCGTCGTCGCGCCCGCTCCGCCCGCCGCGTCCGGCGTTCCCGCGCCCGCCACGCCCGCGGCGGGCGGCCGCCTCAATCAGCCGGGTCCCGGCCCGACCCCGACGCCGCCGGCCGGTGGGGGCAAGCCCTGCACGAACGGCGCCGACGACGACAACGACGGCCAGACCGACCTCGAGGACCCGGGCTGCGCCGACGGCAGCGACGGCTCGGAGACCGGGGAGGTGCCGGTCTCGGCCGAATGCCTGGACAACCGCTCGGGCGTCGGTCAGGGGGAGGCCGACAACGAGCTGACCGTCGGGATCAACCGCTGCGGTCAGTTCACCAGGGTCCGCGTCGACGCCGCGCCCGGCGTTGCGTCCTGCGAGATCTTCACCGGCGGCGTGCCGTGGACGTGCACGGCGTCGGCGGGGCGCGGCGTTGCGACCGGCCCGGCGATCGACACCGCGGACGCGCTGGTCAAGCTGACCGGGCCCGCGAACTGCGCCCGCAAGGTCACGCTCGCGCTGTATCGCCCGAACGGCGAGGTGGCCGAGCTGCACACGGCGATCCGCGGCTGCGGCGCCAAGCCCGCGTGCGAGAACGGCAAGGACGACGACGGCGACGGGATGATCGACGACCACTTCGCCGAGGGCGCGACCGACCCGGACCCGGGCTGCTCAGCGACCGACGACACGACCGAGAACTCGGAGATCCCCGCGCCGGCGGGCTGCCGCATCGACCTGGGCGTGTGGGACGACGAGGGCTTCGTGCCGGGGGCGATGACACAGGGCTGCGGCGCGATCCAGGGCTTCTGGTTCCGCGCGCCGGGCACCGTCCAGCGCTGCGTCTACCGGCTGGGGGAGGGCGCGGACCTGGCGTGCCAGAAGGTGCGGCAGACCGGCGGGACGATGTTCGACATCACCGCGGAGGACCTGCGCGTCGGCGTCGAGCTCACCCAGGCGGTCCGCTGCGAGCCGATGACGCTCGCGCTGATCAAGGACAACCACCAGACCTGGTTCTTCCGCGGCACGCTCAACGGTTGCTGAGGTACACGGCGCGCCACGCCGCCCACCAGCTGTCCGCGGTCGCCTCGATCGTCCGCGGCCCGGTCACCGCGACGTCGGTGCGACCCCGGTACGGGTCAGCCTGGTCGGCGGTGTTGAGCTGCACCGTGATCGTGCAGGGCGCCCCGGGGTCGTAGACCGGGGCGTCCTGCGGGGCGGCGAGCGCCGCGCGCACCGCCTGCTCGAGCTCCTCGCGAGCGCGCGCGGGAGCGTGATGCCGGGCGCTGTAGCGCCCGAGGGCGGTCTTGACCGCGAGCGTCTGCAGACCGGGGCCGAGCAGCGCGGCGGCCTCGGCGCACACGACGTCGTCGCCGGTGACCAGCGCCACGGGACAGTTCCACGTGCCGCACAGCGCCGCGTTGATGCCGACCTCGCCGACCTCGACGCCGTTGAAGTAGAGGGCGTGCCAGTTGGTCGAGCTGACGGTGTGCGAGAGCACGCCGCGCTCGGCGCCGGCCATCGCGTGCTGGCCGACCAGCAGCGCGACGTCGCAGCCCTGCTCCAGGAAGCCGGTGTACTCGGTCCAACGCGTCTGCACCACGAAGTCCGCGCGCGGGTCCAGGCGCTCCGGGACGAGGCTGTTGAACGCGCGATCGCCGCCCGCGCCGTGGCAGTCCATCACCACGACGTCGGTCGCACCCGCCGCGAACGCCCCGCGCACGGCGGCGTTGAGCTCCTCCGTGTAGAGCAGCCGGCCCTCCTCGTAGGCGGGCCGCCCGGCCAGCACCTGATCCCACCGGCAGATGCCGGCGACGCCCTCCATGTCGGCGATCACGAAGACCTTCACGGGCCGCAAGTGATACCCATTGACCGCCAGGGAGGCACCCCGGACCGTTGACCGCCATGAGCTTCTGCCCCAACTGCGGCGCGCACGTCGACGCCGGCGCGAGCGCCTGTCCGTCCTGCCGGGCACGCCAGGAGCAGTTCGTGGTGCCGGCGTTCATCGCCGCCGTGATCGCGGGCACGACGGCCGCGGTCGTCGTGCTCGTCGCGGGGCTGCTGATCGCGCTCGTCACACCCGACTCGTCGATCGTGGGCGTCGCCGGCGTGGACGCGTCGCTGCTCATCGAGACCTGCCGGCAGGCGGTAGGGACGCTGCTCGCGCCGATGGTGGAGCCGGGGACGTTCCTGCTCGCGGGCAGCCGGCGCATCCACCCGATGGTGCTCCTGGCGATCCCGCTCGCGGCGCTCGCGCTGGCGACGCGCTGGCAGCTGCCGCGCACGGCGGGTGCGCCGGCCATGGCGCGCTTCGGCTGGGCGCTGTTGATCGCGCTGCCGTTCAGCCTCCTCGCGTTCGGGTTCGCGCTGATCGGGGGCGAGACGGAGAGCACCCAGGTGTCGGTGTCCGCCCTCAGCACGCTCGCGGTGGGCGTGCTGTGGGGGCTGCTCGGCGGCGCGATCGGCGCCGCATCCGCGCTTCCCACACGCGAGCTCATCACGCTGTCGCCCGTGGGCGCGCGCGTGCTGGCCGCCGTGCGCGCGACACTGCGCCCGCTCGCCGGCGTCGCCCTGGTGAGCACGGTGCTCGCGCTCGCCGGCTGGCTCGTGCAGATCGGCGCCAACGCCGGTGACGTCCGCAGCGGCCGGTCGACGGCGACCGCGCTGATCGAGGAGACCGTCTACGCCGCCGAGCACGGCATCCACCTCACCGCGCTCAGCGCGGGCGCGCTGTTCCGCCCGGACGCGCCGGCGACCGTCGGGTTGCCGTTCCCCGTCGAGGACCCCAACGCGCTCCCGGGTGACTTCCGCATCTTCAGCTACCAGGACGCGCTCTCGGACGCCGTCTTTCTGCCCGCGCTCGTCGTCCTGCTGTGCGTGATCACGCTCGGCGCGCTGTACGGCGGGTTCGCGGCCGCTCGCGCGGCGGGCGCCGAGCGTCCGGCGACGGCCGCGGCCTGGGGCGCGCTCACCGGTCCGGTCTGGGCGCTCGCGATGGCCGTCGCCGTCGTGCTCGCGGGCGGGCTGTTCCACGGCGACGCGGCGGACGGCTCGGTCTTCGGCCTGTTCCTGGTCGGCGGCGCGCTGCTGGGCGCGGCGGGCGGCGCGCTCGAGCGCGTACGCGCCTGACTTCGTGCCCAGCCGTTACAACCTTCCAAAGTGGTGATGCATTCCTTGCACGCCGCGTTTAGAGTCGGCGGTTGTAAATGGAGAGTGCGTCCCATCTCCAGCGGATCAGCTGCCACTGCGCGGCGATCGCCCGCCGCATGGACCTCGACGACGAGCTGATCGGCGCCGCCAGCCGCCTGCACGACGTCGGCATGAACGGCGTCGCCGACCGCCCGCTCCCGCTCACCGGCCCGGAGCGCCAGGCGCTCGAGCAGCACCCCGAGACCGGGCACGCGATGCTCGCCGGCTCTGGCCAGCCGGCGTTCGAGCTCGCGGCCGAGATCGCCCTCACCCATCACGAGCGCTATGACGGCCAGGGCTACCCGCGCAGGCTGCACGCGGAGGAGATCCCGCTGGCGGGCCGGATCGCGGCCGTCGCGGACGCGTTCGACGCCCTCACGACCGACCGCGTGTACCGGCCCGCGGGGACGGTCGAGCACGCCGTCGCCGCGCTCCGAACCGAGCGCGGCGGCCAATTCGACCCGACCGTCCTCGACGCGTTCATCGACTGCCTCGACGCCGCCGTCGCCGCACTCGAGCGCCACCCCCCCGAGCCGCCGGTCGCGCCGCTCGACGAGACGTTCCTGACGCTGCAGGCCGCGGCCGAGGCGCTGCGCATCAACCCGAGCCGACTGCGCCGGTGGTCGGACGAGGGCCGCATCGAGACCCAGCGCACGCTGGGCGGCCACCGCCGCTTCCCGCTCGCGGCCGTGCGCCGGCTCGCGGACGAGATCGGCGTCCAGCCGGTCGTGCGCCCGATCGACCCGCCCGACGACCCGGTGCTCGCGCTCGCCGAGACGCTGCGCACGCACGGGCCCAGGCTCGCCGCCGCGGCAAGCGCCTCCATCTACCGCGACGGCCCGCGCGGCTGGTTCGCGAGCAGCGACGCCGAGATCGTGATCGGCGAGTGGATCGACACCCTCGCCGAGTGCTGCGCCCGGGGCCGCTACCTCGCGGCCGGGACGGCCTCCGAGGGCCTGATGCGCTACGCCCACGTGCACGCGGCGTCGCTGCTCGAGCGCCACCTGTTCCTGGAGCGCTTCGCGCAGCTCACGCTGCGCGTGATCGTCCGGGGGGAGCGCTCGCGCGAGGAGATCAGCCAGGCGCGGCAGGTGTTCAGCGCCATCCAGCAGCACCTGCTCGACGTGACGCGCCCGACAGGATTCGAACCTGTGACCTCGCGCTCCGGAGGCGCGCGCTCTATCCACTGAGCTACGGGCGCTCGGGGCCGCTAGCTTAGCGGTCTCCGTGCTCCTTGCGGTGATCTCCGACACGCACATGCCGCTCGGGAAGCGCCGCCTCCCGGTCGAGCACCTGGTCGGCGCGGACGCGATCCTGCACGCGGGGGACTTCTCGGCGCGCTCCGTGCTGGAGGAGCTGCAAACGCTCGGACCGCCGGTGCACGCGGTGCGCGGGAACGTCGAGGACCCGTGGATCCACACGCACCTGCCGCTCCAGCGCACCCTCGAGTTCGCCGGGGTGCGGATCGGGATGATCCACGACGCCGGCCCGGCCGCCGGGCGGCTCGCGCGGCTGCGGCGGCGCTTTCGGGACGAGGACGCGGTGATCTTCGGCCACTCGCACATCCCCCTGCACGAGACGGCCGAGGACGGGTTCCAGATCTTCAATCCCGGCTCACCGACCGAGAAGCGGCGCCAGCCGAAGTTCACGATGGGGTACGCGCGGGTCGACGATCGAACCGTCACGTTCGAGCTCGTCGAGCTCGGCTAGATCGCTTGCGAATTTCATCGGTTGATGAAATCATCGGTTGATGAATTCGACAGCGATCAAGGTCGAGGGCCTGCGCGTCGACCGCGGGCACCGCACCGTCCTGAACGGGCTCGACTTCGCGATCCCGGCCGGCGCCGTCACCGGCCTGCTCGGCCCGAGCGGCTGCGGGAAGACGACGCTGATCCGGTCCATCGTCGGCGTCCAGCGCGTCAAGGCCGGGACCGTCGAGGTGCTCGGCCGCCCCGCCGGGGCGAAGGCGCTGCGCTCCCGCGTCGGCTACGTCACGCAGGCGCCGTCCGTGTACGCCGACCTCACGGTCGCCGCGAACCTGCGCTACTTCGCGTCCGTGCTCGGCGTGCCGGCGGACCGTGGGGACGCGGCGCTGGACGCGGTCGCGCTCGCGGACCGGCGGGGCGACGTCGTGGGCCGGCTCTCCGGCGGCCAGCGGGCGCGTGTCTCGCTCGCGTGCGCGCTGCTCGGCGAGCCCGAGCTGCTGGTGCTCGACGAGCCGACCGTGGGGCTCGACCCGCTGCTGCGCCGGGATCTGTGGCGTCTGTTCCACGACCTCGCCGCGCGCGGCACGACGCTGCTCGTCTCCAGCCACGTGATGGACGAGGCCGACCGTTGCGACCGCCTGCTGCTGATGCGCGAGGGCGCGATCGTCGCCGACGGCACGCCCGCCGAGCTGCGCGAGCGCACCGGCGCGGACGACCTCGAGGACGCGTTCGTGCGCGTCGTGGAAGCGGTGGCGGCATGAACGCGCGCGTGACGCTCGCCACCGCCCGCCGCGTGCTCGCCCAGCTGCACGGCGACCATCGCACGGTCGCGCTGCTGCTGATCGTGCCGTGCGTGCTGATGGCGCTGCTGTACTGGGTCTTCGACGGTGACGAGCGCGTGTTCGGCCGCGTCGGCCTGATGCTGCTCGGCGTCTTCCCGTTCGTGACGATGTTCCTGGTGACGTCGGTGGCGATGCTGCGCGAGCGCACGAGCGGGACGCTGGAGCGGTTGCTCACGACGCCGCTGGCCAAGCTCGATCTGCTGCTCGGCTACGCGCTCGCGTTCGGGGTGGCCGCCCTCGTCCAGGCGGCGCTGGCCTCCGCGCTCGCGCTCGGCCCGCTCGGGCTCGACCCGGCCGGCTCGGTCACGCTCGTGCTCACGCTCGCGGTCGCCAACGCGGTGCTGGGGATGGCGCTCGGCCTGCTGGTGAGCGCGTTCGCGCAGAGCGAGTTCCAGGCGGTGCAGTTCCTGCCCGCGTTCGTGCTCCCGCAGCTGCTGCTGTGCGGACTGATCGCGCCGCGCGACCAGATGGCGGGCGCGCTGGAGGCGATCAGCACCGTGCTGCCGATGACCTACGCTGTCGACGGCATGAACCAGCTCGCGCGCACGTCGGAGTTGAGCGGCGACCTGCTCGTCGACCTGCTGGTGGTCGTGGGCGCCGCGGCCGCCGCGCTGGCCCTGGGCGCCGGGACGTTGCGCCGTCGCACGGCCTGATGGCCCGCACGGGCCGCCGGCGAGGGGAGAGCGGGACGCGCGAGGCGATCCTCGACGCGGCCCGCGCATGCTTTGCCGAACGCGGCTTCTCCACTACGTCCGTGCGGTCCATCGCGGCCGCGGCGGGCGTGGACCCGGCGCTCGTGCACCACTACTTCGGCACCAAGGGCGAGCTGTTCGCCGCCGCCATGGAGCTGCCGCTGGACCCGGGCGCGGCCGTCCCCGCGCTGCTCGAGCCCGGCATCGACGGCCTCGGCGAGCGGCTCGTCCGGTTCTTCCTGGGCGTCTGGGACGAGCCCGCCGCGCGCCAGCGCGTCCAGGCCGTGCTGCGCAGCGCGCTCACCGAGGAGGCCGCCGCGGCGCTGCTGCGCGACTTCGTGACCACGCAGGTGCTGGGTCGCGTCGCCGCGGCGCTCGGCACGCCCGACGGCGAGCTGCGCGCCTCGCTCGTCGGCAGCCAGCTCGTCGGGCTCGGCCTGCTGCGCTACCTCGTGCGCGTCGAGCCGCTCGCGTCCGCCGACGAGGACACGGTCGTCGCCGCCGTCGCGCCGACGATCCAGCGCTACCTCACGGGAGACATGCATCAGCCGGGCTGATGGCTGCCAGCAGAAGCATGAGTTCGACTTGGGAAGCAGGCGCTGGCACGATGAAGCCATGGAGCTCCGCCATCTGCGCACCGTCGAAGCCGTCGCCCGTCACCGCTCGCTCACGAAGGCGGGCGAAGAGCTCTTTCTCACGCAGTCCGCGGTCTCCCAGCAGATCCGGCGCCTGGAGACCGAGCTCGGCGTCGACGTCTTCCACCGCACCAGCCGCCGCGTCGAGCTGACGGCCGAGGGGCGCGTGATCCTCGGCTACGCGCAGCGTGCGCTGGCCGAGGTCGACCGCCTGCACCAGGAGCTCGAGCAGATCACCGGTCTGCTGAGCGGCGAGCTGCGGATCGGCGGCCTGTACCCGACCGGCCACTTCGACCTGTTCGCGCTGCTGGCCGAGTTCCGCGCCGCGCACCCGGGCGTCGCGATCCACATGACCGAGGGCACGCAGGACGACACGTTCGCCGCCCTGGGCGCCGACGAGCTCGACCTCGCGTTCATCGCGCACGATCCCGACGCGATCGGCGAGGAGTTCTCCGCCGACCTGCTGTTCAAGGACGAGCTCGTCGTCGCGCTGCCCGTCGACCACCCGCTGACGGCCCAGAGCGCGGTGAGCTTCGAGGACGTCGCCGCGACCGACCTCGTCGCCTACCGCGAGAACTCCGCCATGCGGCTGCGCCTGGAGCGCAAGATGGCCGCCCGCGGGCTGCAGCCGCGCAACGCGTTCATCTGCACGGAGATCGCCGCCGTGCGCGCGTTGACCAGCAACGGGCTCGGCGTCGCCGTGATCCCCCGCTCGGTCGCCGAGCAGCCCGGCCCCCCGATCGAGCTGCGCCCGTTCGGCCCCGACCCGCTGACGTGGCCGGTCGCGCTGGTGTGGCGCGCCGCGCGCCGCCAGTCCCCGGCCGGCAGCGCGTTCCTGGAGGTCGCCCTCGACTACGCGCGGCGCACCGAGCGCCCGCGCCTGCGCGTCGCCTAGCGGCTGGGCGGCGCCGCGCTAGCCTCGCGGGCCGATGGATCTCAGCGTCTTCTTCGCCGGCACCGCGGGTTCGGTTCCCACCCCGAAGCGCGGCCTACCCGCGATTCTGCTGCGCGCGGGCGGCGAGCGGATCCTGTTCGACTGCGGCGAGGGCACCCAGCACCAGCTGCTGCGCAGCGTCGGCCTGCCGGATTTGGACGCGATCTTCATCACCCACCTGCACCTGGACCACTGGCTCGGCCTGCCGGGGATGATCAAGACCTTCGACATGCGTGACCGCGACACCCGGCTGGAGCTCTTCGGCCCGCCCGGCTTCGTCGCCACCTTCGAGAAGGTCGTGCGCCCGGTGATCGGCCGCACCAAGTACCCGCTGGACGTGATCGACCTCGAGCCGCACGAGGAGATCGGCTTCGACGACTTCGTGATCACCGGCTTCCCGGTCAAGCACCGCGTCGAGGCGTTCGGCTACGCGTTCATCGAGGACGACCGCCCGGGCAAGTTCGACGCGGCCGAGGCCGAGCGCCTCGGCGTGCAGGCGGGCCCCGACTTCGGCCGGTTGCAGCGCGGCGAGATCGTGAACGGCGTCACGCCCGAGCAGGTCATGGGGGAGGACCGCCGCGGCCGCCGGATCGTCTACTCGGGCGACACGATGCCGTCCCAGACCACCGAGGTCTACGCCGCCGACGCCGATCTGCTCATCCACGAGGCCACCTTCTGCGAGGACGAGCGCGCCCGCGCGCGTGAGACGGGTCACAGCACGGCCGCCCAGGCCGCCGCGCTGGCCCGCGACGCCAACGTCAAGCTGCTCGCGCTCACCCACCTCTCCACGCGCTACTTCCCGCGCGAGATCCGCGAGGAGGCGCGCGGCGTGTTCGAGAACACGGTCATCCCGCGCGACTTCGACGCCATCGAGGTGCCGTTCCCGGAGCGTGGGGACCCGCACCTCGTGCGCGCCGAAGACGTCGTGACCCCCTGCTAGGTTCACCGCGTCCCTTTAACCCGGTCCGGAGAGGCCAGGAAGGAACCGCATGCCTGAACCGAAGGTCGTCCTCGACGAGGACGACATCCGCCGCACGCTCGTACGCATCGCGCACGAGGTGGTCGAGAAGAACAACGGCCGTCCCGTGGCGCTGGTGGGCATCCACCGGCGCGGCGCCCACCTCGCCACCCGCCTGCATCAGCTCGTGGAAGACCTGCTGGACGAGCAGGTGCCGCTGGGCGACATCGACATCGCCTTCTACCGAGACGACCTGAGCACGCGCGGCCCCGATCCGCACGTGAACGACTCGAACCTCGACTTCCGGCTGGAGGACTACACGGTGGTCCTCGTCGACGACGTGCTGTACACGGGGCGGACGGTCCGGGCCGCGATCGAGGCGTTGTTCGACTACGGGCGGCCGCAGCGGGTGCAGCTCGCGGTGCTGGCCGACCGCGGCCACCGGGAGCTGCCGCTGCGCCCCGACTACGTGGGCAAGAACCTGCCGACCGCGCGCTCGGAGCGCGTGAACGTCCGCGTCCGCGAGGTGGACGGGGTCGACGACGTGATCATCACCGAGCTCGAGGAGGCGTTCGCCTGATGCGGCACCTGCTGTCGATCGACGACCTGGATCGCGAGGCGATCGAGCGCATCCTGGACCGCGCGAAGACGTTCACGGACGTCTCCGAGCGGGAGATCAAGAAGGTGCCGGCGCTGCGCGGGCGCCGCGTCCTGAACCTCTTCTACGAGGCCTCGACGCGCACGCGCAGCTCGTTCGAGCTCGCCGCCAAGTCGCTGTCCGCGGACGTCATCAACTTCGCCGCCTCCGGCTCCGCGGTGGACAAGGGCGAGTCGCTCAAGGACACGGTGCAGACCCTGTCCGCCTACCGGCCGGACCTGATCGTCATCCGCACGCCGTTCGTCGGCGCCGCCCAGCTGGTCGCGAACTGGACCACGGCCGGCGTGGTGAACGCCGGCGACGGCAAGCACGAGCACCCGACGCAGGCGCTGCTGGACGTCTACACGCTGCGCGAGCGGCTCGGCACGCTCGAGGACAAGAACATCTGGATTGTCGGCGACATCACGCACAGCCGCGTCGCCCGTTCCTGCATCCTCGCGTTCCAGAAGATGGGCGCGAAGGTCACCGTTGCGGGCCCGCCGACGCTGATCCCGCGCGGGATGGAGGCGATGTGCGAGGTCGCCTACGACCTCGACCGCCTGCCCGAGGCCGACGTGGTCTACGCCCTGCGCATGCAGCACGAGCGCATGACCGACTCGTTCGTCCCGTCCCTGCGCGAGTACGCCGCCGTCTACCAGATCGACGGCCGCCGGCTCGGCGCCCGCCAGGTGCTCATGCATCCCGGCCCGGTCAACCGCGGCGTGGAGCTGTCCGCCGAGGTGATCGACTCGCCCCAGGCCGTCATCGGCCAGCAGGTCGAAGCCGGGGTGGTTGTCAGGATGGCGGTGCTCTACGAGCTGCTGACCGGCCGCTCGGCCCCGAAGCCCGCCCTCACGACCGCAGTCCCAGCCTGATGCTTGACCACCGACCCACTGAATCCGCCGACGTCCTGATCCGCGGCGCCCACGTCCTGGACCCGCGCACGGGCATGGACGAGCGCCTCGACGTGCTCGTCCGCAACGGCGAGATCGCCCAGATCGGCGAGAATTTGCAGGCCGACGTCGAGGTCATCGACGGCGGCGGCCGCCACCTGTTCCCCGGCTTCGTGGACCCGCACGTGCACCTGCGCGTCCCGGGCCAGGAGCACAAGGAGGACCTCGAGTCGGGCACGCGCTCGGCGGCCGCCGGCGGCTTCGTCGCCGTCGTGGCGATGCCGAACACGACGCCAACCGTGGACTCCGCGCCCGTCCTGCGCTCCCTGCGCGAGCAGGCCCGCCGCGAAGCGCGCATCCCCGTCGGCTTCCTCGCGTCCATCACGCAGGGCCTGGCCGGCGAGGCGCTGACCGAGATGGCCGAGCTGCGCCAGTGCGGTGCGCTCGGCTTCACCGACGACGGCAAGCCCGTCCACCGCGCCGGCATCCTGCGCAAGGCGCTCCAGTACCAGAAGCTCGTCGGCGGGATCATCGCCCTGCACGAGGAGGACCCGACGCTCTCCGGGCGCGGCGTCATGCACGAGGGCGTGGTGAGCGCCCGGCTCGGCCTGGCCGGCATCCCGAGCATCTCCGAGTCCACGCTGATCGCGCGCGACGCCGCGATCGCGGGCTACGAGGGCGGCCGCATCCACATCCAGCACCTGAGCGCGCGTGAGTCGGTCGAGGCGATCGCCGAGGCCAAGTCGCGCGGTGTGAAGATCACCTGCGAGGCATCGCCGCACCATCTCACGCTCACCGACGAGGCGGTCGCGGAGAAGCTGGACACGCGCCTGAAGATGAACCCGCCGCTGCGCACGGAAGAGGACCGCCAGGCGCTGATCGCGGGCCTCAAGGACGGCACGATCGACTGCATCGCCACCGACCACGCGCCGCACGCGCGCGAGGAGAAGGAGGTGCCGTTCGAGCAGGCCCCGATGGGGACCACCGGCCTGGAGACGGCGTTCGCGGCGGTCTACACCGCCGACATCCTCCCGCTCGCGCTGATCGTCGAGAAGCTGAGCGCCGGCGCGCCGCTGATGGGCCTGCCGACGCCCGAGATCGCCGTCGGACACGCGGCCGACCTCGTGCTGATCGACCTGGACGCCGAGTGGGAAGTCGGAGCGCAAGGCTACGAGAGCCGCTCGGAGAACTGCTGCTTCGCCGGCCGGCGCCTGAAGGGCAAGGTCGTGACCACGATCGCCGCCGGCGGGATCGTCTTCCGGCAGCGGGAACTGGCCGCGGTATGAGCTCCTTCGTCCTACTGGAAGACGGCACCCGCTTCGACGGTGAAGCCGTCGGGGCGGAAGGCTCCGTGACGGGCGAGGTCGTCTTCACGACCGGCATGTCGGGCTACCAGGAGTCGATGACCGACCCCAGCTTCGCGCGCCAGTTGATCACCTTCACGACTGCGCACGTCGGCAACTACGGCGTGTCCGAGCAGGCGATGGAGTCCGACCGCATCCACGCGGCGGGCGCGATCATGCGCGCGGCGGTCGACTACGACGACGCGCCCGGCGCCGAGCAGGGCTGGCTGAGCTGGCTGAAGGCCAACGGCATCCCCGGCATCGCGGGCGTGGACACACGCGCGCTCGTCCGGCACATCCGGGAAGCGGGATCGATGCGCGGCGGGATCTTCTCCGCCGACGTGCCGGTCTCCGAGGCCCGCGAGCGGATCGCCGCCGAGCCGAGCATGGTCGGCCGCGACCTCGCGCGCGAGGTGACGATCGCCGCGCCGACCGTCTTCGCAGGTGAGGGCGACGGTCCGCGCATCGTCGCGCTCGACACCGGCATCAAGCGCTCGATCATCCGCAACTTCACGTCGCGGGGCGCGACGCTCGAGATCTACCCGTGCACGACCCCCGCCGAAGAGCTGCTCGCCGCCGACCCGGACGGCTTCTTCCTCGTCCCGGGCCCGGGTGACCCGGCCGCGCTCGATTACATCGTCGAGAACATCCGGACGCTGCTGACCACCAAGCCCGTGTTCGGCATCTGCCTCGGCCACCAGCTGCTGTCCCGCGCCGCCGGGCTGGAGACGTTCAAGCTCCCGTTCGGCCACCGCGGCGCCAACCACCCGGTCAAGGACCTGCGCACCGGGCGGATCGCGATCACCTCCCAGAACCACGGCTTCGCGGTCGCGGGGAAGCCGGGGGAGGTCATCGAGTCCGAGCTCGGCGCCGCCCAGCTCACGCACGTGAACCTGTACGACAACACGATCGAGGGCATCCGCCTGCTCGACGTCCCCGCCGGCTGCGTGCAGTACCACCCCGAGGCCGGCCCCGGCCCCAACGACTCGCTCGGGCTGTTCGACGAGTTCATCGCACTGTTCGAGAAGGCCGGAAATGCCTCGTAGAGACGACATCCAGAAGATCCTCGTCCTCGGATCGGGCCCGATCGTGATCGGCCAGGCCGCCGAGTTCGACTACTCCGGCGCGCAGGCCTGTAAGGTCCTGCTCGAGGAGGGCTACGAGGTCGTCCTCGTGAACTCCAACCCGGCGACGATCATGACCGACCCGGAGTTCGCGACCGCGACCTACGTCGAGCCGCTGCTGCCCGGCCCGGTCAAGCAGGTGATCGAGCGCGAGCGCCCGGACGCGCTGCTGCCGACCCTGGGCGGTCAGACCGCGCTCAACCTCGCCAAGGCGCTGTACGAGGACGGCACGCTGGAGGAGTTCGGCGTCGAGCTGATCGGAGCCAACTACGACGCGATCAACCGTGCCGAGGACCGCGAGCAGTTCGACGCGACGATGCAGAAGGCGGGCCTGCGGACCGCGCGCAACACGATCGCGACCACCGTCGAGGAGGCCAAGGGCGCGCTCGAGCAGTTCGGCCTGCCGCTGATCATCCGCCCGGCGTTCACGCTCGGCGGGCGCGGCGGTGGCATCGCGCGCACGCCGGAGCAGGTCGACGAGATCGTCCAGCGCGGCCTGGACGCGTCGCCGATCGGCCAGGTGCTGATCGACGAGTCCGTGCTGGGCTGGGGCGAGTTCGAGCTCGAGGTCATGCGCGACCACGCGGACAACGTCGTGATCGTGTGCTCGATCGAGAACATCGACCCGATGGGCGTCCACACGGGCGACTCGGTGACCGTGGCGCCGCAGCAGACGCTGAGCGACCGCGTCTACCAGAAGCTGCGCGACCAGGCGATCGCGGTCATCCGCGCCGTGGGCGTCGAGACGGGCGGCTCCAACGTCCAGTTCGCCGTCAACCCGGCGACCGAGGAGATCGTCGTCATCGAGATGAACCCGCGCGTGTCGCGGTCCTCGGCGCTCGCCTCCAAGGCGACCGGGTTCCCGATCGCCAAGATCGCCGCGCGCCTGGCGGTCGGCTACACGCTCGACGAGATCCCGAACGACATCACCAAGGCCACGCCGGCCTCCTTCGAGCCGACGCTCGACTACGTCGTCGTCAAGTGGCCGCGGTTCGCCTTCGAGAAGTTCCCGGGCGTCGACACGACGCTCTCCACGCACATGAAGTCCGTGGGCGAGGTGATGGCGATCGGCCGCACGTTCGGCCAGGCCTTCGGGAAGGCGCTGCGCTCGCGGGAGCTCGACACCCAGCCCGACCTGTCCGGCACCGACGAGGAGTTGCTGACGCGGCTGGAGTCGCCGAGCGCAGACCGCTTCGACGTGCTGCTCGAGTGCCAGCGCCGCGGCATCTCCGACGAGGAGCTGCGCGCCCGCACGGGGATCGATCTCTGGTACCTGCGCGAGTTGCGTCAGGTTGACGCGGCGTTCGAAGGCGTACGGACCTACCGCGCCGTGGACACGTGCGCGGCCGAGTTCGCGGCCGAGACGCCGTACTTCTACTCCGCCTGGGAGCGGGAGGACCGCTCTGAGGTCGTGCGTGGCGACAAGCCGAGCGTGATGATCCTCGGCTCGGGCCCGAACCGCATCGGCCAGGGCATCGAGTTCGACTACTGCTGCGTGCACGCCGCGATGACCGTGCGCGAGTCCGGCCGCGACGCGGTGATGGTCAACTGCAACCCGGAGACCGTGTCAACCGACTACGACACGAGCGACCGGCTGTACTTCGAGCCGCTCACGCTCGAGGACGTGCTCGCGATCGTCGAGATCGAGCAGCCCGAGGGCGTGATCGTGTCCTTCGGCGGCCAGACGCCGCTGCGGCTCGCCGCCGGGCTGGAGCAGGCCGGCGTCAAGCTGCTCGGGACCCAGCCCGACGCGATCGACCTCGCCGAGGACCGCGGGCGCTTCGGCGCGCTGCTGGAGCGGCTGGAGCTCAAGGCGCCGCCGTACGCGCTCGCGCAGTCGCCGCAGGAGGCGCTGGGCGCCGCGCCAGGCGTCGGCTTCCCGCTGCTCGTGCGCCCGTCCTACGTGCTCGGTGGGCGCGCGATGGAGCTCGTCTACGACACCGACATGCTCGCGGACTACTTCGCGCGCACGCGCCCGCAGGGCGAGATCTTCCTCGACCGCTTCCTCGAGAACGCGATCGAGGTCGACGTGGACGCGATCTGCGACGGCGAGGACGTCTGGATCGGCGGCATCATGCAGCACGTCGAGGAGGCCGGAATCCACTCGGGCGACTCGGCCTGCGCGCTTCCGCCCCATTCGCTTGGTGCGGAGATGCTCAACGAGATCCGCAGCGCGTCGAAGGACCTCGCGCTCGCGCTCGGCGTTGTCGGCCTGATCAACATCCAGTACGCCGTCTACGGGGACGACCTGTACGTGATCGAGGCCAACCCGCGCGCGTCGCGGACGGTCCCGTTCGTGTCCAAGGCGACAGGCCAGCCGCTGGCCAAGATCGCCTGCCGGGTGATGCTGGGCGAGAAGCTCGCGGCCATGAACCTGCCCGAGGACCCGTGCGGTCCGCACGTGTCGGTCAAGGAGGCGGTGCTGCCGTTCGACCGCTTCGCGGGAGCCGACGCGCTGCTCGGCCCGGAGATGCGCTCGACCGGTGAGGTGATGGGGGTCGCGACCGACTTCCCGGCCGCGTTCGCGAAGGCCCAGGCCGCCGCCGGCACCCAGCTGCCGACGCGGGGGACGGTGTTCCTGACCGTCACGGACTCCGACAAAGCGGCCGCGATGGGCATCGCCGCCCAGCTGCACGACCTCGGGTTCAGAATTGTGGCCACTCGGGGGACCGCCTCCGCGATCAAGCGGATGGGCATCCCGGTCGAGACGATCAACAAGATCCAGGATGGCTCACCACACGTGCGCGACTGGATCGACCGGGGCGATGTCGACCTCGTCATCAACACCCCGACCGGCACCGCCGCGCGGTCTGACGGATACGAGATTCGTCGAGCCGCGGTGGGTCGCGGCGTGCCCTGCATCACGACGATCGCGGGGGGTATGGCGGCCGCTCGGGCGATCGGCGCAGCGCGCTTCGGCGAGCCCCCCGTCATCTCGTTGCAAGAGCTCCACCGCAACGGGGTGCACGCCTAAATCGATGGGATAGAGTGCGCCCGCACCTTCTGCGTGCGGGCGCAGATCTTGGGTCTGTACGGCTAGTCCTCACGGACTGGACGGTCAGTCCATGCCTCGACCAACGTCCAGGAAAAGCCCTGCAAACGCGTGGCTTAGGCTCGCACACCCTCTCCAGGATTGAACCTCAAGTTCAGGTGAAGCGATGTTTCGGTCAGGACCCTTGTCGGCGGCTCCCAGCGCTGTAGACTCGCCGCCCATGCCGCCAGCGACGAAGACGCCCGCCAAGCCCACCACGGCTGCTCCAGAGCGTTCCCTCGTCCAGCGCATGGAGGCGCTCCAACGTGCGAATGAGATCCGAACCAAGCGTGCGTCCCTGAAGCGCGACCTCAAGGCTGGGCGTGCCAGCATCCACCTGCTCCTGATGGAGCCTCCCGACTACATCGAAACGGCGAAGGTCTTCGACATGCTGCTCGCGGTCCCGAAGTACGGGCGCGTAAAGGTGAACAAGGTCTTGCAGGTCTGCCGTATCTCACCCTCGAAGACCATCGGCGGTCTCTCGGAGCGTCAGCGCGCCGAGCTGATCTCCATGCTTCGTCGATAGTTGTCCGGGACCGTCTTTGTCATCACCGGCCCTTCGGGGGTCGGGAAGGGAACGCTGATCCGCACGCTGCTCGAACGGATGCCCGAGCTCGAGCTGGCGGTGTCCGCCACCACGCGCTCGCCGCGGCCGGGGGAGGAGCACGGCGTGCACTATCACTTCCTGGACGACGTGGAGTTCGATCGGCGCGTCATCGAGGGTGATTTCGTCGAGCACGCCGAGTACTCCGGTCGCCGCTACGGGACCCTGCGGTCCGAGCTCGAGAAGCGCATCGCCGAGGGGCACTCCGTGGTGCTGGAGATCGAGGTGCAGGGAGCCCGCCAGATCGCGCAGACGATGCCGGACGCCGTCCGCATCTTCATCGCCCCGCCGTCGGAGGAGACGCTGCGGCTGCGCCTGGTCGGGCGGGGCACCGACGACATGGACCAGATCGAGCGCCGGCTCGAGGTCGCCAAGGCCGAGCTGGCCGCGCAGGACGAGTTCGCGCACATCGTGCACAACGACCGCCTGGACGAGGCGGTCGGCGAGCTCGAGCGGATCGTCCGCGGCGCCTAGTCCACCACGCGCATGCTCGCGCCGCTGTCGGCGTAGTTGCCCTCGGCGTCGCGCAGCTCCCAGGACAGCTCCAGCTCGGGCCGGCTCAAGCGAGCGAGGCGACGCAGTCGCGCCGGGCTGATCGGCAGCCGGAGCGTGCCGGGCTGCACGATCGTGTCGCGGCTGGAGAACGGGTCCTCGCCCGCGTCGGCGAGGTGGATCCCGAGCCGGACCGGCTCGCGGACCGTGACCTTCAAGCCGCCGTGGCGCCGCAGCGCCGCGAGCCTCACGCGCTTGGCCGGCTTGGGCGTGATCTCGATCTCCGGCGCGGTGGAGTCGCAGCCGTGGGCGGGCGCGCCGATCGTCGTGCGCTGCAGGCGGGCGCTGCTGCCGAGCCAGAGGCCGCCGTCCGGGGCGAACTCGATCGACCAGCTGGGAAGTGCGGTCGGCGTCTTCGTGATCGTGCCGTCGGCGTTCGCGCGCGCGATGTGGCAGCGGCCCGTGGCGAACCACGCCGCGCCGTCGGGTGCGAGCGCCACGTCATAGGTGCGGCCCGCGCCACGCAGCTTCGTAACGCGGCCGCGCGCGTCGATGTGGCCGGCACTCTCGAAGATGGAGCTGAGCCACATCCCACCCGCGGCGTCGGGCACCAGCCGCTCCTCCCCGGACCTCCCACTGGGCACGTCGGCGATCGTGACCGGCGTGCCGCCGAGCGGCAGGCGGACCATGCCGCACCGGCTCGTGAGGAACCACATCGCGCCATCGGAGGCGCGGGCGAGCGCGTCCACGCGCAGCCCCCTGCAGCCCGGGACCTTGAACGGCGTGCTCGTGATCCGGCCGTCGGGCGTGCTGCGCTGCAGCCCGTGCTGGGCCGTGTGCCACCAGGCCAGGCCGTCCGGTCCGGTAGCCAGCGCGTCGACGAACGTATCGCTCACCGTCGTCACGGTGCCCGCCGCGTCGACGCGCTCGATCGTGCCACCCGTCAGCACCCAGGGCAGCCCGTCCGGACCGAGCGCCATACCGTTGAGCCCGGACACCGACGAGACGCGCGCGGTCCCGTCCGGCTCGACGCGGTGCACGGCCGCCCCGCCGCGCACCCAGGCGCCGGTCCACGCGCCGCCGTCCGGCGTGGCCAGCACGTGGCCGATGGCGTCGCCCAGACCGACGCGGAGGACGTCCTGGGCGTGCGCGGGCGCCGCCAGCGCCAAGAAGGCGATGGCCGTGAGGAGCGCTCTCACCGGGTCACTCGTACCCGGAATGCGTGTCCGCGCTCGTTGCCTTCGTCGTCGGTGACGCCCACGGTCATGAAGATCGTCGTCGAGCGCTTGATGCGGCGGCGATCGGCGTAGGCGACGCGCGCGAACACGCGGCCGGCGCGCGCGAGGACGCGCTCGGTCGGGATCGGGCTGAAGGTCGCGTTCGGCACGTTCACCGTGGTGCCCGCGGTCACCCGCGCGCGCCCGGAGACGCGGATCGGGATGCCGCGCCGCAGCGACGCGAACGAGACCCTGCGCGGGACGTGGACGCGCGGCGCGGCGCCGCGACAGCGGCCCTCGAGCCCGCGCGCCAGCCGCGCGCGGTTCGCCAGCCAGATCGCGCCCGTGCCGTCGAACGCGAGCTCCCGGGCGGCGATCGGCGCGGCGATCAGCCTGACCGCGCCGTCCAGACCGACGCGCGCGATGGTGCAGCGGCCGAACGCGATGAAGGCGCTGCCGTCGGGCGCGGACGCCAGATCGGTCGGGGCGCCGAGCGCCCGCGGCAGCCGCGTGTCGGCGACCTGCCCGTCCGCGGCGGCGTGGGCCACGGTGGCTGGAACGGCGCCGCGGCGCAGGAACCAGACGCCGCCGGCCGCGTCGGCCACCAGCCCGTCGGGGTACGGGTTCACGTGGAATTGCACGCCTTCGCGCGTGAGCCCGCCACACCGGTCCGCCGTCCACAGCGCGCCGTCCGCGGTCCGGGTCATCCAGTAGCCGTCGGGCCAGTCGTCCGAGCACGCCTCGCGCCTGCTCGGGACGTACGTGAGCGTGCCGTCCGGGGCGATCCGCGCGAGCTGGTCGTGCTCGACCGTGCTCGACCAGATCGAGCCGTCGGGCGCGCCCACCAGCGGCAGCGCGGGCACCGCGCCGGTGGTGGGGGTGAGCGCCACCGCGCGCGGCGTGCCGGCCGGATCGACGCGCAGCGCCCGGAAGGGGTCCGTGCCGTACCAGGCGCTGCCGTCGGCGCCCACGGCGCCGCCGACGAGATCGCCGACGTCGGGCGTGCGTACGACGCGCCCGTCCGGCAGCGCGCGGACGATGTCGGTGTCGCCGCGGCGACTGACCTGCACGTACGCGCCGCCGTCGGGTCCCGCCAGCAGCCCGTGGACGTCCTCGCGCAGCCCGACGCGGGTCACATCCGCGGCCTGTGCGGGCATGCTGAGCAAAGCGAACACCGCTGCGGCTAGAATTGCGGTGTGATTTCTCCGCGCGTAGACCGCCTTCTCGAGCATGTCGACTCCCCGTACGCGAGCGTGATCGTCGCCGCCAAGCGCGCGCGGCAGATCAACTCGTACTACCACAACCTCGGTGAGGGCACGTTCGAGGAGTTCCCGCCGCCGATGGTCGACACCGCGTCGAAGAACTACCTGACCATCGCGCTCGAGGAAGTCGCGACGGGCAAGGTCGCGTACCGCTACCGCTAGCGCTCTGAATGCCGCGCATCCTTCTCGGTGTGTGCGGCGGCATCGCGGCCTACAAGGCGCTCGAGTTCACCCGCCTGGCCACCAAGGCCGGCCACAGCGTGCGCGTGGTGCAGACGGAGGCCTCCACGCGCTTCGTGGGGACCGCGTCGTTCGCGGGCATCACCGGCGCGCCGGTGCTGATCACCGAGTGGGAGCCGGACCCGCTGCGCGGCGTGTTCCCGGGCGACCCGCTGCCCGAGCACGCGCCGCTGTCGCACCTCGCGCTGGTCGAGCACGCCGACGCGTACCTGATCGCGCCCGCGACCGCCGAGACGCTGGCCAAGCTCGCTTGCGGGCTGGCGGACAATCTCCTGACGGCCGCCGCGCTCGCGTGCCGGCGTCCGCTGATCGTCGCCCCGGCCATGAACAACGCGATGTACGAGCATCCCGCGACGCAGGCGAACCTCGCCACGTTGCGGGCGCGCGGTGTGACGGTGCTCGAGCCCGGGGTCGGGCCGCTCGGCTCGCCGGGGGAGTTCGGCGTGGGGCGGCTGCCCGAGCCGCCCGAGCTGCTGGCAGCCGTGGAAACCACGTTCGACGCCTCGCTGCGCGGCGTGAACGTGCTCGTGAGCGCGGGCGGGACGCGCGAGCCGATCGACGCGGTGCGCTTCATCGGCAACCGCTCCTCGGGCCGGATGGGGTTCGCGGTGGCCGAGCAGGCGCAGCGCCGGGGCGCCAACGTCACCGTCGTGGCCGCGAACGTGTCGCTCCCGCGGGCCACGGGCATCGAATATGTCGACGTGGTCACCGCCGCCGAGCTCGCCGACGCCTGCGCCGCGCGTTTCGACGCCTGCGACGTGCTGATCATGGCCGCCGCCGTCGCCGACTACCGGCCCGAGGCGGCCCACGGCGGCAAGCTCAAGAAGGATCAGACCGGCGAGGAACTGAACCTGCGGCTCGTACGTACCACGGACGTGCTCTCCTCGCTCGCGGACCGCCGCCGGCCCGGCCAGACGATCGTCGGCTTCGCGGCCGAGCACGGCGACGGTGCGCTCGCTTACGGGCGCGGCAAGCTCGAGCGCAAGCATCTCGACGCCGTGGTCGTCAATGACGTCAGCGGCGCCGGCATCGGGTTCGACGCCGCCGACAACGAGGTGTGGATCGTCACGGCCGAAGGCGAGCACCACGTCCCCAAGACGTCCAAGGATGCGGTCGCGGCCGCCATCCTCGACGCGGTCTTGAACCACTCTTCATCAAACGACACAAAGGTCCGCTGAATGGAACCCCTCGAGGAAGCCGTCCCTGAGCGCCTGGCGCAGGCGGAGATCGACGCCGCGGTCTCGGTGGCGCGCCGGCTCGTTCAGAACATCCGTCGGGCGGTCCAGGTCAATGATGACGTCCTCGAGCATGTGATCGTGACGATGCTCTCCGAGGGGCACATCCTCGTCGAGGACTACCCGGGCGTCGGCAAGACGGCGCTCGCGCGGTCGGTCTCGCGCTCGATCGACTGCCAGTTCGCGCGCGTGCAGTGCACGGCCGACCTGCTGCCGGCGGACATCGTCGGCACCCAGATCTACAACCAGCGCGAGTCGCGCTTCGAGTTCCGGCCCGGCCCGATCTTCGCCAACGTCGTGCTGGTGGACGAGGTCAACCGCGCGTCGCCGAAGACGCAGTCCGGCCTGCTGGAGTGCATGCAGGAGCGCCAGGTGACCGTCGAGGGCATGTCGCACGAGCTCGCGCGCCCGTTTCTGGTGTTCGCCACGCAGAACCCGGTCGAGTACGAGGGCACCTATCCGCTGCCGGAGGCGCAGGTCGACCGCTTCATGGTCCGGCTGTCGATGGGCTACCCGACCGCCGACCAGGAGGCCGGGATGCTGATGGGGCACGAGTCCCATGACCGCGTGATGGACCTCGAGCCGGTCGCGGATCGCGCGGAGATCGTCGAGGCCGTGGAGACCGCGCATCGCGTGCACGCCTCACGCGCGCTGCGCGAGTACATCGTCGCGCTGCTGCGGCGCACCCGCGAAGACGACCGCACCGAGCTCGGCGCCTCCCCGCGTGCGGGCCTGATGCTGCTGCGCGCCGCCAAGGCGCGCGCGCTGGTGCACGGTCGCGACCACGCGCTGCCCGACGACGTGCAGGCGCTCGCCGACGCCGTCCTCTCGCACCGCATCATGCTCGCCCCCGAGGCGGCCGGCGTGCAGCGCTCGGAGATCATCCGGGACGCGATCACGGCCGTCCCGGCGCTATAGGAGCCATCGATGAATACCGCCACACCTGCTGCGGCCCATCCGCTGCACCACATCAGGCGCACCGCCCATTCCTCGAAGGACTCCTAGGGGTACGGGGTTGCGCTCGGCGCTCAGCTGTGCAGGGCTCGGCGTCCTGCTGCTGCTCGTCGCGGGCACGTTCGACGCCGAGCCGTTGTACGTGACCGGAGCGGCGCTGCTGCTGCTCGGCGCGGGCGCGCTGGCCTGGATCGGCGCAGGGTCGATCGGCGCGCGGCTGACGCGCGAGATCGGCGTTCGCTCGGTCATCGAGGAGCAGCCGCTGGAGGTCAAGCTGTTCGCCCAGTCCGGCCGGCTGCCGCTGCCGCCCGGCTGGATCGACGAGCCGCTGCTGCCTGAGCCGCTGCGCCTGCCGGCCGGGCGCCGCCAGGCGCGCGTGCGGATCGAGGTCACGTTCGGCCGCCGCGGCCGCCGTCAGCTGCCGCCGCCCGCGCTGGTGCTGCGCGACCCGTTCGGGCTCGCCCAGCGCGTGATCACCGGTCCCGCGACCGACGAGGTGCTGGTGCTGCCGCGGATCTTCCCGGTCAGCGTCACCGCGGGCGGGGGAGACGCGACCCCCGCGCACGCGCGCGCCTCACTGCTGGCCGCGGCCGAGACCGAGATCGACGGTCTGCGCCCGTGGCGCGAGGGCTCGCCCGCCTCGCGCATCCACTGGCAGTCGTTCGCGCGCGGCGCGGGCCTGATGGAGCGCAAGCTGATCTCCGAGGCCGACTCGCGCCCGCTGGTCGTGATGGACCCGCGCTCGCCCGCGTCGCCCGAGGCGCTGGACGCGGCCGTCCGCGCCGCCACGTCGCTGATCGTGCACTTCGCCAAGCGCACCGGGTGCTCGGTGCTGCTGCCCGGCGACCGGCGGGCGAACGTCGTCGAGCACGACATGGCCGCCTGGCCCGCGCTGCACGTGCGGCTCGCGCTGCTCGGCGAGGAGGTCGGCCCGTCGCTGTCGGCCGCCCAGAACCGGCGCGGGCTCGTGCTGTACGTCGCCGCCCGCCCGGTCGATCGCGCCCCGCGCGGGCTCGGCCGCACGCCAGGCGGCTGCCTGATCGTCGTCCCGGGCCAGATGGGCGGCCGCCGCGCGATCCTCGAGGTCGCGGGCTGCTACGGCTACCCGGCCGGCCGCCACTCGGGCGGGGCCGCCGTGGCCGCGCTGGAGGGCGCGGCGTGAGCACCACCGTCGCACCTGCGCGGGGCGACGACGGGACGGTCACGGCCAAGCCGATCACCACGCCCGCGCCGCCCCGGCGCGGCGACGCGGGCCGGCCGCTCGTCCCGCGCGCGGCGGCGCGGCTGATCGGCTTCGCGGCACTGGCGCTGTGGGGCGCCTTGCACTGGATGCAGCTGCTCGAGCCGGCCGAGCCCGGGCGGGCGTGGCTGGTGGTGCTCGTGGGGCTCGCCGCCGCGGGCGCGATGCTCGCCGCGGGGCGTCTGGGCGCCGCGCGTGCACGCACGCTCGCCGCCCTGGGCGCGCTCGTCCCGATCGCCGCGCTGATGCTGGTCGCGGGCCGGGTCGCGGACGAGCTCGTCCTGCCGACGGGCTGGACCGAGCTGGCCGGCGGGATCTCACGCGCGGTCGAGGATCTCCCGGGCGTCCGTGTGCCGTACCGCGGGCTGGACGAGTGGGTGCGCACGGCGATCCCGCTCGGCGGCTCGGCGCTGGTCGCGCTCGCCGCCGTGCTGGCGTTCTGGCCGCGCCGCAGCAAGCTCGGCTTCCCGGCGCTCGCGCTGCTCGCGCTGATGACCCTGTACGTGGTGCCGGTGGTGGCGCTGGTGATGGAGCACGAGTTCTGGCGCGGCGCCGCCTTCACGTTGCTGATGGTCGCGTTCCTGCGGCTCGAGACACTGCGCCGGACGGACACGGTCGCGGCGGCCACGCTCGCGCTGGCGGCGACGGTGGTCGCGTTCGCGGCGGCGCCCGCGCTCAACCGCGATCAGCCGTGGTTCGACTACGAGACGTGGGCGGCGGAGACGTCGACCTCCAAGTCGACGACGTTCACGTGGACCCACAACTACGACGGGCTCAACTGGCCGCGCGACGGCCGCGAGCTGCTGCGGGTCAGCGCGCGCCAGCCCGCGTACTGGAAGGCCGAGAACCTGGACTTCTTCGACGGCGAGAAGTGGGTGCGCAGCCGCCTGGGCTCCGCGACGCCGGACATCCCCGAGGACGACCCGCGGCTCGTGCGCCGGTACACGCAGGAGATCAAGGTGTCGATCCGCAACCTGCGGACGGATCAGTTCATCCTCGCCGGCGTCGCGCGTGACGTCCAGATCCCGCGCCTGAACGACCTGCCGACGCTCGACGGCCTCTACCGCTCGCCGCGCACGCTGCGCCGCGGCGACGCCTACACGGCGGTCGTCTACACGCCGCGGCCGACCGAGAACCAGCGCCGCCGGGCGACGACCGAGTACGACGAGTCCCTGCGCGAGTACGCGTCGATCCTCGCCACCGACCCGAACCTCACCGGCGCGCCGCGTGACTTCCTGCAGTTCCCGTTCTTCGGCGACGACCCGGCGCAGATCTTCACCCGCAACGGCACGTTCGGCGACGCGCCCGGCCTGATCCGCCGCGCCGGGCTCGAGCGCTCCTACGCGCTCGCGCGCGAGCTCGCCGACGGCGCCGAGACGCCGGAGGAGTACGTCCAGCGCGTCCTCTCCTACCTGGGCGACACGGACCGCTTCACCTACAGCGAGACGCCGCCGCCCGAGGCGCGCACGCTCGAGGGCTTCCTGTTCGAAGCGCGCCAGGGCTACTGCCAGCAGTACTCGGGTGCGATGGCGCTGCTGCTGCGGATGGCCGGCATCCCCGCGCGCGTGGTCACCGGCTTCAGCACGGGCGCGACCGACACCAAGACGGGCGAGTACGTGGTCCGCGACTTCGACGCGCACTCGTGGGTCGAGGCCTACTACCCGGGCTACGGCTGGGTCACGTTCGACCCCACGCCGGCCGCGAGCCCCGCCCGCAGCCAGCCCGCAGACGCGGCCAGCGCCTCCGGCTCGCCGAGCAGCTCGATGCCGATCACGCCCGCGGACCCGCTCGCCGAGCGCGGCGGCGGCATCCCGGTCGCGGCCGAGTCGCGTCCGTGGTGGCACTACCCGGCCGGCGCACTCCTGCTGCTCGCGCTCGCGGGCGGGATCGTCCTGCTCGTCCGTCGCCGGCGCGCCGGCGCGCCGCCCGCGCTGTCCGAGCTCGAGCGGGCGCTCAAGCGGACCCGTCGCCAGCCCGCGCCGGGCACCACGCTGCACGCGCTCGAGCTGCGCTTCGCCCAGCACACGCCGGCGGCCGCGGGGTACGTGCGGGCGCTGCGCGAGAGCCGCTACCGGGACGAGCCGGCACGGCCGACGCGTGCCCAGCGACGCGGCCTGCGGTCCGAGCTCGGACGCGGGGGAGGCCTGGTCGGCCGCCTGCGCGCCTGGTGGGCGTTGCCCCCGCGTTAGAGGGGGTGGACACGCCGCCCGCGGGCCTACAATCCGAGGGATGGACGATGTCTATGACCTCTATCAGCGGGGGATGGCGCTGCTGGAGGACGGGCACTTCCACCAGGCCGTGATCCCGCTGTCCAAGGCCGCTGACCTGGACCCCGAGAAGACCTCGATCCGCGAGGCGCTCGGCCGGGCGTACTACCGCAGCGGCAACTACGAGCCGGCCCGGGTGGAATTCGAGGCCGTCGTCGAGCGCGCACCCACGAACGACTACGCCCTGTTCTGCCTCGGCCGCAGCCTGATGCAGCTCGGACGCCACCGCGAAGCCCGCAAACCGCTGACGCTGGCGGCGAACATGAACCCCCGCCGCCGCGACTACGCGATCTACCGCGACCGCGCGCGCAAGGCCGCCTGAATTTGAAGTGGGGACATCCCCTCCGCCCCACCCCGATCATCCGACCTCAAATGGGATCCCGCTGCTAACCTGAATCCACAAGCTTTTCGCGGCCGCAAGGCCACGTTTGGGAAGCGGGCGAAGAGCCCGCTTTTTTATTGCACTAGGGAGGTGGAAATGAGCGATATCCAGGCCGAGATCGAGGCCCGTCTGGCAGAGGCGGAGCCCGAGGTCGAGGTGCTGCTCGCCGAGGTCCGCGGGGACCTCGTCCGCCTCTTCATCGACCACCCGCAGGGCGTGACGCTGGACCTGTGCGAGCGGGTCACGCACCAGCTCCCGCAGATCCGTGAGCAGTACGCGCTGGAGGTCTCCAGCCCGGGCGCGCAGCGCCCGCTCACCAAGCCCGAGCACTTCCGCCGCTATGTCGGCCGCAAGGCGAAGGTCCGCACGCGGGAGGCCAAGGACGGCCACAAGTCATTCACCGGCGAGCTGTTGAACGCCACCGATCTCGCGGTCACCGTGGCCGCGTCGACCGGCGTCGTGTCGATCGCCTACGCCGACATCCACCGTTCGAATCTCGTGGGAGACTGAGGCCTATGTCCGCTGAGATCGTCGAAGCCGTAAAGACTCTCGGGCGCGAGAAGGGCATCTCCGAGGAGAAGCTGATGGGCGCGCTCGAGGACGCGCTGCTCAGCGCGTACAAGAAGCAGCCCGGCGCGGCCCGCTACGCCCGCGTGCGCATGGACCGCGACTCCGGCGACTTCATCGTCGAGGAGTTCCTGCTGCCCGAGGACCTCGAGGACCAGCTGCTCGACGAGGCCGAAGAGCAGGCGACGGGCGCGCTCGAGCGCCGCGTGGACCCGGAGACCGGCGAGGTCATCATCCCAGAGGCCCCGGACATCGATCCCGCGCGCCTGAGCGACTTCGAGGACCAGATCGAGATCCGCGACGTCACGCCGCACGACTTCGGCCGGATCGCCGCGCAGACCGCCAAGCAGGTGATCCTGCAGCGCATCCGCGAGGCCGAGCGCGACATGATGTTCGAGGAGTACCGCGACCGCGTGGGCGAGCTGATCACCGGCATCGTCCAGCAGTCCGACTCCCGCTACACGCTCGTGCAGTTGCGCGAGCGCGTGGAGGCGCTGCTGCCCAAGTCCGAGCAGGTCGACGGCGAGCGCTACGACCATTCACAGCGCATCAAGGCCGTGATCAAGGAGGTCTCGTCCTCCACCCGCGGCCCGTCGATCATCGTCTCCCGGCGTGACCCGGAGCTGATCAAGAAGCTGTTCGAGCTCGAGGTGCCCGAGATCGCCGACGGCCTGGTGGAGATCACCGGCGTCGCGCGCGAGCCCGGCTACCGCTCCAAGATCGCCGTCGTCTCGCACGCCGACGGCGTGGACCCGGTCGGCGCCTGCGTGGGCCCGCGCGGCTCGCGCGTGCGCATGGTCGTGTCCGAGCTGCGCGGCGAGAAGATCGACATCATCCCCTACAACGACGAGCCGGCCCGCTTCGTGGCGAAGGCCCTCAGCCCCGCGCGTGTGCGCGAGGTGCTGGTGGATGACACCAACAAGCAGGCCACGGTCATCGTGCCCGACGACCAGCTCAGCCTGGCGATCGGCCGCGAGGGCCAGAACGCTCGCCTCGCCGCCCGCCTGACCGGCTGGCGCGTGGACATCCGCAGCGAAACCGAGTTCGCGCGCGAGGAGCAGGACACCGGGACCGAGGAGGAGGAGACCGGTGGCCGCTGCGCCGCGATCCTCGGCAACGGTCGCCGCTGCCCGAACGCCGCGCTTCCGGGCTCGCGCTACTGCGGTCTGGACGCCCACCAGGCGCTCTCCAACAAGGACACCGACCGCGTCGGGGCATAGCCCAGAGCGCCGCTGCATTGGCTGCGGGCGGGTCGCGCCACGAGCGCACCTCGCCCGCTTCGCTAACGTGGACGGTTGCGCGGTGCCGGATCCTCGCGCGTCCTTGCCCGGTCGGGGCGCCTGGCTGCATCCCAACCGCGACTGCTTTGAGGCAGCGACGGCTCGTCGCGCCTTTCACCGCGCGTTCCGCGCGCCCGTAAACCTCTCACAGGAAACCGTAGACTTAACCCAAACATGGCCAAGAAGCGCGTCCACGAGCTAGCCAAGCAGTACCAGATGCCAGTGCCTGAGGTGCTGAAGCGCCTCCAGGGCTACGGCCTCGACGTCAAGGCTGCCGCGACCGCCGTGGACGAGAAGCTCGCCGACGCTGCGCTCACGGGGAAGCCCAAGCCGAAGGCCGCCGCCTCCAACGGCGCGGCCAAGAAGCCCGCTGCCACGCCGATGCAGGCGCGGGCCGGCTTCGGCCACGGCACCGCCCGCGCCCCGCGCGCGGAGAACCTCGCTCCGCCCAAGCCGAAGGCGAAGCCCAAGCCCAAGCCCGGCGCCCGTGACGGGCAGGGTGGTGGCGGAGGCCGTGACAACGGCCAGCAGCGCCGGCCCACGCGGTCCAGCCTCCAGGGCGAGCGTGCTCCGGGCCAGGGCGGCGTTCGCCGCGTCGTCATCGACTCGCAGGCCTCCCGCCGTCCGGGTGGCCCCGGCGGCCCGGGCGGCGGTCCCGGTGGCGGCCCCGGCGGCGGTCCGCAGCAGCGCCCGCCGCGGCGTCGCGGTGGCCGGCGCCGGCGTGGCACCTACGAGGAGCCCGTCGCGCAGGACAAGAGCGAGCTGAAGGCCGACGTCATCCGCATCAACTCGGGCTCGACGGTCAAGGACGTCGCCGAGTACCTGGGTGTCGCGGTGCCGGAAGTGATCAAGAAGCTCATGGGTCTCGGCGAGATGGCGACGCTCACGCAGACGCTGTCCGACGACGCCATCCAGGTGCTCGCCGACGAGTTCGAGAAGAAGATCGAGATCGTCACGGCGGCCGAGGACGTGAACGCCGACCCGACCTACGAGGACGCGGACGAGGACCTCGAGCCGCGCCCGCCGGTGATCACGATCATGGGTCACGTCGACCACGGCAAGACGTCGCTGCTGGACGCCATCCGCGAGACCGAGGTGGCCGCGGGCGAGGCCGGCGGCATCACGCAGCACATCGGCGCCTACCAGGTTCACAAGAACGACAAGGTCATCACGTTCCTGGACACCCCGGGCCACGAGGCGTTCACCGCCATGCGTGCCCGCGGTGCCGAGGCGACCGACATCGCCGTGATCGTGGTCGCCGCCGACGACGGCGTGCGCCCGCAGACCCGCGAGGCCGTCGATCACGCGAAGGCGGCCGACGTGCCGATCGTCGTGGCGGTCAACAAGATCGACAAGGAGGGCGCGCAGCCCGACCGCGTCCGCACGGAGATGACCCAGCTCGGCCTCCAGCCGGAGGAGTGGGGTGGGGACACGATGTTCGTGGACGTGTCGGCCAAGACGCACCAGGGTCTCGACGATCTGCTCGAGGGCCTGCTGCTGACCGCCGAGATCGAGGAGCTCACCGCCAACCCGGACGCGGAAGCCTCGGGCACCGTGATCGAGTCCAAGCTCGATCCGGGCCGTGGCGCGGTCGTCACCGTGCTGGTGCAGCGCGGCACGCTCAAGATCGGCGACGCGATCGTGGCGGGCGCCCACTGGGGCCGCGTGCGCGCGATGTCCGACTACACGGGCAAGCGCGTGAAGACCGCGACGCCGGCCGAGCCGGTCGAGATCCTCGGCTTCGACACCGTCCCGGAGGCGGGCGAGTTCGTGCGCGTCGTCGAGAACGACCGCAAGGCCCGCCAGATCGCCGGCGAGCGTGGGCATCGCCTCAAGCAGGAGGCGCAGGCGCGTCGCGGTGGCATCAAGTACTCGCTGGCCAAGCTGTTCGAGCAGCACGGCGCCGGGCTCAAGGAGCTCGGGGTGGTCATCAAGGCCGACGTGTCCGGCTCGCTGGAGGCGTTCGAGGACGAGATCGCCAAGCTGCCGCAGGACGAGATCCTGGTGCAGATCGTGACCTCCGGCGTCGGTGGCATCACGGAGTCCGACGTCAACCTGGCGGCCGCGTCGGAGGCGATCATCATCGGCTTCAACGTCCGGCCCGTCGGCGAGGCGGCGCTCCTGGCCCAGCGCGAGGGCGTCGAGATCCGCACGTACTCGGTCATCTACCGCGCGATCGACGAGCTGCGCGACGCCATGCAGGGCATGCTGGCGCCGGAGACCGTCGAGGACGTGGTGGGCGAGATCGAGGTGCGCGAGACGTTCCGCGCGTCGAAGATCGGCATCATCGCCGGCTGCATGGTCACCGACGGCAAGGTCACGCGCGGCGCGAAGGTGCGCCTCATCCGTGACGGCGCGGTCATCCATGACGGCGAGATCGGCTCGCTGCGCCGCTTCAACGACGACGTGCGCGAGGTCCTGCAGGGCTTCGAGTGCGGCATCGTGCTCGCCGGCTACCAGAACGTGCAGCCGGGCGACACGATGGAGGTCTACGAGACGCGCCAGGTGGAGCGCACGCTGTCATAGGGTCGTGGACGCGTTTGTCGTCCTCATGCAGGTCGATCTGTTCTTTCCGGAGTCCGGCTCGCTGAAGGGCAAGCGAGCCGAGCTCAACCGTGTCAAGGCGCTCCTGCGGGAGCGCCTGCACACGTCCGTGGCCGAGGTGGGCCATCAGGACACGTGGCAGCGCTCGACGCTCGCGGTCGCCATCGCGGCGCGCTCCGCCGGCATCGCGGAGGAGACCGTGGACACCGTTCGCCGGGCGCTGGACAGCCGTTTCCCGCAGGGGGTCAGCGTGAGCTATCGGCTTACAAGCTGGGAAGACCTGGAGTCACTAGGATGACGTCCGATCGGATGCGTCGGGTCAACGAGGCCATGAGGGAGGTCTTGTCCGGCGCGATCACCACAGAGCTGAAGGACCCCAGGGTCGGATTCGTCACCGTGACGTCAGTCGAGACATCCGCTGATCTGCGCCATGCGCGCGTATACGTGTCGGTGCTCGGCAACCCCGGCGAGCGCCGCCGCTCGCTGAAGGCGCTCGACAGCGCGCACGGGTTCCTCCAACGCCGGATCGGGGCCGAGCTGCGCATGAAGAACACGCCGCAGCTGCAGTTCGTCTACGACGACACGCCGGAGCGCGGAATGCGGATTACAGAGCTGCTCGACAAGGAAGACCCGTCGTAATGGGGGGATCGAACGGGTCGCTGCCTGCGCGGGAGGAGGTGCTGCAGGCGATCCGCGCGCACCAGCGCTTCTGCCTCACCACCCACGAACGCCCCGACGGCGACGCGGTCGGTTCGCTCGCGGCGATGCAGGGCGTGCTCTCCGGGCTCGGCAAGGAGGCGCTCGCCTTCCTCCCGGCGGAGGAGTTCCCGCTGCCCTACGAGTACCGCTTCATCCAGCTCGAAGGCCTGGTCACCGAGCCACCGGACGACCTCGCCGACCGCGTGCTGATCTTCCTGGACTGCGGCAACATCGACCGCTCGCCCGTGGGTGAGTCCAACGCCCGCCTGGTGATCAACGTCGACCACCATCACGACAACACGCGCTTCGGGGCGATCAACCATGTGGACCCGCAGTCCTCGTGCACGGCCGAGATGGTGTGGGACCTCGCGCACGGGCTCGGCGTCACGACGGCGCCGCCGATCGCTGAGGCGCTGTACGTCGGCCTGGTCACGGACACGGGCCGCTTCATGTACGAGAACACCGGGCCGCGCGCGCACCAGATGGCGGCGGAGCTGATCGCGAACGGCCTGCAGCCGCACGAGATCTACCGGCACCTGTACGAGGGCGTCCCGCAGGGCAAGCTGGTCCTGCTGGCGCGCGGGCTGACGAACGTCGAGCGCTTCGACGACGGCCTGCTGACGGTCACCCAGCTCACCGCCGACGACTACGCGCACGCGGGCGCGGACGAGTCCTTCTCCGAGGGCGTCGTCGATCACCTGCGCTCCGTGGAGGGCACCGCGGTGGCGGGCCTCGTGCGCGAGCAGCTCGGCAGCGGCGGCGCGACGCGCAAGGTGTCGCTGCGCGCGACCGACGATCGCGTGGACGTCTCCGCGATCGCGCGGGCGGGCGGCGGCGGCGGGCATCGCCGCGCGGCCGGCTTCTCCACCGAGCTCGACTTCCCCGAGTTGGTCACGTTCCTGCGGGAACAGCTGGCGCAACAGCTCTGACATGACGGACGGGGTGTTGCTGGTCGACAAGCCTGCGGGCGTGACGTCGCACGACGTGGTGGCGCGGATCCGGCGCGGGCTGCCGAAGGGCACGAAGGTCGGTCACGCCGGGACGCTGGACCCGTTCGCGACGGGGCTGCTGCTGATCCTGATCGGCCGCGCCACGCGCGTCCAGCGCTTCTTGATGAAGCAGCCCAAGCGCTACGAGACGATCGCGCGCCTCGGCTACACGTCGACGACCGGGGACCCGGAGGGCGAGATCCGGCCCGGCAACATGCCCGGCGAGGAGCTCGAGCTCCCGACCGGGATCATCACCCAGCGCCCGCCCGCGTACAGCGCGGTCAAGGTCGGCGGCAAGCGCGCCTACGCGCTCGCCCGCGCGGGCGAGGACGTCGAGATCCCCGAGCGCGAGGTGCTCGTCGCCCGCTTCGACCTCGAGTGGCGCGAGTACGGCCGCGCGAAGTTCGTCATCGAGTGCTCGTCCGGCACCTACGTCCGCTCGCTGATCATGGGCCTCAACGACGCCTACTGCGTGGAGCTGCGGCGCACCCGGATCGGCGACTTCGACGTCGCCGACGCGTCGGAGGAACGCCTGATCGGGCTCGACGACGCGTTGGCGTTCATGCCCGCCGTCGAGCTGGATACCGAGGACGCCGCAAAGGCGTCGCACGGCGCCGCGGTTCCCGGGCACGCCAAGGGCATGGTCCGGTTGCGCGACGAGCAGGGCCTGATCGCGCTCGCCGAGCCGCGTGGAGGCGGAACGCTCAAGCCCGTCGTAGGCTTCCGCGCGTGAAGACCGTCTGGCTCCCCGACGCGACTCCTCGCGAGCGCCGGCTCGCCGTGGGCGAGTTCGACGGCGTGCACGTCGGCCACCGCGCGGTGATCGACGGCGCCGACAGCGTGCTCACGTTCGAGCCGCACCCGCGCACCGTCGTGGCGCCGCAGGCCGCGCCGAAGCTCCTGACCACGCTCGAGCAGAAGGCCGACCTGATCGCCGGCCTTGGCGTCGACGAGCTGATCGTGATCCCGTTCGACGGCGAGCGGATGGCGCAGACCGCGCAGGACTTCATCGACCACGAGCTGATCGAGCGGCTCGGCGCGACCTGGGTGTCGGTGGGTGAGAACTTCCGCTTCGGCAACCGGGCGCGCGGCGACGCGGCGCTGCTGAGCGAGCAGACGGCGTTCACGACGCGCGTCAGCCGGCTGGTCGAGCTCGACGGCGAGATCGTGTCCTCCACGCACATCCGCGGGCTGATCGCCGGCGGGCAGGTGGCGGAGGCGGCGCGCTTCTTGGGCGCGCCGTTCGAGACGCGCGGGATCGTCGCGCACGGCGACAAGCGCGGGCGCACGCTCGGCTACCCGACCGCCAACCTCGTCCCGGACCCGGCGCTCGCCGTCCCCGACCACGGCATCTACGCCTGCCTGGCCACCGTGCCCGGGATGGGGCAGTGGACGGCCGCGGTGTCGATCGGCGTGCGGCCGACGTTCGTCACCGGCCGCGGGCTGCTCGTCGAGGCGTTCCTGCTCGACTTCGAGGGGGACCTCTACGGGCGCGAGCTGCGCCTGCAGTTCATCGACCGGATCCGCGGGGAGAAGCGCTTCGACACCGTCGAGGCCCTCATCGAGCAGATGGGCCGCGACGTCGACGAGATCGCCCGTCTGGTCTGACAACTCGGCGTTCGTTCGAGTCTCGCCGAACCGTCCAGGGGGTATAGAGGCTCAATGCGGGTGCTGTTAGCCCATGCGTTGACCCCGAAGCGGCGCAGGATCGCTCGGGTGCTGGCCGAAGCCGGGCATGACGTATACGAGACCGACGACGCCGATGAGGCGCTCGAGCGCTGCCGGACCTGGGAGCCAGCCGTCGCGCTGATCCATGTGGAAGTCGGCGACCTGGTGTGTGCCATCAAGTCCGATCCCGTCGCCTACAGCACGGCGATCATCCTGATCGAGCGGCCGGGGCTCTCGCCCCAGGACGCGCTCGCGGGCATGCGCCGCGGCGTCCAGGACTACTTGATCGAGCCGGTGACCGACGGCGAGGTGCTCACGCGCGTCGAGGCGGCGTCGCGCACCAAGGAGCTCCAGTACGAGCTCGTCGCTCAGGGCGCGCGGCTGGAGGCGTTGCTGCGCGAGGACGCGCTCACCGGGCTGTCCAACCGGCGCGCCATCCTCACCCAGCTCGCGGGCATGGTGTCCGGCGCCCGCCGTCACGGCCACCCGCTGTCGATCGCGGTCTGCGACATCGACCTCTTCAAGCACGTCAACGACCGGTACGGGCACAAGACCGGCGACGAGGTCCTGATCGCCGCGGCGCACGCCATGGGCACGCATCTGCGTCAGGAGGACCAGCTCGGCCGGCTCGGCGGCGAGGAGTTCCTCGTGCTGCTGCCCGATACCGACGGCGACGCCGCGATGGCCGCCGCCGAGCGCATCCGGCACGAGGTCGCCAACGCGCCGTCGCCCGTCGCGGTGACGGTCAGCATCGGGATCGCGACCTGGGAGGAGGGCGAGTCACCGGAGGCGTTCCTGCACCGGGCCGATGAGGCGCTGTATGCAGCGAAAGACGCGGGGCGTGACCGCGTGCTGGCTGCTACTCTGCACGACCGCACATGAGCATGACCGCAGAGCAAAAGCGCGAGATCATCTCGCGGTTCGGCAAGGACGAGAACGACACCGGCAAGACCGAGGTCCAGGTGGCGCTGCTTACGCATCGCATCAACCACCTGACGGAGCACCTGCGCGAACACAAGCATGACCACCATTCGCGCCGGGGCCTTCTGATGCTCGTCGGCCGCCGTCGTCGTTTCCTCAACTACCTCCAGAAGAATGATCTCGAGGGCTACCGCTCGCTGATCCGCGAGCTCGGCCTGCGTCGATAGCAGTGGTCGTCGCGGCCGGAAATCCCGCGCCCGACTTCACGCTCAAGACGGAGGAGGGAGAGGCGTTCACGCGCGAGCAGCTGCTCGGGCGTACGACCGTGCTCGTGTTCTACCCCTTCGCCTTCTCGCCGGTCTGCACGGACCAGCTGTCGGTCTACAACGACCTGCTGGAGGATTTCAGCGCGCGCGGCGCCACCCTTTACGGGGTGTCGTGCGACGCGTCGCCGTCGCAGGCGGCGTTCAAGCAGCAGCTGGGAGTGCAGATCGAGCAGCTCTCGGACTTCGAGCCCAAGGGCGCCACGTGCCGCGCCTTCGGCGTCTACCACGGGGGCGGGTTCGCGCAGCGCGCCCTGGTCATCGTCGGCCCGGACGGCGTCGTGCAGTGGTCGCACCAGGCGGAGAACCCGGGCGTGCTGCCCGGCGCCAACCTCATCTTCGACGCGTTGTCCTGAGCGACCTCGGTTCGTCCCCGCTGGCCCCGATCGGGCCCTCTGACCATGTGCGTGGGCAGGGTGCGCTGGTGATCGTCTACGGCGACTATGAGTGCCCGTTCTGCGCGGCGCTCGACCTCCGGCTCGCCGAGCTGGACGTGCAGGTCTGTTTCCGGCACTTCCCGGTCAAGAGCTCGCACCCGCGGGCATGGCCGGCGGCGTGCGCGGCCGAGGCGGCGGCCGAGCAGGGCGCGTTCTGGGCGATGCACGACGCGCTGTTCGCCGACCAGGGCCGGCTCGAGGACCCGCATCTGTGGGCCCGCGCCGAGGCGCTGGGGCTGGACGTAGAGCGCTTCGACGCCCACCGCCGCTCCGACACGATCCACACGCGGGTGAAGTCGTCCTTCCGGGCGGGTGTCTCGTGCGGCGTCGTGACGACGCCGAGCGCGTTCCTGGACGGCGTGCTGCATCCGGGGCGCGAGATCCTGGACGTCCTCGCCACCTGAGAAGGCTCCACCCCTCTATCTTCGGCGGGGCGTCGAACCGGGAAGCGGACCGGCGCGTATTTCACAACGTCGATGTCTACGGACGCTCAACTGCTCGCGCGCATCTCGTCGGATACCACCGGCGAGGCGCTTCGTGAGCTCTACCGGGTGTATGCCGGTGAGCTCTATGGCTTCGCCCTGAACGCACTCGGGGACCGGGGGACCGCCGAGGAGGTCGTGCAGGAGGTGTTCACGCGCGCCTGGCGGCACGCGGACGCCTACGACCCGACGCGCGGCAGCGTCCGCACGTGGCTGTACCAGATCGCGCGGCACGCGATCATCGACACGCGCCGGCGCGCCGCGGTGCGCCCGGCGCTGGCGCTGCACGAGCCGCGTGAGGAGCAGGACCCCGAGGGCCTTTCGATCGAACGCGCGATGCTGGGATGGCAGGTCGCCGGTGCGCTCGAGAAGCTCACCCCCGAGCATCGTCAGGTGATCCGCCTGGCCCACGTCCAAGGACTGTCGGTCAGGGAGATCGCGGAGCGGCTCGGGCTGCCCGAGGGCACCGTCAAGAGCCGTACGTGGTATGCGCTGCGCTCCCTGCGGCTGATTCTGGAGGAAATGGGGGTGCGGGCATGACGCACGTCCACGAGGACATCGGGGCCTACGTGCTCGGTGCGCTGGACGCGGAGAACGTCAAGCGCGTGGAGGCCCATCTGGCGGAGTGCGCCGAGTGCGCGGCCGCCCACGCCGAGCTCGCCGGGCTGCCGGCGCTGCTCGACCTGGCGGTGGTGACCGGCGCGACGGACGAGGAGCCGCTCCCGCCCGCGATCGAGGAGCGGATCCTCGACCGCTTCGCGCGCGAGCACTCGCCTGAGCCCAAGCAGCGGCGCCGCTGGCGGCCTCGGATCGCGATCGCGATCCCGAGCGCGCTCGTCGGTGCCGCGGCGGCGGCGGCCGCGCTGGTCCTCGGGTTCGGCTTCGAGCGGGCGCCGGAGCGCCCCGCCAACCAGTACCGGCTGGTGCTGCAGCCGATCAGCGCCGCGGCGCAGAACGGCAGCGCCCGCGCCGGGCTGCGGACGACCGCCGAGGGCACCGTCGTCCGGCTGTGGGTGTACGACCTGCCGGGCGGCCCGCAGGACATCTACGAGGTCTTCTGCGACGCGAAGGGCTGGAGCGCGAGCGCCGGCACGTTCCGCGTCGACGCCCAGGGCAACGGCTACGTCATCCTCACCTCAGCCGTCAAGCGCGGCCAGTACGAGGCGTTGCGCATCGTCCGCCGCGCACACTACGCGGGCGGCGACGTGCGGGACATCGACATCCTGCGGGCCAAGATCTCGTGAACCTCGGGATGCGCGCTGCGTATCCCGAGTTATGAGACGTATCGCAGTATTCGCGGCGAGTGCCGCGCTGATGTTCGCCGCGTGCGGCGGTGACGAGGAGGAGCCCGCCGCCACGCCCGCCGCCACCGAGGCGGCGACCGAGGCGCCCACGGAGGCGCCGACCGAGGAGGCCGCCGCGAGCGGGGGCGGGGCCACGCTGGCCATCGCCGCCGACCCGGGCGGCGCCAACGCCTTCACCGAGACCGAGCTGGAGGCCGCCGCCGGCGACGTCACCATCGAGTTCGCCAACGAGTCCTCCAAGCCGCACTCGGTCGTCATCGAGGGCGTCGACGGCGCCGCCACCGAGACCGTTCAGGCAGCGGACGCCCCGCCGGTCGACGTGACGCTGGAAGCGGGCGAGTACACGTACTTCTGCCCGGTCGGCAATCACCGTGCCGACGGCATGGAGGGCAAGCTCACGGTCCGGTAGTCGAAGATCCGCTCGAGGTCGCGGCGGACGAACGCGAGGTGGGCGAGGCCGCCGAACACGCCGAACGGGAGGGCGTAGCGGACGATGTCGCGCACGATCGTCCCGTCCCCGTCGGCCTCGAACTCGTGGGTGTGGTGCCAGAGGGCGTACGGGCCGTGGATCTGCGCGTCGACGAAGCGTTCGCCCGGCACCCACTCGTCGATGCGGGTCAGCCAGCTGATCGGCAGCCCGTGCAGCCTGAGCTCGTACTCGATCAGCGTGCCCTGGCGCATCTCGATCGGGCGCGGCGTGACGATGTGGAAGCTCAGCCAGGGCGGCGTGATCGACTCGAGGTTGCCCGCGTCGGCGAAGAAGCCGAAGACCGTGTCGGGGTCGCCCTGGACGCGCTGCTCGCGGCGGATGACGTGATGGCGGAACACACCCGTGGTACGGGGCGCGTCAGCGTGCGGCTCTCTCGAACGCCTGCTCGAGGATCGGCCAGCCCTGCTTGCGCCGCTCGTGCCACTGGACCCGGTTCCACGTCTTCCAGCTGTAGCGACGCCCGTCCACTCGGATCGACGCCACGCGCCGGAACGTCACGCCCGTCGCGCCGGGTACGAAGACCGTGCGCGAGGACGGATCCGCGAAGCCGAGCAGCAGCCACGGGATCCGGAGCTCGACGTCGCTCCCGCTGCCCGCCGCGAGCCGCCGGACGTCGCTGCCGCCCCAGCGCACGGTGCCGAGATCCAGGTACTCCGGCGCGAGCTCGCGCCCGGTGGTGGGCTCGGTCAGCGGCAGGCTGAGGATCAGCCGGGGGGAGACCCACTCGTCCAGGCGCAGGCCGACGCGGAACACGCTCGGGATGGGGTCCAGCGCACTCGGCTGCTGCAGGCGCGCCCGGCGGCCCGGGCCGAGGATCACGCGCAGGTCCGGCCCGCCGCCGGGCCGCGTGTCGATCTCGATCGTGCTCGGCGTGCGTGCTCGCAGGTACAGGTAGGCGGCGTCGTGCTTGATGCGCGCGCCGCGCCACTCGCGGACGCGCCCGTCGAGCTCCACGACCGGCCGGCGGCCGGGGTCGACCGCGATCACGCCGAACTGCGTCTCGTTCGTGAGCACGTTGTGCCACAGCGGCCGCCGCTCCACGGGGCGCGCGACGTCCTGCGTGTTCCAGGTGCGCTTGAACCATTCGTCGGTCCACTCGAAGAGCACTGCGCCCGAGTAGCCCTCCTGCTCGATCTCGCGCATCATGGCGGCGTCGATCCGCGCGGCCTCGCGCTCGTCGTGGTCGCCCTGGTCGCGTCCGAGCGGCCCGCGGTGGGCGGCGCCGAGCCCCGTCGGCACGCCGAACTCGGTGACCATCAGCGCCTGGCCCTGGTGGTGCTGCCTGAGCTGGCGCAGGTAGGCGGCGTACGGCGAGGGCTGCCCGCCCGGGTACTCCAGGCGCAGGAAGTCGGGGTAGTAGGGATACGCGTGGTAGGAGGCGAAGAAGCCGCCCGGCCACGAGGGGGTCGCCTGCACGTGCATCGCGTCCACGCTCACCGCGTCCTCGAGCGCGAGCGGCTCCATCGGGTGGCTCAGCGGGTCGACCGTCAGCCAGTTGGTGAACGTGATCGGGCGGCTCCACCCGCGCCGCGCCTCGAGCGTGGCGAGATGGTCGAGCCGCGCCGCGATCCAGCTCTCCATCGGGGTCGCGTTCGGTGTGGACTGGATGAAGCGGCCGAGGTGCGGCGGCGCGCCGGCGTTCACCTGATCGGTGTTCACGACCGCGTCCGGGTCCCACTCGACGCCGGGTGACCAGGCGAGCAGCCAGCGCGAGACGTCGGTCCGGTAGCGCCCGCTCGCGTGCCCCCGGCGCGGCCGGAGCGTCGCGTCGCCGTGCACGACGGCGACCGCGTCGGCGATCTCGCGGTCGAACTCGCCGGTCGTCGCGTACGCGTTTCTGGTGGCGAGGAAGTCCTCCTCGGGGATCCACACGCCCTGGATGAAGTACAGCGGCGTCTTCGGGTGCCGCCGGTTGTGCGCGGCCAGCGCCTCGTAGAAGCGCGGGCGCAGGATCGTGTAGACGCGCACGACGCGGACCCCGAGGTCCTGCATCCCTTCGAGCCAGCGGTCGTAGTCCTTGCGGGACGGCGCGAGCTCGCCGGGCGCGTGCCCGGGCACGGTGGCGCCGAGGTTGACGCCGGGCCAGAAGCGCGTGGCGAAGCTCCCGCCGATCGCGAGCTGCACGTCTTCGCCGGACACGCGCGCGGGCAGCGTCACCCCGTCCTGGCGGATGGGCCGGCCGGCGTACGAGGCCGCCTCGGCCGAGGACGCCAGCGCGAGGAACGTTGCCACCACCAACAAGAGCTTCACGGCGATCCGGTTACCCGAAGCGCTGCCTCGGCAGTACGGCAGGTCACATCTGGCGCCGGCGGCGTCGGCGCACGAGCAGCAGCCCCGTGGCCGCGAGCGCCGCGACGCCGGAACCCGCGGGCGCGACGATCCGCACCACGTCCGGCCCGCTGCCCGGCCGCTGCGCGTGCGTGCTCAGCAACGTCGTCGTGTGGCGCGCGAGGTCGCGCACGAACACGCCCGCGATCCCATCCGGCTTGCCCTCGGCCAGATTGCCGCCGGTGGAAGCGAACGCGACGCGCTGTCCGTCGGCGGAGATCGCCGGGTCGGTGGCCAGGCCGTCGCCGGGCTCTCCCCGCCGGCCCGCCGCGCGGCTGACGAGGGTGTTGCGGCCGGTCTGCAGGTCGTGGCGCCAGATCCGCGAGCGCAGGCTCTTCTGCGTGCCGTTCGGACGCCCGACCCGAACGACGAACGCGACGTAGCGCCCGTCCGCCGACAACGAGGGGGAGCCGGCGTCGGCCTTGATGGCGCCCGTGACGAGCCGAGTGGCACCGGCCTTCAGGTCCCGCACGTAGACGTCGGCGCGGCCGTCGCCGCCCAGGTTGCGCGCGCGGCTGGTGAAGGCGACGTAGCGGCCGTCGTGCGAGACGCTCGGGTCGTACGCGTCGCCGTCTGCCGGGGCGCTCGCCCGTGAGACCAGCGTCGTCTTCCTCGTGTGGAGGTTCGTGCTGTAGATGTGCGTGAGGCCCGCGTTGTCGGCTTCGGCCGACGTGTAGACGACGGTGCGCCCGTCGCCGGCGACCTCGGGCAGGTACGCGGCGCCGCGCGAGCTGGCGGTCACGAGCCGCTCGCGTCGGCGCGCGCGATCGACCACCCAGAGGCCGTTCTCGGACGGTGTGCCGTTGCGGCCGGCGTCGGTGGCCTCGAAGGCGACGACGTTTCCGTCGGCCGAGAGCGCCGGGTTGAACGCGGTGCGGGTGGGGGCGCCCTTGGGCCGGAAGGCGTGGCTCACGCGCGTCACGGCGCCCGTCGCGAGGTCGCGCACGTGCACGGTCATCTGGCCGACCCGCTTGGCCAGCGGATAGGTCGACTCGGCCGTCTCGAACGCGACCGCGGTGCCGTCGGCGGAGACGACGGAGTTGTAGGCCGAGCGGGGGCGCCGGGTCTCCGCGCGCGGCGGCGTGACGGAGAACTTGCGCTGGCCGAGCACGGCCGCGCGCACGTGGATCTCGCCGAAGCGCTCGGCCTGGGCGACGTCTGCGCGGTACGCGTCCCACACGACCGTCAGCCCGTTGGCGGACAGGCTGGGGTGCTTGGCGGCGTCGGCTTCCGGGAGGTCGGGCTTGTTGGCGCCGCCGGACGGGCCGTTGTAGCGGTGCTGCCCCAGCCAGCGCGGGACCTGGCGCAGCTGGCGGTCGAGCATCACCTCGGCCTGGGCGGGCGGCAGGGAGCCATCACGCACGCCGCGGGCGGCCGCCTCCCGCAGCGCGTCCGACACGCCCTTCTGCGCCTCGACGCGGGTCTTGCCGTTGAGCTCGCAGATCTGCAGCGGGCTGAGCTCCGCGCGCCGCAGCTTGAGGAACTCGTCGCGGTCGCGCGTGCCGAAGATCACTGTCGCCTTCTCGGGCACGGCGGTCTGGTGCAGGGCGTGGAAGAGGATGTGCTGGCCGAGGTGGCCCTGGGTGAGCGTGCGCTCGGCGCGGTCGGCGAGCTCGCGCAGCTTGGCCGCGCTCACCGTGCCGCGCCGCGGCTCCACCAGCGCCTCCGCGAGCTTGCGCGGCTCCCAGCCGTTGGTGCGGGCGAGCTCGGCGATCGTCTTCTCGTCGCGGACCCAGCGGAACACGTCACCGCGCGAGTGGCCGATCAGCTCGTACAACCGCGCCTCCTCGTACGGGAGCCACAGGTAGTTGATCCAGTCCTCGTTGGCGAGCCAGTGCTTGGGCGCGCCGTCGGGCGCCTCCGGGTCCTGGGCATGCGCGGGCGCCGCGGCCGCGAGCGTCGCGGCGAGGGCGAGGGCGGCGGTTCGGGTCCTCACGCGGCCTCCTGGAGGATGAGCGGCTCGACGGGATGCAGGTGGACGGGCGGTGCGGCGGCCCAGGCGTCGTGCCAGAGGCCGAACGCGATCAGCGCCCACAGCGAGCGGCCCAGGTCCTCGCGGCGCGCGAGGTGGCGTTCCAGCAGCCGCGTGACCGTGGACGGGTTCAGCCAGCCCTGGCGCGCGACGCGGTCCGGGGCGAGCAGGTCACGCGCGAGCGGCTCGAGCGGACCGCGCAGCCAGGCGGCGACGGGCGTGCAGAAGCCGCGCTTGGGCCCGCGCACCACCGCTTCGGGCAGCAGCTGCGCGGCCGCCGCGCGCAGCACGCGCTTGGTCTCGAGGCCGCGCACGCGCGCGTCGACGGGCAGCGCGTAGGCCAGCTCGGCGACCACCGGGTCCAGGAACGGCACGCGCACCTCCAGCCCGTGCGCCATCCCGGCGCGGTCGGCCTGGGGGAGCAGGTCGTCGGCGAGGAACGTGCCGGCGTCCACGTCCTGCAGGCGGGCGATCGGGTCCAGGCCGTGCGTCTCGGCGTAGCGGGCGCGCAACGGCGCGAGCGGGTGGCCGCTCCAGCCGAGCAGCTCCCGCCGCAGCGCAGCGCTGAACGTCTGCTTGAACGCGTGGTGGCGCTCCAGCGGGCCCAGCCCGGCGCCGAGCGCGAGCCGCCGCAGCTGGAAGTCCAGGGAGAGCCGGCCGGAGGAGCTCGGGAAGCGCGCGACCGCCGGCGCGAGCGCCTGTGCGGCGCGGGCGGCGGGCGCGCCGAGCCGGTCCGCGACGTAGGTCTGGTAGCCGCCGAACAGCTCGTCGGCGCCCTCGCCGGTCAGCACCGCCTTCACCTCGCGGGCCGCGAAGCGCGCCAGCAGCCAGTACGGCAGCGCGGTCGCGTCGCCCGAGGGCTCGTCGTAGGTGGCTGCGACGCCCTCGAGCTCGGCCGCGTCGTCGGCGGCGAGCCGCAGCTCGTGGTGGTCGGTGCCGTAGCGCTCGGCGACGGCGCGCGCGTGCGTCAGCTCGTCGAACGCGGCGATGTCGAACCCGACGCTGAACGTCTTGACCGGTGCGCCGGCGACCGCGGTCACGAGGCCCGAGTCGATCCCGCCGGAGAGCAGCACGCCGACGGGCGCGTCCGCCTGCAGGTGCGCGCGCACCGAGGCCGCGAGCCGCTCCCGGGCTTCGGCCGCGAGCGTCGCCAGCGGCTCGGTGCGGTGCTCGGCCGCGGGGCGCGGGCGCGCGTACCGTTCGAGGCGGATGCCGGCCGGCGTGACGATCAGCCGGTGCCCGGGTTCCAGCTTGCGCGCGGCGCGGAAGATCGTGCCGGGCGCCGGGACCGCGTTGTGCGCGAGGTAGGCCTCGACCGCTTCCGGGTCGATGTCGCGCGGGAAGCCGGGCAACGCGAGCAGCGCCTTGAGCTCGGACGCGAACGCCAGCCGCCCGGGCAGCAGTGCGTAGACAAGCGGCTTGATCCCGTACGGATCGCGGGCGAGCACGAGCGTCCGGCGGCGAGAATCCCACAGCGCCACCGCGAACATGCCGCGCAGCTGCTCCACGAACGCGGGCCCGCGCTCCTCGTACAGGTGCACCAGGACCTCGACGTCCGAGCCGGTGCGGAACGTGTGCCCGCGCCGCTCGAGGGAGCGGCGCACCGCGCGATGGTCGTAGAGCTCCCCGTTGGCGACCACCCGCACGGTGCCGTCCTCGTTGGCGATCGGCTGCTGCCCGCCGACGGGATCGACGAGGGCGAGCCGCCGGATCGCGAGCGCGGCCGTGGCGTCGAGGTGGAAGCCGGAGCCGTCCGGGCCGCGGTGCGCGAGCGCCGCGCTCATCGCCGCGAGCTCGTGCCGCGACGGCGGCGCCCCGTCGGGCAGCGCGAGCAGGCCGGCGATCCCGCACATCAGCACCGCCCCCAGGCCTCGAAGCGCTCCGTGCGGGCGATCAGCGCGTGGCCCGCGGGCGCGGCGGCGATCGCGGTGCCATCGGCCGGGACCTCGTAGACGTTGAGCGCCGCGCTCTCGTCGTGCGGCGGGCGGACCGCGAGCGCCAGGCCAGGACCGGTGGCGTCGAACGTGCGGTCCGAGCGGGCGCGCACGCCGCTCGCCGGCGCGTCGAGCGCCCAGCGGATCTCCGGCAGCAGCTTGTGGTTGGGCACCGTGATCGGCCCGCACGCGGCCGCGGCGGCGACTTCGGGCCGCGCGAGCAGGCCGTGCAGCTCCGCGCGAAGCTCGGGCCGCTCGTTCAACGCCCGCACGAGCCCCGGCCCGCTGAGCCGCGCGGCCGTGTAGGCGCCGCCCACCACCGCCGCGAAGATCGCCACGCTCATCCACACCGTCCGCATCCGTGACGCCGGCAGCCGCGCCCAGCCCGCCAGCGCGAACGCCGCGAACAGCACGCCGCCGATCCCGGTCAGCAGCAGGTAGCGATAGACGCCGGCCAGCCCGCCCGTCGCGATCACGAGGTAGCTCGCCAGCGTGACCAGCGCGACCGCTGCCGGCACCGCGAGCGGCACGGCCCGCGCGCGCAGGGCGAGCACCACGCCGATCCCGGCCAGCAGCAGCACCGGCAGCTTGAGGATCTCGGTCAGCAGGAACAGCGTCATGTGCGGGATCTCGCCGAGCGGGATCTCCCGCTGGAGCTCGGCCGCGAGCGCGTCCGTGTGCCGGATCGAGAACAGCGGGTCGCCGGTGACGGCGAGATCGAGCGCCATCCAGATCGCCGGCGCCGCCAGCGCGGGCAGCGCCGCCTGTGCACGGCGGATCAGCCCGCCGCGCCCGATCCAGAGCCCGTACAGACCGGCGAGCAGCCACGCCTCGGGCCGCAGCAGCCCGGCCAGCCCGAGCAACCACCACACCGCGCCGCCGCGCCGCGGCCGTTCCGCCTCCAGCGCCATCGCCCACGCCACGAACGCGCAGTACGGCACGTCCAGGTACCCCTTGGACGCGAGCAGGCCGAAGTTGAACCGGCTCAGCAGCAACCCGGCCGCCACGAAGCCGCCGACCGGCCCCGCGGCCAGCTTCCCGAGCCGGTACACGGCCGCCACCAGCGCGACCAGGCCCGCGAAGCAGAGCGCGATGAACAGCCGCGCGCCCGCGTCCCCGAACGGGACCAGCAGCAGGCCGACTGGCAGCAGCAGCGGATGCTGCGTGGGCGTGCGGTAGCCGTCGAAGCCGGGCGTGGTCCCGTCGAGCAGCTCGCGGGCCCACAGGAGGGCGTAGAGCGAGTCGTACGCGGGATAGGTCGGGTAGGCGAGGAAGACGGCGAGGCCGGCGGCGGTGACGAGAGCGAGCGCGCAGGCCGGAGCGCTCAGCGCGAATCGCCGAGAGGGTGCAAGCGGTATGAGCCACGGGATCGTGCTCATCGGCACGACCCTACGTGGGGGTCCGGCGGAACCGTCAAAGGCGGCCACCGAGGGGGAAAGGAGCGGCGTTTCGCTCGCGCGCCTGGGCTCAGCGCCTCCCGGGCTCCGCGTGGCTCGGTCGGGGCGGCGTGCGGCGTACCGACAGATACGGGCTACGGAGACGACGTGGGGCCGCGCGGCGAGGACCGGCCTCGTGCGGATCTCGCGGAAACGAACACGCGCCGGAAAAGGGGTGCGGTCGGAAACCTGCCCTCAGGGCAAGAAATCGACCGCACCCCCCTTGTTCGAAGCGCGGTCGTGATCGAATGCGACCGTTCGGGCGTGGTGCAGGCGCGACCGACCGCGCCTTCTCGATGCGCCGTTCGGGCCGGCTACGGAGTTCGGGCGAGGCCGGCACTGCGCGCCCCGGCCTCGAAATCCGAGAGGCCGAAGGCCGAGATCGGCCCGAGCACGCCCGCGGCGCCCGAGACCTCACGCTGCGCGGCCCATGCGATCAGCGACGCCGTGAAGTCATACGGATCCGGCCCTACCAACTCCACCCGCGCGAGCACCTCGCCGCCCGCGTCGAGCGCCTCGGCCACGATGTCCGAGCGCACGTCCCCCGTGGTCCCCGCGTCCGGCCCGCCGACGAGCGACACCGCCCGCTCGCCCCAGAAGCGCATCGTCGGCCGCGCGAGCGGCAGCTTCTGCACCGCCGTGCCCACCAGCGACCCGGCCTGCAACGCCCGCGAGAGCGGCCCGAGCCCGCCGAGGTACACGTTGACCTCGCGCAGCCCTTGGTACGTGGCCGGCAGCGCGTAGTGCTCGGCCCCGCCGATCGAGACGGCCTCGCGGGACTTGCCGTCGACTTCGAAGGACCGCACGCGCTCAGCGGCCCGCACGGTGCTCACGGCGCCGTCGCGGAACGCGAAGTGGTCGCCGACGGTGACGCCCACGAGCGACTCGCGCGTTCCCGCGGACAGCGACGTCGGGCCCGCGCCGAGCGCGTAGTAGCCGACGTCCACCCGCGCCGCACCGTCGCCCGCCTCGTCCAGCGCGAGCGCACCCGCCAGCGTCCCCGCCGCGAACTCGTAGGACAGCGACGGCAGCAGCCGCGCACCCGACCGCGAAGCCGGCCCGTCCAACTCGTCGAACAACCGCCGGATGAACTCCGGCTCGCCGCTGGTGTCGATGTACGTGCAGCCGGCGGCGACCGCGGCGCGCGCGGCCGGCAGGCCCCACTTCACGAACGGCCCGACGGTGGAGACGAGCACATCGGGGGGCCCGACCAAATCGAAGACGGTGTTCTGGCGCATGGCGTCGGCGCGCGTCCACTCGAGGCCGCCCAAGCGCTCGGCCAACGCTGACAAGCGGTTTTCCGAGCGCCCGGCCAGTACGGGCCGCACGCCCGCGGCCACCAGACGCGCCGCGATCAGCTCGCCCGTGTAGCCCGTGGCTCCGAAGACGACGATGCGATCAGCCATTGGCGGCAGACCCTACCCACCTGCGCTCGCGCACAAAGCGCTTACTAACATGGATGTCAACGACTACCGAAGCGTCAAGACGATGCAGAGGACCTCGCCGACTTCCGAGGCGGGGCAGAGAAAGGGACATATGTCTGAAGTGCACCGCGTCGCCGTAGAAATCGGCGGTACGGAAATCGCCTTCGAGACGGGCAAGATGGCCAAGCAGGCCTCCGGTGCGGTCACGGTCACCGCCGGCGACACGATCGTGCTCTCCACCGCGACCGCGGGCAACGCTCGCGACGTCGACTTCCTCCCGCTGACGGTGGATGTCGAGGAGCGCATGTACGCCGCGGGCAAGATCCCGGGTTCATTCTTCAAGCGCGAAGGCCGCGCGGGGGAGAAGGCGACGCTGATCGCGCGCCTGATCGACCGTCCGCTGCGCCCGCTGTTCCCGAAGGGCTGGCGTCGTGAGACGCAGCTCGTCGCGCTCACGCTGTCCGTCGACGGCGTCAACCCGTACGACATCCTCGCCATGAACGGCGCGTCCGCCGCGCTGATGGTCTCCGACATCCCGTTCCCGCAGGCCGTGGGCGCCGTGCGCATCGGCAAGGTCGAGGGCAACTTCGTCGTCAACCCGACCGAGGAGCAGCTGCTCGAGGCCGACATGGACCTCGTCGTGGCCGGCACGGACGACGCGCTGCTGATGGTCGAGGCCGGCGCCAACGAGGTGCCCGAGGCCGAGATCCTCGACGCGCTGGACATCGCGCACTCGGCGATCAAGAAGATCACCGCCGCCCAGCGCGAGCTGGCCGAGAAGGCCGGCAAGCCCAAGGACGAGATCGTCGTCCAGGGTCCCGACCAGGACCTGATCGCGAAGATCCAGAAGAGCCACGGCAAGGACCTCGACAAGGCCACGCAGGTCGAGGACAAGCTCGAGCGCCAGGCGGCCACCAAGGAGGTCGAGGAGGCCGTCCTCGCCAAGTACTCCGGCAAGGAGGACGCCGCGGACTACGCCGAGAAGCGCGCCGCGGCCCAGAAGGCGTTCGACGCGCTCGAGAAGAAGATCATCCGCGAGCGCATCGCCGTCCACAAGAAGCGCCCGGACGGCCGCAACGAGACCGAGATCCGCAAGATCTCGATCGACATCAAGCCGCTGCCGCGCACGCACGGCTCCGCGCTGTTCACGCGCGGCCAGACGCAGGCGCTGAGCGTCGTCGCGCTCGGCACCACGCGTGAGGAGATGCGTCTGGACAACCTCGGCCTCGAGACGTCCAAGCGCTACTTCCACCACTACAACTTCCCGCCCTTCTCCGTGGGCGAGGCCGGCTTCATGCGTGGCCCCAAGCGCCGCGACATCGGCCACGGCGCGCTCGCCGAGCGCGCGCTGGTCCCGATGATCCCGGACCAGGAGAAGTTCCCGTACACGATCCGCATCGTGTCGGACATCCTGGAGTCCAACGGCTCGTCCTCGATGGCGTCCGTCTGCGGCTCCTCGCTCTCACTGATGGACGCCGGCGTGCCGCTCACGCGGCCGGTGGCCGGCATCGCCATGGGCCTGATCAAGGAGGGCGACGACTACACGATCCTCTCCGACATCGCCGGCGTCGAGGACCACCTCGGCGACATGGACTTCAAGGTCGCGGGCACGTCCGAGGGCATCACCGCCCTGCAGATGGACATCAAGATCACGGGTGTCACGTTCGAGATCATGCGCGACGCCCTCCAGCAGGCCAAGGAGGGTCGCGAGTTCATCCTCGGCAAGATGGCCGAGGCGATCGAGGCCCCGCGCGAGCAGCTCTCCGAGCACGCGCCGCGCATCAGCTCGATCCAGATCGACCCGGAGAAGATCGGCCTCCTCATCGGCAAGGGCGGCGAGACCATTCGCTCCCTGCAGGAGGAGTACGAGTCCCAGATCGACGTCAACGACGAGGGCCAGGTCCTGGTCTACGCCGTCACGGGCGCCAAGGGCGACGCCCTGGTCGAGCGCATCCGCTCGATGACCAAGGAGGTCGAGGTGGGCGACGAGTTCACCGGCAAGGTCGTCAAGACCACGACCTTCGGCGCCTTCGTCGAGCTGGCCAAGGGCACCGACGGCCTGCTGCACATCTCCAACGTGTCGCCGGGCAAGCGCGTCGACACCGTCGAGGAAGTGCTCAACAAGGGCGACGAGATCGCGGTCCGCGTGGTCGAGGTCGACAAGGAGCGCGGCCGCATCGGCCTGCGCCTCGCCGAGGACCCGGACATCGCGGGCAAGACGAAGGAAGAGCTGGCGTCCGTCGGCACCGGCGACCCGAGCATGGGCGGCGGGGGCGGCGGCGACCGTCCGCGCGGCCGTGGCGGCGACCGCAACGGCCGTGGCGGCCGGGACCGTGACCGTGCCCCCCGTGGCGGCGCCGGGCGCGATCGCGACCGTGCCCCGCGCGCGCCGCGCGGCGATCGCGACCCGGACCGCGGGTAAGCGCCCTGCCCGGCCATCGCATCACGGAGCTCGAATCGGGGCTGCGGATCGTCACGGAGCACATGCCCTCCGTCCGGTCCGCGGCCCTGGGCTTCTTCGTGCACACCGGCTCGCGCGGTGAATCCGTCACGGAGGCCGGGCTCAGCCACTTCCTCGAGCACCTGCTGTTCAAGGGCACCGCGCGCTACGCGAGCGCGGAGATCGACCAGCTCTTCGACGGCATGGGCGCCGAGCTCAACGCCGGCACCGACAAGGAGAGCACCGCGGTCTACGCGCGCATGCTCGACCAGCACCTGCCGGCGGCGTTCGACGTCATGGCCGACATGGTCTGGCGCCCTGCGTACAACGACGTGGACCCCGAGCGCGAGGTCGTGCTCGAGGAGATCGCGATGTACGAGGACGACCCGCAGGACACGGTGTTCGACGTGCTCGGCGAGGCCGTCTTCGGCGACCACCCGCTCGGGCGGCCGATCATCGGCCGCGCGCCGGTGATCCGCGACACGCCGATCGACGTCATCGCGGACTTCCACAAGCGCCGCTACGTGCCCGGCAGCGTCGTCATCGCCGCCGCCGGGTCTGTGGACCACGACGCGATCGTGGAACTTGCCCGCGCGACCCAGTCAGGATCGCACGGCGTCGAGCCGGTCGCGGCGCCCGAGCCCGCTCCGAGCGACCCGGGCGCGCGCGTGCGCTTCGTGCGCAAGGACACCGAGCAGGTGCACGTCACGCTCGGCGGCCTCGGCCTGCAGCGCGGGGACGAGCGCCGCTTCGCCGCCCGCGTGCTGGACGCGATCTTCGGCGGGCTCTCCAGCTCGCGGCTCTTCCAGGCCGTGCGCGAGGAACGCGGCCTGGCCTACAGCGTCTACTCGTTCGCCGGCCAGTACGCCGACACGGGCCAGGTCGGCCTGTACGTGGGCACGCGCCCGGACAACCTCGTCGAGGCGATGAAGGTCGTCGGGGACGAGCTCGAGCGCCTGCGCGAGCAGCCGGCGACCGAGGAGGAGCTCGTGCGCGCGCGAGAGAACGTCAAGGCCCGGATCGTCCTCGGCATGGAGTCCACCGGCTCGCGCATGCACCGGCTCGGCGGCTCGCTGCTGTTCGGGCTCCCGCTGCTGGAGACCGAGGAGGTCATGGAGCGCATCGACGCCGTGAGCATGGACGACATGCGTTCGCTCGTCGACGACCTGTGGGCGCCCGGCCGGCTCTCCGCGGCCGGCATCGGCCCGGACGAGGACAAGTTCTGCGACGCCGTGCGCGGCGTCGCGGGGGAGGCCGTGAGCGCGTGATCAAGGTCGCCGTGGCGGGCGCCGCGGGGCGCATGGGCGCGACCACGTGCGAGGCGGTCGAGGCCGCCGACGACATGGAGCTCGTCGGCCGTGCCGACCCGTCGCTCGGCACGTCCGTCGCCGACGTGCTCGAGGGCACCGACGTGCTCGTCGACTTCACGCTGCCCGATCAGGTCGTGGCGAACGTCCAGCTCGCGGCGGCCTCCGGCGTGCACTGCGTGGTCGGCGCCACCGGCTGGGACGAGGACGAGCTGCGCGCAGCGGTCGCGGACCGTCCGGGCAACGTCTTCTTCGCGCCCAACTTCGCCATCGGGGCCGTGCTCATGATGCGCTTCGCGGCCGAGGCGTCGAAGGTGATGTCAGGCGCGGAGATCATCGAGTATCACCACCCGAAGAAGGTCGACGCGCCGTCGGGCACCGCGAAGCGCACGGCCGCGCTGATGGAGGGCGAGGTGCCGATCCACTCGGTGCGCCTGCCCGGCATCGTCGCCGACCAGGACGTGATCTTCGGCGAGGAGGGCCAGTCGCTGATCATCCGCCACGTGACCTCGGACCTCGCGAGCTTCATGCCCGGCGTGCTGCTCGCGATCCGCAACGTGGCCGAGCTGCCCGAGTCCCCGGTGATCGGGCTCGAAAAGCTCCTGTGGCCCTCGTAGCGGTCACCGATCACGCGGCCGAGCGCTACCTGCAACGCGTCCGCGGCGCGCTCGACCCGAAGCTCGAGGTCACCTCGCGCGTGTCCCGCGCGGTCGAAGCGGACCGCGTCGAGCCGGGAGAGCGCGGCGCCGTGCTCGTTCGCGACCTCGAGGACGCCGAGCTCGTCTTCATCTGCATCGAGGACGTCCCGCGCGGCGAGCTGATCGTGATCACGCTGTGGGAGGGCGGGGAGGACCCGCGCGTCCCGAAGCGGTTCACCGACGAGCTTCGCCGAGCCGCGCGCGCAACACCCCGTTCCTGGGTGTGACGACCTCGACCTCGACCGCGCCGCCCGCGCGGTCCAGCCGCAGCGCCACGCTCCGGCGCCGGCCGGCGGGCACGCGCACGCGCCGCTGAGCCACACGGCCACCGTCCACGCGCAGCCGGCCCGTGCACGCGCGTGCCGCGCGACAGGACAGCACGATCTGCGCCGACCGCACGCCCACACGGGTGATGCCATGCAGGATCAGCCGGCGCGCACCGCTGACGTGCGGGCACCACGTGTCCTCGTCGGCCGTGTCGATCGTCGCGCGGTCGCCGTCGAACGGGCCGCCGCAGCCGACCGCGTCTCGCTCGCCGTCGCGCGCGAGCAGGACGTCGGTGCCCCGCTCGCCGTGGAGCTCGTCGCGTCCGGCGCCGCCGTCGAGCCGGTCGTTCCCGTCGCCGGCGTAGGTCGTGTCGGGGCCGGCGCCGGCGTCCAGCTGGTCGTCGCCGGCGTCCCCGGTCAGCCAGTCGCGGCCGCCGCGCGCACGGATCACATCGTTCCCGGGACCGCCGTTGAGGGACTCGTTCCCGTCGCTGCCCTCGATCACGTCGGCGCCGTCGTGGCTGTGGATGATCACGCCGCCACCGAGCGGGGCGCGCAACACGTCCGGACCCGACCCGCCGTAGAGGATCTCGGTTCCGGGCGCGATCTGGTCGTTCTCGCCCGCAGCGCCCGCCGTGCCGCCCGCCAGATCCACGGTCACGCCTTCGGCGTGGTCGCTGTAGTCGAGCGTCTCGGCCGTCATCACGTCCGCCCCGGGGCCGCCGAGGACGCGTTCGCCGGCGAGCGTGTCGTCGCCCGGACCGCCGAGGACGAGCGCAGCCAGCGGGAACTCGACGATGTCGTTGCCGTCACCGGCGTCCACGTTCGTGTTCACGCCGTAGAGCCCGAGCGCCTGCGACACGCGGTCGTCGCCGTCGCCCAGGCTCACGCGCAGGATCCGTCCGCCGTGCGGCGGGCACGAAGCGGTCTGCGGATCCTCCTGGACACACGGGGGCGTGGCCGTGATCCCGGCCGGGTCGCGCAGGCGCAGGCCGTGCCCCGCCGTCTCCGTCAGCTCGAGCCGGTTGACCTCGCCGGGTGCGGCGACGTAGTCGACGTCGCGCCAGTCGAGAGATCCCAGGCGCGTGTCGAGCTCCACCCGGTCGCGGGCGGTGACGGTGGCCGCGGGGGCGGGCGCCGTCCAGAGCAGCAGTCCTGCGACGATCCCGAGCGTGCCCGAGGTGAAGCTCACCAATCCCGACAAGGTCCTCTTCCCTGACGACGGGATCACGAAGGCCGAGTTGCGCGATTACTACTCAGCGGTCGCCGACGTGATGGTGCCGCACGCGCGCGACCGGCCGATGAACCTGTGGCGCTGGAACAAGGGGATCGCGGCCGACGTCGTGATCCAGCAGTCGCTGCCGAAGGGCGCGCCGGAGTGGGTCGCGCGCTGCGAGGTCCCGCGCCGCAAGGGCGGGGACATCACGCACGGGATGGTCAACGACGCCGACACGCTGCGGTGGCTCGCTCAGCAGAACTGCATCACGCCGCACGTCTGGAACGCGCGCTGCGACAACCGCGACAAGCCGGACCGGCTCGTGTTCGACCTGGACCCGTCCGACGAGGACTTCGACGCGATCCGGAAGGCCGCGCTGGCGGTGGCGGACCTGCTGCGCGAGATCGGGCTCACGCCGTACGCGAAGCTGTCGGGCTCGCGTGGGATCCATGTCATCGCGCCGCTCAAGCGGCTGCGTTCGGCGGACGAGGTGCGCGCGGCGGCGGGCGCGCTGGCTGAGCGGGTCGCGGGTGAGCATCCCGACGCGCTCACGACCGAGTGGCGCAAGGACAAGCGCGACGGGCGGATTCTCGTCGACGTCGCCCGTAACACCTACGGGCAGACGCTCGTGGCCGCCTACGCCGTGCGGGCGTTGCCGGGCGCGCCGGTCTCGGCGCCGGTCACCTGGGAGGAGGTGGCGGACCCGGCCCTGGCGCCGCACGCCTTCACGTTGCGGACGATGCAGGAGCGGCTGTCGGCGGTCGGGGACGTGTGGGCGGACATCGCTGAGCACGCCGGGACGATCCCGAAAGCCTTGATGATGTCTTGATACTCCGCGGACGCGGACTTGAGAGAGGGCTCCGATCACCCAGGTAACCCGATCACCTGTAGGAGCGACCCTCTTGTCTTTCATCCCCACCCGAATCGGCTTGCGCGGCAAGCTGATGGCCGGCTCAGCCGTCCTGTTGGCCTTCACCGGCACCGTCGGTGCCTTCGGCGTCCACGACATGAACACGGCCAACCACCACGCCGACACGCTCTTCACCGGGTCGGCGGAGCCGCTCGCCGAGCTCGGCACGGCGCGCGCGAAGTTCAATGAGAACCGCGCGTTCGCCAACAACCACATCCTCGAGTCGACCGCCGCCGAGAAGGCCAAGGTCGAGGCGAAGATCAAGGCCAACGTCCAGGTCGTCGACTCCAACCTCGCCAAGGTCAAGGACTCGGTCCGTGGCAACGCGGAGCTCGCGCGTGAGTTCGAGGCGGTCACCGCCGGCATCGCGTCCTACCGCGCCAATCGCGACAAGGTCATCGAGTTCTCCAACGCCGGCCGGGCCGAGGAGGCCTACGCGTACAACAAGGCCGAGGCCGTCCCGGACGCCGCGGTCGTCGCCGAGGCGTTCACCAAGCTCTTCGAGGGCAAGGTGGCGCAGGGCCAGGAGGCGTACGCGCAGATCGAGGCTGACGCCGTGACGAGCCGCAACCACGCGCTCGTGATCATCTTCGCCGCGATCGTCGTCGGCTTCGGACTGGCGTTCTGGTTCTCCAGCAAGATCGTCAAGACGGTGCGCGAGATCCAGCATCGCCTGACGATGCTGCGCGACAACTGCACCGCGGACCTGGCGAAGGCGCTCGACCGCGTCGCGCACGGTGACCTGACCGTCGAGGTCGAGCCGGTCACGCCGCTGCTCGAGCGCACCTCCAACGACGAGATCGGGGACATCGCCGAGTCCGTCGGCGCCATCCGCAACGCCACGGTCGCGTCCGTCGCCGCCTACAACGACATGCGCGCCAAGCTCGCAGACACCATCTCCCAGCTGTCCGAGCAGGCCCAGACCGTCGCCGCCGCGTCCCAGCAGATGGCCGCCACCTCCGACGAGACCGGCCGCGCCGTGTCGGAGATCGCCGCCGCCGTGACCGAGGTCGCGCACGGCGCCGAGCGTCAGGTCCGTGGCGTCGAGGCCACGCGCGAGGCGGTTCAGCAGGCTGCCCTGTCCGCGTCCACGAGCGCCGAGGTCGCGCTGCAGACGGCGCAGGCCGCCGACGAGGCCCGCAACGTCGCCCTCGAGGGCGTGTCCGCCGCCGAGTCCGCTTCCGCCGCGATGCGCGAGGTCGCCGAGTCGTCGGCCGCCGTCGGTGGCGCGATCAACTCCCTGACCGAGCGCAGCGAGCGCATCGGCGGCATCGTCGGGACGATCACCGGCCTGGCCGAGCAGACGAACCTGCTCGCCCTCAACGCCGCGATCGAGGCCGCCCGTGCGGGTGAGCAGGGTCGCGGGTTCGCGGTCGTCGCCGAGGAGGTCCGCAAGCTGGCCGAGGAGTCCCAGGGCGCCGCGGCCGAGATCTCGGCCCTGATCGGCGAGATGCAGGCCGAGACGGCCCGCGTCGTCGGCGTCGTCGAGGACGGCACGCAGCGCACGCAGGACGGCGTCCAGACCGTCGCGCGCACCCGCGAGGCCTTCGAGGCCATCGGCGGCGCCGTCGAGGACATGGCCGCCCGCGTGGCCGAGATCTCCACCGCCGTCGACCAGATCTCGTCGGAGGCCTCCCGCGCCGAGAACGAGGTCGTCGAGGTCGCCGCGGTCGCCGAGGAGTCCAGCGCGTCGGCCGAGCAGGTCTCCGCGTCCACCCAGCAGACCAGCGCCTCGGCCCAGGAGATCGCCGCCTCCGCCCAGACGCTCTCCGGGACCGCCGAGCACCTGAACTCGCTCGTCGCCCGGTTCACGGTCGCCGCCTAGGCCGACGAAGCCGCGTGGCGCCGCCGCGCTTTTGATCGGGCCGCGCCGGCCCGCCACGCACCGAAAGGGCCCGCCGTCGGCGGGCCCTTTCGCGCTTCTTGACGAAATCTTGCGGTTAATCGGATCAAACGCGGGTGGACCGACCGGTCGAGCTGCCGATCTAAGTGTCAGACAATCTTCCATCCGCTCACCGGAGGCACCTCCTTGTCCCTGACCATCCGCACGAAGCTGCTTGCCGGCTTCGGCACCGTCCTGTTGATCCTCGCGGGCGCCATCTTCGTCGGCGTCAGCGCTGCCGGCTCCGTCAACGACAACGCTCAAAGCGCGTACGTCGACGACGCGATCCCGCTCAAAGCAGCCGCCCAAGACCTGCTGACCGAGATGGTCAACCAGGAGACGGGCGTCCGCGGCTACCTCGTCACCGCTGATGAAGCCAGCCTCGAGCCGTACTACGCCGGACGCAAAGGTGTCCGGGCCGAGCTCGAGGAGATGCGGCCGCTGCTCGCCAAGCATCCGATCATGGCGGACCTCGTCGCCAAGGCCGAGCCGCAGATCAAGGCGCTCGAGGACTACTTCGAGTCCCAGATCGCCCTCGTGAAGTCGGGTCCGGCCGGCCAGGCTGAGGCGCAGAGCCGCATCGGCGAGGGCAAGGAGGAGTTCGACGCGTTCCGCAAGTCCTACGCCGCGATCGAGGCCGACACGGTCAAGTTCGTCAACGACGCCAAGAACGAGCAGGACGCGGCGTTCGCGAGTGCGCGCACGCAGCTGATCGGGCTGGGCGTGATCGGCGCGCTGGTCGCGCTCGGGATCGCGTGGCGGATCACCCGCTCGATCGTCGGGCCGGTGCGCACGATGATGCGCGCCGCCGACGGGATCGCCGAGGGCGACGTCGACCAGACGATCGCGGTCAAGAGCCGTGACGAGCTGGGCGCGATGGCCCAGGCCTTCGAGCGCATGCTCGACTACCTGCGCGAGCAGGCCGAGGTCGCCGAGCGCGTCGCCGGCGGCGATCTGACCGTCATGCCGAACCCGCGCTCGGAGCGCGATCTGCTCGGCGGCGCGATGCAGCGCCTGGTCGTGGACCTCGAGCGGGTCGTCGGGGACGTCACCGCGAGCGCGAGCACGGTCGCGAGCGCGTCGCAGCAGATGGCGTCGACCTCCGAGGAGGCCGGCCGCGCCGTCACCGAGATCGCCTCGGCCGTCGGCGACGTCGCCCAGGGCGCCGAGCGTCAGGTCCGGATGGTCGAGACCGCGCGCGACAGCGCGCTCGAGACCACGCGCGCGGCCCGCGCCTCGTCGACCGCGGCCGCCGAGGCCGCGACCGTCGCCGGCGAGGCGGGCGAGGTCGCCCGTCACGGCGTCGCCGCCGCCGAGCAGGCCACGGACGCGATCCAGCACGTGGCCGACGCGTCGCGCGAGATCACGTCCGCGATCGAGAACCTCGCGCAGCGCTCCGAGCGCATCGGCGGGATCGTCGACACGATCACCGGCATCGCCGAGCAGACCAACCTGCTCGCGCTCAACGCCGCCATCGAGGCCGCCCGCGCGGGCGAGCAGGGTCGCGGGTTCGCCGTTGTGGCCGAGGAGGTCCGTAAGCTGGCCGAGGAGTCCCAGGCCGCCGCGTCGCAGATCTCGAGCCTGATCGGCGAGATGCAGACCGAGACCAACGCCGTCGTGGTCGTCGTCGAGGAGGGTGCGCGCCGCACCGAGGACGGCGTCTCGACCGTCCAGGAGACGCGTGACGCGTTCCAGCGCATCAACACCGCCGTGTCCTCGATGAGCGAGCGTGTCGCGGAGATCGCCGCGGCCAGCGAGCAGATCTCCTCGGACTCCGAGCGCATGCAGGACGAGATCGCCGAGGTCGCCTCCGTCGCCGAGGAGTCCTCCGCGTCGGCCGAGCAGGTGTCCGCGTCCACGCAGGAGACGAGCGCCTCCACCCAGGAGATCGCTTCCAGCGCGTCCGAGCTGGCGCGCACCGCCGAGCGCCTCGAGGAGCTCGTCGGGCACTTCCGCGTCGCGCACGCGTAGCCGCGCACAGCACCCCGGACCGCGAAGGGCCCGCCATGTGCGGGCCCTTCGCGATACCGTCGTGCCATGGGCTTCCTCGACAAGGCCAAGAAGCTCGCCGAGCAGGCGCAGACCAAGCTCGACGAGGTGCAGTCCCAGATCAACCAACAGGGCGCGCCGCGCCCCGGCGGTCCTGGCCAGCAGCCGGGCGGGTACGTCGAATACGACGCGCACGGCCGCCCGATCCGGCCACAGCAGCCGCCGGGCGAGCAGATCCAGTACGACGAGCACGGCCGGCCGGTCCCGCCGCAACAGTCCGCGACGCCGCCGCACGGGGACCCGCTCGCCGGCCCGCCGCCCGCGCCGCCCGCCTCCACAGGGCCGGTGCCGGACTCGAACTCCCCGGGCTCGGTGACCCACGGTGACCCGCTCGGCGGCGCCGCCGCGAGCGGCCCGCCGTGGGCCGGCCAGTCCCAGAGCCCGTCGTGGCCGGCGCCCGGCCACGCGCCTGGGGCGCAGAGGGGGGGGGCCTCGTCAAGTGGCGCCGGCTGGGCGCCTCCGTCGGGTCCGCCCTCGCCCGGCGGCCCGCCGCCCGCACCGCCGGCCTCGTCCGAACCCTCCGGCTGGGGCCCGCCGCCCGCCAGCCCCGCCGCGCCGTCCGCCAACGCGCCGTCGTCTTCGGACCCGGCCAGCTGGACGCCGCCCGGGCCGCCCGCTCCGGCGCCGCCAGGCTCCGCGGACTGGACGCCGCCGCCGACGCCCGGCGTGCCGCCCACGGAGCCGCCCAGCGGTCCGCCCGCTCCCGCTGAGGGCGCGGTGCCGCCGCCCGAAGCGCCCGGGGTGCCGTCCGGGCCGCCGCAGCCGCCGGCCGAAGGTGCGGGCAAGCCGCCGGCCATGCCGGGCGCGCCCGGGGCGGAGGAGGACCGCAACCAGCCGTCGTACGCACCGCCCAAGCTCAGCTCGGGGGACCCGCTCGCGGGCTGACCGGCGAGCGTGCCATCCTAAACGCCATGCGTCCCTACGAAGGCCTGCTGACGGCCATGATCACGCCCTTCCGTGCTGACGGCTCCGTGGACGAGGAGGGCGCGGTCGCGATCGGCCGCCACCTGCTCGCGAGCGGCTCGCACGGGCTGGTCGTGGCCGGCACGACGGGCGAGGCCGCGACGATGACCGACGAGGAGCACCTGAACCTCATCGCCCTCATCGCGCGCGAGCTCGGGGACGAGGCGATCGTGATCGGTGGCACCGGCTCCAACGACACGCGCCACGCCGTGCACCTGACCGAGAAGGCGGTCGAGGCCGGCGTGGACGCGGTCCTTTCCGTGACGCCGTACTACAACAAGCCCAACCGCCGGGGGATCATCGCGCACTTCAGGGAAGTCGCGAAGGCCGCGGGCAACACGCCCGTGATCCTCTACAACATTCCCGGCCGGGCGGTGGTCAACATGCCGCCGGATCTGCTCGCCGAGCTGGCGCAGCTGGAGAACATCGAGGCCGTCAAGCAGGCCAACAGCGAAGAGCTGCAGCTGATCGACGGCCTCGCGGTGATGGCGGGCAACGACGACATCTACGCCAAGTGCCTGGACATCGGCGGCACGGGCGGGATCTGCGTCGCTTCGCATGTCGTCGGCCCGGAGATGCGCCGCATGTACGACGAGCCCGAGCACCGGGCGGAGATCGACGCGAGCCTGCAGGAGATCTACGAAGCCATGTTCTGCACGGCCAGCCCCGCCCCGGTCAAGGCCGCCCTCAAGATGCTTGGACACGAACCCGGAACGCTGCGCCTGCCGCTCGTCGAGTGCGACGAGCAGGAGCGTCAGACCGTGCACAACGCGCTCGCCCAGCACGGACTGCTGGCCGAGGTCTCCGCCCGTTGAGCGGGACACTGCGAGTCCTCCCGCTGGGAGGCGTCGGCGAGATCGGCAAGAACATGACCGTCGTCGAGTACGACGGGCGGATCGTCGTCGTGGACTGCGGCCTGCGCTTCCCGACGGCCGAGATGATGGGCATCGACCTCGTGCTGCCGGACTTCACGTACCTGCGTGAGCACGTCGACGCGATCGAGGCGATCATCATCACCCACGGCCACGAGGATCACCTCGGGTCGCTGCCGTGGGTCATTCGCGACCTCGGCCAGGAGAAGATCCCGGTCGTCTACGGTGGCCAGCTGACGATCGCGATGGCGCGCTCGAAGCTGGACGAGCACAAGCTGCGCGACGTCAACCTCGAAGTGCTGCCGATCGGCGACGAGGTCGACGCCGGCCCGTTCACGCTCGAGCGCGTGCACCTCACCCACTCGATCCCGGACGCGTCCGGCGTCGCCATCGGCACGCCGCTCGGCACCGTCTTCTTCACGGGCGACTACAAGTTCGACCAGACACCGGTGATCGGCGCCCCCGCGGACATGAGCCGCCTGGCCGAGCTCGGCCGTGAGCGCCTGCTGCTCCTGCTGGGCGACTCCACGAACGTGGACCGACCGGGCATCAGCGACTCCGAGTCGATCGTCGGCCCGCACCTGGACCGCGTGTTCGGGCGCTGCGAGGGGCGCATCGTCGTCACCTGCTTCGCGTCGAACATCCACCGCGTCCAGCAGGTCGTGCACGCGGCCGAGAAGAACGGCCGCAAGGTCGCGCTCGTCGGCCGCTCCATGCGCAAGAACGTCAACATCGGCCGCAGCCTCGGGCACATCGACATCCCGGAGGGCATGCTCGTGCCGCCCCGGGAGATCGACCAGTGGGCCGACGACAAGATCGTCGTGATCTCCACCGGGTCCCAGGGCGAGCCGCTGTCCGCGCTGCGCCGCATGGCCTACCGCGACCACCCGCAGGTCGAGCTCAAGCAAGGCGACACCATCGTCTTTTCCGCCACGCCGATTCCGGGCAACGAGCGCGCGGTCAACGAGACGATCGACCGGCTCTACCACATCGGCTGCAAGGTGGTCACGGCGCGCGACGCGCCGATCCACGCCTCCGGCCACGGCTACGCGGAGGAGGTCAAGATGATGATCAACCTCACGCGGCCGAAGTACGTGATGCCGGTCCACGGCGACTTCAAGCGGATGCTCATCCACGGTGAGCTGGCCCAGGCGGTCGGCGTGCCGCGGGAGAACATCTTCCGCAGCGAGAACGGGACGCCCCTGGAGATCACCGCCGAGGGTGCGAAGTTCGGCAAGCCCGAGCACTCCGGGATGATCTTCGTGGACGGCGTGGATATCGGCGACGTGAGCGACGTCGCGCTGCGCGATCGGCGGATGCTGTCCGCGGACGGCATCTTCATCATCGTCGCGACGATCTCCGAGGAGGACGGCTCGTCCGTCGTCCCGCCCGAGGTGATCGCGCGCGGCGTCCCGTTCCTGGAGGGGAACGACCGGTTCACGGACGATCTGCGCGAAGCGGTCGAGGACTCGCTCGACGCGGCCGCCGAGCAGCAGATCACCGAGGTCGACGTCCTGCAGAACCATCTGCACGACGACCTCGCGCAGTTCATCTACGACCGGCTCAAGCGCCGTCCCATGGTCTTGCCGGTCGTGGTCGAGGTCTGAGCGGCCCGTCGCTCGAGGCGCGGCCGTAGCAGCAGCGCCAGGATCACCAACGCCAGGATTCCCGCGCCCGCGAAGGCAAACGCGGTGCGCGGGGAGCCCAGCGCGGTGAGCAGACCGCCGAGCAGGAAGCCGATGCCGGGCATCGCCGCGCCGATCGACTCCAGCAGCCCGGACATGCGCGCCTGGAACTCGGTCGGCGTGACCTCCTGCAGCGCGGTCATCACCGCCACCCACTGGATGCCGTTGCCGGCGCCGCCGATCACCGACATCACGCACGCCAGCCACAGCGTGCCCGCCTGGGACATGCCGAGGTAGGCGAGCCCGACGAGCGCGCTGGAGAACACGATCAGCCCGAAGCTCGACCGGTTCTTGACCGCGATGTACAGCAGGCTGCCCAGCACGATGCCGGCGCCCCAGGAGGACAGCAGCACGCCGAAGCCGGCGTCGGTCGTGCCGAGCGACTCCTTCGCGTAGATGACCTCGATCGGCACGACGATCGTGAAGCAGATCAGCGCAAGCGACTGCCCGAGCAGCAACGTGCGGATCGTCCGCTGCGAGCGCGCGAACGCCATCCCGTCCCGGAAGCGCCGGTGCCACGGCTCGTAGTCGTGGTGCTCGATCTGCGGTAGGTCGCGCGCCGTCGCCAGCCACACCGCGATGATCAGGAACGACGCAGCGTCGACGAACAGCGCCGCCGACAGCCCGAAGGCCGCGATCAACCCGCCCGCGATCGCCGCCCCGAACACGGAGGCCGCCGCGAACCCGAGATTCATCAAGGCGTTGCCCTCAGCAATCAGCCCGTGCGGCTGCAGCGCGGCCGCGACCGCCCCGCGCGTGAGCCCCCGACCGGTGATCGCGAGTGTCCCGTCAATGAGCCCGAGCGCCAGCACGAGCGGCAGGAAGAAGCGGTCCCCGATGGCCAGGAACGCGAGCGCGGCGAACACGAGCGCCTCGATGCCGTAGATCGTCGGCAGCACGCGCCGCAGCGAGAAGCGGTCCAGGTGCGCCGTCAGCCCGGTGGAGAACAGCGCGGGCAGGAACTTGGCGACCAGGAAGAACCCTGCAGTCGGCGCAACGTCCCCCGTGCGGTCGAAAACGAGCACGGACAACGCGACGACCCCGATCGAGTCCCCTAAGTCGTTGACCGTGTACGACCCCAGCAACCGGCCGAACGGCCGCACCCGCAGCGGTTCGAAGCGCCTCCGCACTCTGGCGCACTGTACCCCGGATGGCCGAACGTGTCCTGCGTGGATGTAAAAGGGGGGAGGGTTTCGCTGCGGAAATTGCGTCTCCTGCCGATGAGCTTGGAAGCATGCGTTCGCGCCAACTCACCATTTCCGTGGTCGCTGCGCTCGTGTTTCTCGGCACGGCCGTCGTGGCATGGATTGCCAACGATCAGGCCGATTGGCACCCGCTGAGCCTCGTGGTGCTCCTCTTGCTCCTCGCGATCGTCAGTGACGCGGCCTTCGTCGAGATCCGTGGGCTGCGTCTGTCGGGCTCCTTCCTGGCACTCGTGTTGGCTATGGCGTTGCTCGGTCCCGGTCCGGCAGTCGCGATCGGAGTCGCCTCATCGGTCGTGGACGGATTCGTCTCTCGCCGATCGTTGGATCGAGCCTTGGCCAATATCGCGACCTACACCCTTTTCCCGCTGATCGGCGGGCTGATGGTCAGGTTCATCGTCGGCGCCGACATCCACGACGTCGATCGATTCAGCTTCGCCGCCGTGGTCCTGCTGGTCTTCGTCGTCACGAACACGATCAACTTCGCCGTGGTCGCCGCCGGCTCCGCGTACGGCTACGACGTTCCGATGCCGTTGATGCTGCGCTCATTCGTGACAGCACTGCCGTCGGAGTTCGCGACAGCGCTGCTGACCGCTGGCATCGCGATCACCTATTTCGAGACCGGGGTCGGCGCGGTGGGACTCGCGGCCGTCGTCATCTTCGTCTTCCAGTACCTGCTGCGTACGAGCATCGCGGCGGATGAGCGCGGGGAAGAGCTCGAGCAGCGCACGCGCGAGCTCGCCTCGCTCCAGATGGGCCTGCTGACCACGGTCGTGCAGACGCTGAACATGCGCGACGCCATGACCGCCCGCCACTCCACGGCGGTCGCACGTTACTCGCGTGAGGTGGCGAAGATGTTGGGACTCGACGAGCGCGAGCAGGACCTCATCCACACCGCGGCACTGCTGCACGACATCGGCAAGGTCGTCCTCCCGGACAGCATCCTGTTCGCCGAGCGCAAGCTCGATGACGACGAGTGGCAGCAGATCAAACTCCATCCGGTGCACGGCGCGAAGCTCGTCGAGCGCATCGAGGGCTACGGCCCGGTCGCCGAGATCGTGCTCCACCATCACGAGCGCTTCTCCGGCGGCGGCTACCCGGCCGGGATCGCAGGGGACGAGATTCCCCTCGGCGCACGCATCCTGTCGGTCGCAGACACCTACGACGTCATGACCGCGCGTGACTCCTATCGCCGCCCGGTCAGCTCCGAGGCTGCGTTGGAAGAGCTGCGCCGGGTCGCCGGCACGCAGCTCGACCCGCAGGTCGTCGAGGTCTTCGAGCGGATGATCCTGGAGAGGGGCGTGGCCTTCAGCCACACCGATGAGGCCGACTTCGAGGCCGAGTTGGCCTTCGAGAAGCGGGTCGCCGACTACGCCCGTCCTCGGCTGGCGGCCGCCTAGGGATGGGGCATCGCCGGCGACACTCGGCCATCGGCCGCCAACCGCACCCCACCCGCCTGACCAACCCGCTCGTGCCACACATCTGGACGTTTGTCCGATTCAGTCGCCGGCCGAATCGGCCGTTAACGAGAACGAGCGCCTCAAGGCGCTCGCTCGCAGAGTGATTAGAAGCGCCAACCCATGACGTGGCTCCTTTCTGCGTGATCCTCATTCGCCGCGCTGCAACGCGGTTCGTGAGGCTTGAGGTGTGTTCCCTTCGACAGGACGCATCTTCGCCTCTGGATGTTCGCTCCCAAATAGGACGAACGTCCAGAAGCGCTTAAGTGTTCGCGCGCGGACAAAACGCTTGCGATCGCCAGAACACGTGCCGACTAACTGAGTGATGCCGAAACTCCGCGCTATCGCCGCGTTTTTAGGGGCCGCGTTGTTCGCGGGCAGCCTCTCGCTCGGCGCTTCCCTCGCGGAAGGCGACTCCCCCGAGCGGGGGAGCCACTACACGCCGGCGGGGCTCTGCGTCCTCGTCGAGCCGTCCACGAAGGACTGAGCGCGCAGCCGCGCGGCGTCGCGGCCGGGCGGGAGCCCGAACTGGCGCCGGTACTCGCGGCTGAACTGCGAGGCGCTGTCGTAGCCGACGCGGAACGCCACCGTGGCGACGTCGTCGCGGCCGCTCATCAGCAGCAGCCGTGAGCGCTGCAGGCGGATCTGCTTCTGGAACTGGATCGGGCTCAGCGCGGTCACCGCCGCGAAGGCGCGGTGGAAGGCGGACACGCTCATGCCGCACGTGCGGGCGAGCTCCTCGACGCGGAAGGCGCGGTCGTAGTGCTCGGTGATCCAGCGGACGGCGCGGCCGATGTGGGTGAGCGAGCTGTCGGCCACCCCGATCGCGCGCACGCTCGGGCCGAGTGGCCCGGTGATCAGCCGCCACAGGATCTCGCGCTCGAGCATCGGCGCCAGGACCGCCTGGTCCTGCGGATGATCCAGCAGCCGGACCATGCGCACGACAGCGTCCAGGAGGTCCGCGGACGCGTCGGCGACGCCCAGACCGGACGGTGCGGGGCCGCCGGCGTCGACGTCGAGCAGCAGCTCGGCGATCACGGCCGGTCGCAGGACGAGCCCGAACCCGAGCGCCGGCGCCTGCGTGTAGTGGCCGGTGATCGGCAGGTCCACGGATGCGACGAGGTACTGCCCGGGCCCGTAGTCGTAGACGCGCTCGCCGATCGCCAGCCGCTTGGAGCCCTGCGCGATCAGCGCGAACACCGTCCCGGTGCTGGACGCGCGCGGCTCGCCCGCGACGTCCGTCGCTGAGAGCAGCACGCCGTCGATCGCGGTGGTCTCGTCCGGCCGGGCGTGCCGCGCGATCAGCTCGCGCAGGATCAGGCAATCATCCGCGACTTCTGTTCTCACGCTCCCGGCCATCGGCGCCCGATCCTACAGGCCATGACCAAGATCGCTCTCGTCACCGGCGCAGGATCAGGCATCGGCCGCGCTACCGCCCAGCTGCTCGCGGACCGCGGCTTCGGCGTCATCACGACCTACCACCGCAACCCCGCCGACCACGTCGGCCTCCCGCTCGACGTCTCCGACACCGCGACGTTCCCCGCGTTCGCCGACCGCGTCCGCGACGCGCTGCAGGAGCACTGGGGTCGCGAGGACCTCGACTTTCTCGTCAACAACGCCGGCATCGGCGGCCCCTCGCCGTTCGACGCCACCAGCGACGACGCGTACGAGCGCTACCACCGCACCCTGCTCAAGGGCCCGTTCTTCCTCACGCAGACGCTGCTCCCGCTGATCCGCGAGGGGATCGTCAACGTCAGCAGCAGCTCGACCCGCCCGGGCGTCACCACACCCGGCTACGCGGCCTACGCGGCGATGAAGGGCGGCGTGGACATGCTCACCCCCTACCTGGCCAAGGAGCTCGCCCCGATCCGCGTCAACGCCGTCAGCCCCGGGCCGACGCGCACCAACCTCGGCGACAACGGGTTCGAGCGCTACCCCGAGGCGATCCCGCCGATCATCGCCGAGACGACGCTGAACCGGCTGGGGGAGAGCGAGGACGTCGGCAAGGCCATCGCCGCCCTGCTCTCGGACGACCTCGCGTGGATCACCGGCGAGGTCATCGAGGTCTCCGGCGGCTTCAAGCTCTAGCGAGCAGCGCGCCCAACGCGGCGGCGCACTCGGCCGGCCGCTCGAGCGTCGCGGTGTGCCCGCAGCCCTCGATCGGCGCGAACACGGCCCCCGGGATGCCCGCCGCCAGCTCCTCGCCGTTCTTGAACGCGATCAGCTGATCCTCGCGCCCGTGCACGACCGTCGTGGGGCACGCGATCGACGCCAGCAGCGGCCGGGAGTCGGCGCGCGCGATCACCGCCTCCTGCTGGCGCACGTAGACGTCCGGCCCGACCTCGGCCGCCATCGCCCGCGACGTCGCGAGCAGCGCCTCGTCGTCGACGCGGCTCTCGGCGACCATCTTCGGGAAGGCCGCGTCGACGACCTCGTCGAAGCGGCCGGCCTCGACCCGTCCGAGTTGCTCGCGCCGAGCCGCCGTCTGCTCGGGTGAGTCAGACCTCGCGGACGTGCTCATCAGCGCGAGCGCCGCCACGCGCGACGGGGCCTGGCGCATGACCTCGAGCGCGACGTAGCCGCCCATGCTCAGGCCGACCAGCGCGAAGCGCTCGGGCGCGCCGGCGAGCAGCCGCGCGGCGATGCCGGCGATCGAGTCGTCGCGGCGCGTATCCGCGATCGTGACGGCGCCGAAACCCCACACGGCGGGCAGGACCGGCTCGTAGAGCCGGGGTGAGCAGAGCAGGCCGGGGACGAGGATGGTGTGCACCATCCCCGTCTACCCAGGTGCAGCGAAACCGCTAGGCGAGCGCCTTGCCGACCGCCTCGAGCACGCGCTCGGGCTTGAACGGCTTGACGACGAAGTCGCGGGCGCCGAGCTTGATCGACTCGAGCACCTTGGACTCCTGACCCAGCGCGGAGCACATGATCACGCGGGCCGAGGGATCAAGCTCGATGATCTCCTTCAGCGCGGTCAGACCGTCCTTCTCGGGCATCGTGATGTCGAGCGTCGTGAGCTCAGGCTTGAGCTCCTGGAAGCGCTCGATCGCCTCCGCACCGTTGCCGGCCTCGCCGACGACCTCATGACCGCCCTTGGTGAGCGCGTCAGAGACCATCTTCCGCATGAAGGCGGCATCGTCGACTACCAGGATTCGGGCCATCCGGCCACCTCCATTCCAGAATCACTGTCGTTTGCGTTTTCGAGGACGTGCTCGATGCGCACGGCCCAGTCCGTCCCGTCCACGACTACCAGACGACCGGTCGCGAACTTGGTTCCGTTCACATATAGGTCGATCGCGTCGTCCGCCTGCTTGTCGAGCTCGACCACCGCTCCCGCCGGCAAGCCGACGACCTGCGCCGAGGGCATCCGCGCGCGGCCCAGCTCGGCCCACACCCGCACGTGAATCCCGGCCAGCGAGGGCTTCGCGGTCGTGGAGCCCTTCGGCCCGGCGCCCGCCGGAGCGTCCGGCGCGGCGCCGACGACCTCGGAGCCGATCTCGTCAAGCGCGCTGGACATGCGCACCACGAACGCGCTCGGCACCAGCTGTACGAGCCGCGCCGGCTCGCCGCAGATCGACATCGCGATGCGCACCGCGTGCGGGGTCGAGGGGTAGGCCGCGCCGATGTCGTCGCCCGAGCTGAAGGTCTTGGTGTCGGGCGTGGAGATCTCGACCTCGTTGCCGAGCACGACCGACGTGGCGGCCGCGGCGGAGGCCATCATCTGGTTCATCGCCTCGGACACCGCGGAGAGCTCGAGCTCGCTGAGCTCCTCGGCGTTCGGGTCCTCCGGCTCGTCCATGCCCATCATCGACGCCGCGAGGTTGCGCGCGCCGTCGAGCGTGATCAGGAAGACGTTGCCGCCGGTCACGCCGTCCACGTAGGACACCGACATCGCCACGCAGGGCACGGGCACGCCGTCGAACGCCTTCTTGGGATCGTCGAGGGTCGTGACATCACCCGTGGAGACCTTGTCGGCGGCGAACATCTCGAGCACGCCGAGGCACGCCTCCGCCGTCGACTCGCCGAGCTTGGTCAGCGCCTCGGACGCGCTCATCGCAGGCCGCCCTTGGCGATGTTGGCGGTGACCTGCACCGCGCGGCGGCTGCCGCTGCGGCCCGGGCGGCCCGTGTGGACGGGCACCTGGTCGGCGTAAAGCGTGATCCCGGCCGCGGCGGGCGAGTTCAAGCGCAGCAGGTCGCCCTCCTTGAGCGCCAGCACGGCCTCGATCGGCATCATCACCGACGCCACCTCGGCGCGGACCATCATCTCGACGGAGCCGACGGCCTGGCGCACGGAGCTCTTCTCGTCCTCGCTGCGCGGGCCCTTGGAGTCCTCGCGCGAGCCGAACTGGTCGGCCACCGGCGCGATCGCCGACCACGGGATCAGCAGCGCCATCGTGGCGGAGATTCCGCCCAGGCGCGCCTCGACCATCATCGAGAGCGTCGGCTCGGACACCGAGACCATCTGCGCAGTCTCCAGATGCTGGTCGACGGTCTCCAGGTTGAGCGACAGCCCGGCGACGTCGGTCCAGATGAGCGTCAGCTGCGCGAGCAGGCGCTCGAAGAAGTGCCGGCCCAGCGCCTGGTCGATGTCGGTCATGCGGCGGTCCTTGACGCCGCCGTCGATCGACCCGCCGAGGAGCAGCTCGATGGCGCCCAGCAGCAGCGTGCTCTCGGTCGAGAGCAGCATCCGGGTGCCGATCGGCTCGACCTCGAAGATCGCGGACGTGGAGGACGAGGGGACCGCGGAGTGCGCGTTGGCCCACGTGAGCTGCGACGAGGTCAGCAGCTCGAACTCCAGCGGCACGCGCAGCTCGGCGGACAGCCGCGTCGACGCCGTGCGGCAGAAGGCCTCCAGCGTGCGGCCCAGGCGGCGCTCCTGCTCGGCCGTGAACTTCGTCGGGCGCGTGAAGTCGACCGCGCGCATGCGGCGGCGCCGCTGCGGGACGGGCTTCTCCTCGGGCAGCCGGCCGTCGCGCGCCGCATCGACGAGGGCCGCGATCGCGTCCTCGCTCAGAACGGGTCCGCCGGCGCTCATGCGGCCAGCCTCGTGGCTCCCGCCACCAACACCTTCTCGACGCCACCGGCCTCGCGCACGGTGACCTTGTGCGAGCCGACGTAGACGCGGATCGTGCGCCCGCGCGACCCACCGGTCTCGGTGGCGATCACGTTGATCCGGGCAGCACGCAGCAGCTCGCGCACCGCGGCCTCGTTGCGCTGACCGACCTCGAGCGAAGATTTCGACACGGAGAACATGCTGGCACCACCGACGAGCACAGCCTCAAGCATCGGCCGGCGCGCGCCGAACTTGACCACACGATCGATGAGCTCGGGTACGGCGAGGTCGGCGAACTTCCACGAGCCCGGGGCCGCGTTGCCGCCGCTGGCGGGCAACACGACGTGCGCCAGCCCGGCGACGCCGGCGCGCCGGTCCAGCAGCGCGAGCCCGATGCACGAGCCCAGCCCGAGAGACACGAGGACGTCTCCGGCGACGGCCGAGGCGGCGAGCTCACCCATCCTGACCATCGTCTCGGCCATGCAATTACACGCCCAGGCGCTCGAGCATCTGGTCCACGCCGCCCTGGTCCGGGACGAGCAGGAACGACACCGAGCAGTCCTCGCCCTCGACCACGAGGTCGGAGTCCAGCAGCAGGGCGACGTCACCGGCACCGGCGCGCTCGGCCAGCACGGTCTCGACGATCGTGCCGAGCATGTCGGTCGCCGCGGCGGGCGGGGTCGGCTCGAGCTCCATGCCGATCATCTGCCCGAGCGCGTTGATGTAGGACGCGCCGACGATGTTGCCGATCTCCATCAGCGCGGACTCGCCGAACTCGCTGCCGGCCTCGACGCCCAGCAGGCCGCACATCAGCTCGGCGTCCTTGGGCGTGAACAGCAGCAGCACTGAACCCGGCATCTCGCCGACGATCCCCAGCACGACGCCGGTGGCCTCGGACTCAGGGTCGCCGATCGTGCCGACGGCCTCGGCCATCGGCATCACGAACGCGCTGGGGACGGAGATGTCCACGCTGCGCCCGAGCATGCTCGAGAGCGCGGTCGAGGCCGTGCCCGATCCGATGTTGGCCAGCTCTCGCAACGCGTCGAGCTGGGTGTCCGTATAGCGGCTCAACGTTCGTCCTTTCTGATGCTCAGGCGGAGACGGGGACGTCGACGACCGCGTCGCAGTCGACGATGAGGGCGATCTGGCCGTCCGAGAGCACGGCCGCGCCGGACAGAGCGGCGCCGTCGGAGATCTCGGGCGGCAGGGGGCGGGTGACGAGCTCGTGCTGGCCGATCATGCGGCTGACGGTCAGCGCGAAGCGATCGCCGTTGCCGCGGACGACCACGGCGTACTCGGCCTCCGGGTTGGTCGGCCCGCCGTAGTGCGAGGACGCGTCCACAATCGGAAGCACGCCGTCGCTGAGGACGAGCATGCGGCGCCCGGCGACCGAGCGCACGGCCTGGTCGGCGACGCGCACGGTGCGCTCGATGCGGTCCAGCGGGATCGCGAACGGGCGGTTGTCGGCCTCGACGATCAGTGCGGCCATGATCGCCAGCGTGAGCGGCAGGCGGATCTGCGAGCTGGTGCCCTTGCCGGGCTCGGAGGTCATGATGACCTCGCCGCCCAGGCCGCGGATCGCGGCGCGGACCGCGTCCATGCCGACGCCGCGGCCGGAGATGTCGCTGGTGACCTCGGCGGTGGAGAAGCCGGGCGTGAACAGCAGCTCGACGGCGCGCGCCATGTCGATGGAGTCGACGCTGGCCGGGTCGATCAGCCCGCGCTCGGCGGCCTTCTCGGCCACCTTGCGGGCGTTGATGCCGCGGCCGTCGTCGGCGACGGTGATGATCACGTTGCCGCCGGCGTGGCGCGCTGAGATCTCCAGCGTGCCCGTGGCCGGCTTGCCCGCGGCGACACGCTCCTCCGGCCCCTCGAGGCCGTGGTCGAGCGAGTTGCGCACGAGATGCACGAGCGGGTCGCCGAGCGCGTCGACCACGGTGCGGTCGAGCTCGGTGTCCTTGCCCACGAGCTGCAGGTCCACCTGCTTGCCGAGCTTGGTCGAGAGGTCGCGCACGAGCCGCGGGAAGCGCAGGAACACGGCCTCCACCGGGATCATCCGGACCTGCATGACCATCGACTGCAGGGCGTGCGACGTGCGTGTGAGGTTCTGCATGGCCTGCGAGAGGCCCGGCACGTCGGCCTGCTGGATGAGCGCCTCCACCTGCGTGCGGTGCAGGACGAGCTCGCCCATGAAGTGCATCAGCTGGTCCAGGCGCTCGGCGTCCACGCGGACCGTGGAGGAGCCGCCGTGCTGCTTGTTGGCGGTGGCCTTCTCCTTCGGCTTCTCGGCCACGGGCGCCGGCGCGGGCGCGGCGGACGCGGGCGCAACGGGCTCGGGCGCCTCGCCGGCGGGCGTGTCCGTGGCGAGTGCCTCGACCGGGGGCGGAACGGGGGCGGTGACCTCCTGCTCGACCTCGTCGGGAGCCTCGAGGGCGGCGTCCGGGACGGCCTCGAAGACCTGCACCTCGGCCACCTCGGGCACGGAGGCGACGGCGTCCTGGATCTCGGTGTCGGTGCGCTCGGAGACCACCCAGGCGTCGATCTCACGCCCGTCGAACGTGTCCACGTCCTCGGGGGTAGGGCTGCACCTGAGCGTCTCGCCGTAGCCGGCGATCACCGACAGGACCATGTAGGCGCGCACGGCCGCCATCGAGACGTCCTCGTCCAGGCGCGCGGAGATCTGGATCACGCGGCGGCCGTCGGCCAGCGCGGACAGCTCGTCCGACGGCGGGATCGCGAGGCCCGCGCGCTCGGCTTCTTGCTCGGGCGTGCGCTCGCGCACCAGCCCGCGCAGGCTCTCGATCAGCGCCTGCGGCTGGATGTTCTCCGCGCCGGTCTCGTCGATCGACTCGACCGCGGCCGAGAGCGCGTCCAGGCACTGGAACAGCACATCGACCGCGACCCGTGGGAGCCCGGTCGTGCGCTGGCGCAGCAGCTCGAACACGTCTTCCATCTCGTGCGTGAGCGCCGCCATGTTGGCGAAGCCCATCGTCGCGCTCATGCCCTTCAGGGAGTGCGCGATGCGGAAGATCTCGTCGACCGTGGCCTGGTCGTCGGGTGTCTCCTCGATCTGTACGACCGCGAGGTTGAGCTCCTGCAGGTGCTCACGCCCCTCGGCCAGGAACATCGGGAGATACTCGTCCATTTCAGCTCTTCTGGTAGATGAAGTGGAAGGGCGACGTCAGCCCGAGGCCCTTCGGGTCCGAAACACGCTCCGAGGTGCCCACCACGAGGTAGCCGCCGGGAGAGAGGGCCTTGACGAGCCGCTCGTGCAGCGCGTCGCGAACCTCTTCGGTGAAGTAGATCACGGTGTTGCGGCAGAAGACCACGTCGTACCGTGCGGAGGGAACCGCCATACGCAGAAGGTCCCCATTTTCGAAGCGCACCATGCGCTTCAGTTCGGGCTTGGCCTGCCAACCGCCTTCCGGGCGGGGCTCGAAGTGCTTGGTGAGCAACGCCTTCGGCGAGGTGCGAGCGTCCTCAGCGGTGAAGTACCCCTCACGGGCACGGGCGACCATGCGCTTGTCCAGGTCCGTGCCGACGATCTCCACCGGGATGTTCGGGATCGTCTCACGCGCGACGGCGGCGATCGTATACGCCTCCGCGCCGTAGGAGGAACCGGCGCTCCAGATCTTCAGGCGCTTGCGCTCGGCCAGCTGCGGCAGGATCTGCTTGCGCAGGACGTCGAACTGGTCCTCGTGGCGCCACAGGTGGCTAACGTTGATCGTGACGCGGTCCAGGAAGGCGTCGAGCTCCTCGGAGTCCTTGCGCAGGATCTTGCCGTACTCGGCGAGGTCCGGCGTGCCCCGGCGCTCGGTCCAGGTGCGCACGCGGCGCTCCATCTGGTTGCGCTTGTACTGGAGCAGGTCGACGCCGCAGAGCGAGCGCACGAGCTCGCACAGGGCGGTGAAGTCGTCGGCCTTGAGGCTCGCGGTGCCGACCGTCGGCCGCGCGGGCGCGGCCGGGCGGGCCGGGCGCGGCGGCGCAGGCGTCGCCGCGCGCGGCGTCAGCGGCGCGCGGGGCGTGAGGGGAGTACGAGGGGGAAGGGTCATGCGCCGGCCTCCCGGGCAATCGCGGCGGGCAGGTCGTGAAGCGGGAGGATCTCGTCGGCGAGGCCGGCCTCGGCCACCGCGCGCGGCATGCCGTAGACGACGCAGGTCGACTCGGCCTCGACCAGGATGCGGCCGCCGGCGGCCTTGACCGCCTTGGCGCCCTCCAGGCCGTCCTTGCCCATGCCGGTCAGCACGACCAGCAGCAGGCTCGGGCCGTAGATCTTGGCGACGTCGGCGATCGTGAGATCGGCCCGCGGGCGCAGGCCGCCCATGGGCGCGTCGTCGGAGAGGCGCACGCGGCCGTCGGCCTCCATGCGCAGGTGCGCGCCGCCGGGGGCGAGCAGGAGGCGCTTGGCGTCGACGGCGTCGCCGGCCTTGGCCTCGATCACGTTCAGGGGGGAGGTGCCGTCCAGGCGCGTCGCGAGCGACGCCGTGAAGCCGGGCGGCATGTGCTGCACGATCACGGACCCGGAGCCGAGCGGTGACGGCAGCTTCGGGATCAGCTCGCCGAGGGCCTTCGGGCCGCCGGTCGAGGACGCGATCATCACGAACTTCTTGCCGGGGCGCGGACGGACCGCGGCGCGCGAGGCGACCGGCGTGACGGGCGCGGCCGGCTTGGCCGCGAGCGGTGTGACCGGCGCGACACGACGGCGGGCGCGGGCCTTGCCGCTGTCGGCGGCGTCGTTGACCTTCTTCGCGAGCTCCTTGGTGAACTCGTCCATCGACTCGCCCATCGCGGGCTTGGCGACGAGGTCGAACGCGCCCTCGGCCAGCGCGTCGACCGCGCGGGCGCCGTGGGCGGGGGAGAAGGCGGAGACCACGATGACGGGGACGCTCGTGGCCTTGCCGGCCTTGAGCGCGCGCAGCACGCCGAGGCCGTCGAGGCCCGGCATGTGCAGATCGAGCGTCATCGCATCGGGCCGGTGCTGATTGCAGGCGGCCAGCGCCTCGTCGCCGTCGGCCGCCGCGGCGACCACTTCAAAGCCCTGGCGTCCGAGGGCGTCGGAGAGGATGCGGCGCATCAGCCGCGAGTCGTCGGCGACGACGACCCGCGGGCGCGCATTCGTGTTCAAGAGGCTGGCCACCGGACTACTGCTTACGCCGCGGCGAGCTCGTCGGCGCGAGCCGAGGCGAACAGCCCTTCCGGGTTGAGCAGGATCACGAGGCGGTCGCCGATCTTGGCGATCGACTCGATCGTCTGGATGTCGGCGGACGGGACGGCCTCGAGCTGCTCGGCCGTGACGGTCAGGACCTCCTCGACGTCGCCGACGACGACGCCGGCCTGGCCGGTGCCCGTCTCGACGATGACGATCTTGCCGAACTCGGCGTCGCCGGCGTCGATGCCGATGCGCGAAGCGAGGTCGTAGATCGGGATGATCTTGCCGCGCAGGCCGATGACGCCGCGGATCCACGGCACGTCGGAGGCGACGGAGCGGGGCTCTGAAAAGCGGATGATCTCGTGGACCGAGCCGATCGGGAGGGCGTATTCCTCCGACCCGAGGCTGAAGACGACGAGCTGCTGGGAAGTGGTGTCAGACATGTCCTTCTGTCCATCGGCATCAGCGGCGATGGCTTGAGGGCATGTGAGCTTCTAGGGGGAGGCCGGGAACCGCACCACGAAGCGGGCTCCGCGTCCGTCGAGGGGCGGCTCGAGGCTCACGCTGCCGTGGTGGCTCTCGGCGACGGCCCTGACGATCGCCAGACCCAGCCCGGACGAGCCGCTGCGGTCGCCGTGGGCGCGGAAGAAGCGCTCGAACACCTTCTCGCGCAGCTCGGGCGCGATGCCCGGCCCGTCGTCCTCGACGGCGAGCACGATCTGGTCGCCCTGGCGCTCGACGCTGGCCTCGACGGCCGTGCCGGGATCGGTGTGGCGCAGCGCGTTCTCCATCAGGTTGAGCACGAGCCGGTGGAGCTCGTCCTGCACACCTTCGATCCACGCGCCCGGGCGGGCCGTGATCGAGATCTCGTGGTCGCCGGCGACCGGCTCGAGCTCCGCCGCGGCGGCGGCGACGATCTCGCTCAGGTCCACGGGGCGGTGCTGGATCGGCACGCGGCCGGCGTCCTGGCGCGCGAGCAGCAGCAGGTCGGCGACCAGCCGGCGCATGCGCTTGCTCGAGCGCAGCGCGGACGCGGCGGCCTCCTTGTGCTCGCCCGTGAGCGTCTCCTCGAGCAGCTCGAGGTTGGCCAGCACGGACGTCAGCGGCGTGCGCAGCTCGTGCGAGGCGTCGGCGACGAACTCGCGCTGGCGCTCGAGCGTCAGCGCCGTCTCGGCCCGTTCCTTCTCGAGCGCCTGCAGCATCTCCTCGAACGTCGTGGCCAGCTCGGCGACCTCGTCGTCGGCCTCCGGGCGCGGGATGGCGACGGTCGCATCGCCCGTGCGCTCGACCTCGCGCGCGGTCGCGGTGAGCTCGGCGATCGGCTCCATCGCGCGCCGCGCCGTGGCCAGGCCGGCCAGCAGCGCGAGCCCGGCGCCGCCGAGCACGCCGAGGCCGAGGAACACCTTCACGCGGTTGGCCGTCGCCCGCACGTCCGACATCCGCCGCGCGTACTGGATCGCGAGCGTGTAGTAGACGGCGGTGCCGGGCCGCGAGAGCGGCGCCTCACGCGTCTCCACGCGCCAGCCGTCCACCTCCTTGCGGCTGGCGTCGGGCGCCCCGAACGACGGCGCGTTGCGCGACCCGTCGAACCGCTGCCCGTTCAGGTACACGACGCGCACCGCGGCGTTGGTGCTCGACACGTACGAGTCGAGGTCGATGTTGGGCGTGTACTGCGGGTTGCCGTTCGGGTCCAGCTGCTTGAAGTCGTAGCGCAGCTGGGCCTCGAGCCGGTCGGCGGCGCTCGCCACCTGGCGGTTGAAGTCGCTGTAGATGGCGCGCGTGGTGAGCGTGCCGACGATCACGGCAAAGCCGAGCAGGATGACCAGCGTCAGCGCGGCGGACCCGCCCGCGAGCCGCCAGCGGATGGGCTGCCGCTTATACGCGGAGTACGTAGCCTGCGCCGCGGACCGTGTGGAGGAGACGGGGCTCGCCACCGGCTTCGAGCTTTCTTCTGAGGTTGGACACGAACACCTCGATCGTGTTCGTGATGGAGAACGGGTCGTAGCCCCAGACCTCGTCGAGCAGCTTCTGGCGGCTGATCACGAGGCGCTCGTTGCGCATCAGGTACTCGAGCAGCTCGAACTCGCGCTGCGTCAGGTCGATCTGGCGGTCCCCCCGCGCCACTTCGTGCGTGTCGGGGTTGAGCGTGAGGTCGCCCACGCGCAACGGGGCCATGCCGCGCGGAGGCCGGCGCCGCAGCAGGGCCCGCAGGCGGGCCAGCAGCTCCTGGCGCTCGAACGGCTTGACCAGATAGTCGTCGGCGCCGACATCCAGGCCCTGCACGCGCGATTCCAGCGCGTCACGGGCCGTGAGCATGAGGATCGGCGTCTCGTCGCCGTCGTCGCGCAGCCGCTTGGCGACGTCGATGCCGTCCAGGCGCGGGAGCCCGAGATCGAGGACGATGATGTCCGGCAGGAAGGCATGGGCCTCGTCCAGGCCGCTCACGCCGTCGGCTGCGAGCTTGACCTCGTAGCCCTCAAGGCGGAGCGAGCGCTGCAGGACCTGGGCGATCTCCTCGTCGTCCTCGACGACGAGCACGCGCACGGGACGGCTGGCGGCATCCATTACTTAAAGATGGTACGCGGCGACCGGACGAAACGGCCCGACGTTTTAGCTGCTCGTGAGCATTTGGCAGGGGAGCGCGGGCGCGCGTCGAAGGGGCTCGGGCCAGATGCCTGCCGCGAAGAAGAAGCCCAAGAAGAAGCCCGCCGCTCGCGCGCGCCAGTCGGCGCCCTCGCGCGGCCTGCCGGTGCTCGAACAGCGCCAGCTCGACCTGATCGGCCTGGGGCTCTTCGGCCTCGGCCTGTTCTTCGGATTCCTCGTCTACATGGGATGGGAGGGCGGGCGCGTCGGCTCTGAGGCCGTCGAGGGGCTCAAATGGCTGCTCGGCGCCGGGCACTACCTCGTGCCGCTGGCGCTGATCCTCGGCGGCGCGATCGTCGTCCTGCGTCCGGTGCTGCCCGCGGTCAAGCCGTTCCGCGCGGGCGCGATCTGCCTGTTCCTGTCGGTGACGCTGGCGCTGTCGGCCGGGACGCTCGGCCTCGGGCCCGACGGCGCGCGCCCGGACTGGTGGGACGCCGAGTGGGTCAAGACGCGCGGCGGCATGGTGGGGGAGACGCTCGACTGGGGTCTAGAGACGCTGTTCGGCGCCGTCGGCGCGCACATCGTCGCGATCTTCGTGTTCATCGCGGGCGTGCTGCTGCTCACGGGCGCCTCGGTCGCGAGCGTCATCAAGTTCACGACCGATTCGGTGTCCTCGACCACGCGCGAGCTGCGCACGGCGGCCGCCAAGGCGCCGCGGCCGCGGCCCCGCCCGCGGGTCCGGGACGATCTGGCGACGCTCGAGCGCTCCACGCGCGTGAAGGTGTCCACGAAGACACCACCGGCGGAGATCGAAGAGCCGCCCGAGTACGACTCGCTGTGGGACACGACCGTGCCCGACGAGCCCGAGGTCGAGGTTCGGCCGCTGTTCGAGGACCCGGAGCCCGAGCCCGAGTTGATCGCGCCCGAGCTCGACGAGCCCGAGCCCGAGCCGGAGATCGAGGAGGTGCCCGAGCTCGAGCGCCTCGCCGAGGACCCGGCCGAGGACGAGCCGGGCGTCACGCGCGGCCCGGCCAAGCCCGTCGAGCCCGAGCAGCTCACGCCGCAGGGCCGCTACCGCAGCGACGTCACCGACTCACCCGACTTCGTGTGGGAGCTCCCGGACGCCGGCGAGCTCACGCGCTCGAGCGAGGACGCCTCGCGGCCGGACACCGCCGGGCAGGAGAAGGTCGCGGCGGCGCTGCTGGAGGCGCTCGCGCACTTCAAGATCGAGGCGAAGGTCATCGGCATGGTGGCCGGCCCGCACATCACGCGCTACGAGCTCCGGCTCGCGCCGGGCATCAAGGTCGGCAAGGTCGCGCAGCTCAAGGACGACCTGGCGTACGCGCTGGCCGCGTCCGACGTGCGCATCCTCGCGCCGATCCCGGGCAAGCAGGCCGTGGGCATCGAGGTGCCGAACGCGCGCCGCCGGATCGTGCACCTCGGCGACATCTACCAGCAGCCGCCCGAGGACTGGTCGCCGCTGACGGTGTGGCTCGGCAAGGACGTCGCGGGCCGCGCGATCGGCGCCGATCTGGCCAAGATGCCGCACCTGCTCGTCGCCGGGACGACCGGCGCCGGCAAGTCCGCGTGCGTGAACGCGATGCTGTCGAGCATCCTGCTGCGCGCGACGCCGCACGAGGTGCGGATGGTGCTCGTGGACCCCAAGCAGGTCGAGCTCACGCACTACGACTCGATCCCGCACCTGCTGACGCCCGTGATCACCTCGCCGCGCCAGGCCGCGACCGCGCTGCAGAACCTCGTGCGGGAGATGGAGCAGCGCTACGGCGCGATGGCGCTCGCCCGCACCCGGACGCTGAAGGACCTCAACAAGGTCCGCGCGACGCGCGACCAGCCGCCGCTCCCCTACATCCTGTGCGTGATCGACGAGCTCGCCGACCTGATGATGGTCGCGCCCGCCGACGTCGAGGACTCGATCATCCGGATCGCCCAGAAGGCGCGCGCGGTCGGCATCCACCTCGTACTGGCGACGCAGTCCCCGCGCGTGGACGTCATCACGGGCATGATCAAGGCCAACGTGCCGTCGCGGATCGCGTTCGCGGTGTCCTCGCAGACCGACTCGCGCGTGATCCTCGACCAGAACGGCGCCGAGGCGCTGCTCGGCATGGGCGACATGCTCTTCTCGCCCGTCGGCTCCTCCCGGCTGCAGCGCATCCAGGGCGCCTACATCGACGAGCCGCAGATCGAGGCCATCACGGGCGCCTGGCGCGACCAGGGCGAGCCCGAGCTGCGCGAGGACCTGCTGGAGGAGGTCGAGGAGGAGGGCGCCGCCGAGGCCGAGAGCGCGCCCGACGAGTTCGACCCGGACGAGGACCCGCTGCTCGAGGACGCGATCCGGCTCGTCGCCGAGATGCAAACCGCCTCCACGTCGATGCTGCAACGCCGCTTGCGGCTGGGCTACACGCGAGCCGGGAGACTGATCGACATGCTCGAGCGGCGCGGCGTGATCTCCGGATACGAAGGTTCCAAGCCACGTCAGGTGCTCGTGACCGAAGCAGATGTCCCGCGCATCCTCGAAGCGCTGGCCGCTTCGCCGGCCAAAGTGCCGGACAGCGACGTAGACGGCGACTGAGGCGCTTGTAGCCTCGTAGAAGCTGATGCCGGAGATCGGTGAGACGCTTCGCGAGACACGGATGCGCCGCCGCATCGACATGACCGAGGTCGAGGCGGCGACGAAGATCCGTGCCAAGTACCTGCGCGCGCTTGAGAACGAGGAGTGGGACCTGCTGCCAGGTCCCACTTTCGTCAAGACGTTCCTGCGCACGTACGCCGAGTACCTGGACCTCGATCCCCGGCTGCTGGTGGAGGAGTACCGCCAGCGTTTCGAGCGGCCGACCACGCAGGACCTCACGCCCTTCCGGCGCGAGCGGCCCGGGCGCCAGCGCCAGCGGGCGCGGCGGCCGATCGGGCCGTTCGTGGTCGTCGGGCTGGCGATCCTGATCGTGCTCGGCGCGCTCTACATCCTCGGCCAGCAGGGGCCTGACGAGGAGGAGCCGAACGTCGTCTCCACGCCCACGGCCACGCCGACCGCAACCGCCGCGCCGACCGAGACCGCGTCCGGGAGCAAGCGCAAGAAGAAGCGGGGGCCGGCGCGCGTGTCACTGAAGCTGACCGCGACCGACCGCGTCTACGTGTGCCTGGTGGACGCCACGGGGAAGGCCGTCGTCAATGGCGAGTACATCGAGAAGGGACGCTCCACGCGGACGTTCCGCTCCAAGTTCTTCCGCGTCAACCTCGGCAACAGCTCGGTGCGCATGAGCTACGGCGGCAAGCGCTACGGCGCGGCGAACATCGGCCAGCCGATCGGCTACGAGCTGCGGCCGGGCAAGCGGCCGAAGCGCCTGAAGGAGTCGGTGCGGACGGGGCTCTGCGCCACTTGAGCGTGCGCGCGGGCATCGTCGTCACCGGCACCGAGGTCCTCTCGGGGCTGATCCGGGACGCGAACGGGCCGTGGCTCTCTGAGGCGCTGCGCAGCTTCGGCGTGTCGGTCGAGCAGATCGTCGTCGTGGGGGACCGGCCGGACGATGTCCGGCGCGCCCTGGACTTCTTCGCGGACTTCGACCTGGTGTTGACCACCGGCGGGCTCGGGCCGACCGCGGACGACCTCACGGCCGAGGTGGTGGCCGGTTGGCACGGAACGTCGATGGTCTTGGACGAGGCCCTGGAGGAGCGGATCTGGGGGATCGTCAACGGCCTGCGCAAGCGGATCGGGGGCGAGGAGGCGCCGATGCGGGCGGGTGCGCGCAAGCAGGCGCACGTGCCGGTCGGAGCGGTCGTCCTCGAACCCAAGGGCACCGCTCCCGGCTTCCTCGTGGGGTCGTCGCCGCTGGTCGCGGTGTTGCCGGGGCCGCCGCGCGAGCTGCAGAGCATGTGGGCCGACGCGGTGAAGGTCGAGCCGCTGGCTTCGTTGCTGGCGTCCGCGGGCGCGCTGGAGCGTCGGATCCTGCGCTTCTTCCCGCTGAGCGAGCCGCAGATCGCGGCGACGTTGCGCGAGCTGGACGAGGGGTCGCTGCCGTTCGAGGTCACGACGTGCCTGCGGCGTGGCGAGCTCGAGGTCGCGACGGTGTACCGGCCCTCGGAGGCGGCGGCGTACGAGTCCTTCGAAGCGCAGTTGCGTGCCCGGCACGGTGAGGTGCTGTTCTCCGACGACGGCGCGACGATCGACGAGGTCGTTCAGCGCGGGCTGGACGGGCTGACGATCGCCGTCGCCGAGTCCTGCACGGGCGGGCTGATGGCGGGCCGGCTCACGGACCTGGCCGGCTCTTCCGCCCATGTCCTCGGTGGTTTCGTCGTGTACTCGAACGAGGCCAAGACGAAGTTCGCGGACGTGGACCCGACGTTGATCGAGGCCCACGGCGCGGTTTCGCCCGAAGTCGCGCAGGCACTGGCGTTCGGCGCGCGCTCGCGCTTCGGTGCGGATCTCGGCATCGGGATCACGGGGATCGCCGGACCGGGTGGTGGGACGCCCGAGAAGCCGGTCGGCACCGTGTGCCTGTGCGTCGAGGCGCCGTGGGGGCGCGACGATCGCGTGGTCCGGTTGCCGGGATCGCGTGCCGACGTGCGCGACCGGACGACCACGGTGGCGCTCCACATGCTGCGTGGGCTGCTGGCGCAGCGGCGCTGAACGGCTCACCGAGGGGGAAGGAGCTGGCGTTTCGCTCGTGCGGCGGGCGAAGCGGCGCCTCGCGGGCTCCGCGCGGTGTTCGCCTCCAGGAGGCGGGGTGGGCGACGAAACTCTCGCCCAGCGATAGTTTCGTCGACTACCCAGAGCGAGGGCGTGTTCGTTTCCCCGAGATCCGCAGCAGGCGGACCGAAGCACGGCGCTCCACGTAGTCTCCGGAGCCCGTACCTTGACGGTACGCAGCACGCCGCGACTCCCTTGCCGCGCGGAGCCCGAGAGGCGCTGAGCCGGCCGTGCGAGCGAAACGCCAGCTTCTTCCCCCTCGATGCCCGCCGTGCTGCGCCTCTTTGTCGCCCTCGACCTCCCGAACGAGCTCCGCGCCACCCTCGCGGCGCTCCGGATAGACGAGTCCACGTGGCGCCCGATCCCCGAAGAGGCGCTCCACATCACCCTCGCCTTCCTCGGCGCCCGGCCGCCCACCGACGTCGACCTGATCCGCCCAATCATCGAAGCCGAGCGCGCGGCGCCCGAACTCGTCATCGGCAACGTCCTCCTGCTCCCACCGCGCCGCGCCCGCGTCCTCACGGTCGAGCTGGAAGATCCCACGAACGCGCTCCGCGAACTGCAAGCGCGGGTCTCGCACGGGCTCGAGCAGGCCGGCGTCCACACCCCCGAGAAGCGCCCCTTCCGCGCCCACGTCACGGTCGCCCGCATGCGCCCGCGCGTCACGCCGCCCCGTGAAGTCCCACTCGACCTCGAGCCCACCCGCTTCCACGGCCGCTCGCTCACCCTCTACCGCTCGCAGCTCCATCCCAGCGGGGCGAGCTACCACGCGCTGATCTCCCAACCTCTCGGCTACATTCAGCCGTGATGCGGAGGCTCATCTTCGGGGCGCTGCTCGCCCTCGCGGCGCTCACGGCCCTCCCGACCACGGCGCACGCGGCGCTGCAGTGGCGCTCGTGCGTGGACTTCAACGGCGTCCAGTGTGCGACGCTCGACGTCCCGCTCGACCGCGCGAACACCATGCCGGGCACGGTTCCCCTGCGGATCGCCCGCGCGGGCCGGCGGTCCGGGCCGACGCTGATGTACCTGTCCGGCGGCCCGGGCGGCGCCGGGGTGAGCGAGATGATCGGCGTGCTCGCGGCCGTACCGTTCCTGCTCGATCGCTTCCGCGTCATCGGCTTCGACCAGCGCGGCACCGGTCGCTCGGGCCTGCTGCGCTGCCCGCGGCTCGAGAAGGACCCGTACCTGCGGGACACGGGGGCGGCCGAGGAATGCGCGGCCCGGATCGGCCCCGCGCGGCGCTTCTACACGACGCCCGACTCCGTCCAGGACATGGAAGCGATCCGTCAGCAGCTCGGCAGCGCGAAGCTGACGCTGTTCGGCATCTCCTACGGAACCGAGCTGGCCGTCGCCTACGCGCGCGCCTTCCCGCAGCACGTCGAGCGGCTGATCCTGGACTCGGTGGTCGACTACGACGACCGCGACCCGTTCGCCACCGTCAACTTCCGGGCGATGGGCCCGTCGCTGAAGTCGCTGTGCCCGGGTGGCTGCCGCGGCATCTCCGCCGACCCCGGCGCCGACCTGGCCAAGCTCGTGGCCCAGCTGCGTGTGACGCCCCTGCAGGCATTCGCCTACGACCGGCTCGGCCGCTCCACGCGCGTGCGCATCACGCCCACGGCGCTGTTCGACCTGATGCTGCTCACGGACTACCTGCCGGCGCTGCGCGCGGCGGTCCCCGCCGGCGTGCAGGCCGCGCTCAAGGGCGACGGCGCGCTGCTCGCGCGCCTGATCCGGGAAGCGCGGCGGCTCGAGGGCTTCGGCTCGCCGCGGGACTTCTCGGTCGCCCGCTACTCGACCGTGTGCGAGACGACGCCGCTGCCGTGGGACCCGGGCACGCCGATCGAGGCCCGCGCCGCGATCACGCAGCAACGGCTCGCGGCCGTCGCACCGAACGCGTTCGCACCGTTCGACGCCGCGGTGGTGCTCGAGGACGAGATCGACCTGTGCCTGCGCTGGCCGGACGTGCCGCGCCCGGTCGTCGACGTCCCGGCGCCGCCGTACCCGACCGTGCCGACGCTCATCCTGCAGGGCAACGAGGATCTGCGCACGCCGCCGGAGTGGTCGCAGAACGTCGCTTCGCGGATCCCGGGCGCGCACCGGATCGTCATCCGCGGCGTCGGCCACTCCACGGTCAGCGACCCGCGCGACTGCGCGGCCTCCGCGATCCTGCGCTTCGTCACCCGGCGCACGCCGCCGCGGACGTGCAAGCGCGTCCCGACCGGCGTCCCGGCGGTCCTGTCGGCGCCCGCGTCGTTCGAGTCGCTGCGCGGCCTTCCGGGCTACTCGCGCAAGACGGGCCGCACGCTGCGCGCCGTGCTCGCGACGATCGACGACCTCGACCTCGTGCTCTCGCCCGCCACGCTCGCGAGCGCCGGCGGCGGGCTGCGCGGTGGGTCCTGGTCGGTCGCCGGGCGCCGGCTGCGGCTGAGCGACTACCAGGCCGTGACCGGCGTGACGGTCGGCGGCGGAGGAGACCTCACGCGCTCGCTCACGCTGCGGATCGCCGGCACGAAGGCCGCCAAGGGGACGCTCGTGCTCAACGCGCGCGGGCTCACCGGCCGGCTGGGCGGACGGCCGGTCCGACTGCGGCTCGACGCGGCCCGTGCCAGCCTCGTGCACGAAACCGTGCAGCTGCAGAAGTTGGCGCGCTGACAGACCGAGAACTGGTCGGCATCGCGACGCTACGGTCCCTGCCTCCGTGGGCGAACTGGAGCGTGTAAGCGGTCTCCCGTTGGCGAGCTTCCGCGACGAGCACGTCGACGAGCAGGTGGCACGCGCGTGCCGCCGTCTCGACGTGCCCGACGTGCTGTCTCTGGCGCGCGTACTGCGCTCCGACGAGGCCGCGCGCCGCCGGTTCCGGCGCTCGATCGCGATCTCGCACGCAGCGATGTTCCGCGACCCCGAGCAGTTCGCGCTGCTAGAGGAGGAGCTGTTGCCGCGGCTGCTGGCGGGGACCGCGCGGATCAGCGCGTGGTCGGCGGGCTGTTCGGACGGCTCCGAGCTCTACTCGCTCGGGGTGGTGCTCGAGCGCCTGGGCGCGCTCAACCGCTCCTTGCTGCTCGGCAGCGATCTGCTCGAGGAAAACCTCGCATTGGCGCAAGTCGGGGCCTTCGACGGCGTTTCGGACGCTGTGCGCGCACGTGCGCGGTTCGAGCGACGGGACCTGACGGCGGACGGCCCGCCGCCCGGTCGCTGGCGCCTGGTCCTCTGCCGCAACGTCGCGATCTACATGGGTCCGGCCGCCCGCGAACGGCTCTACGGCACGCTGGTCGCCGCCCTGGCGCGCCGCGGCGTGCTGCTGCTCGGCCGCAGCGAGCGCCTGATCGACCCGGCGCGGTACGGGCTGTGCGCGATCGCGCCGCACGCGTACGAGCGGGTGGGCGGATGACCCGCCGGACCATCCTCGGCTCGCTCAGCCTCGTGCTGATCGTGTTCGCCGTCATCGCGCTGCTGTCTTGGGCGGTCGCCCGCCAGCAGGCGACGGCGGCCCGGGCGCTGGAGTCGCAGGAGGTCATCGCCGCCGCCAACCTCACGCAGCAGCGGCTGCTCGCGGTCCAGACGAACGTCCGCGGCTACCTGATCTCCGGCAACGAGGAGCTGCTGCAGGAATACCAGCACGTGCGCAGCGCCCTGCCGGACGCCGCGACGGCGCTCGCCGCGCTCGTCGCCGACGATCCCGAGCAGGCGCGCCGGGCGGCGCGGATCCGCGACGAGGCGCTCTCCTACGTCAACAACTACGCGGAGAACGTGGTCACCCGCACGCGTCAGGACGGCGTCGGCGCCGGGCGGGAGTTCGCGGCGGCCGCCTCCGGGACCCAGCGCGCGAAGGTCGTCGAGGACCGGATCGCGGCGCTGTCGGCGGCCGAGCAGATCCGGTCCGTACGCGAGTCGCGGGAGGCCGACGCCGCGTCCGAGCGCGCGTCCAGGATCGCGCTCGTCGGGCTGCTGGTGTGCGTGCTCGCACTGGCGATCGTGACCTTCTACGTGGCGCGACGGATCGCGCGCCCCGTGAGCCGGCTCGCGGTCGCGGCCGACCGCGTGCGCAGCGGTGACCTGGACGCGACGGTCCCGACCTCCGGCCGCGGTGAGATCGGCCGGCTCGCCGCGACCTTCAACGCGATGGCGCGCTCGCTCCAGCAGTCGCGCGACGAGCTCGAGCACCAGAACACCGAGCTCGAGATGCAGGCGATCGCGCTCGAGGAGCGCCAGGAGGAGCTGACCGCGGCGGGCGAGGAGGTGCGGGCCCAGCGCGACGAGCTGTCGCTGACGGCGGCGCAGCTGGCCGAGGAGAAGCGGCGCGCGGAGGCCTACGGCGCGTTCGCGGACTCGCTGGCCGCCGAGCGGGACGCGCGCGTGCTCGCCTGGATCGCCCTGTCGGGCCTGGTCGAGGCCGCGGGGGCGGACGTCGGCGCGCTGTACGGGGCGTCCTGGGCCGAGGAGCAGCGCTGGGCGCGGCTCGCAGCCGTCGGGCTGGACCCGGAAGCCCTGGCCGAGCGGATGGCAGCGGGCGGCGAGGGCGCCGCGGCGCGGGCGGTCCTCGCGCGCGAAGTCGTGCTGATGGACTCCTCGGCGCTGCGCGTGCAGACGCTCGGCGGCGAAGCGCCGGTGCGCTGGGAGCTACACGTGCCGCTGCAGATCGGTGAGCGGTCGATCGGCGTGGCGACGCTGGGCGGGATCAGCTCGGACGCGTTCGACGCGGACGAGAGCGAGCTCGTCCTGCGGCTGGCCGCACAGGCCGCGACCGCGTTGGCCGAGGCTGACGCGCTGGCCCAGCAGGACTGGCTGTCGCAGGTCAACGCGGCCGTGCTGGACGGGGTCCGCGAGGGCATCGGCCTGGTCGGGCTGGACGGCGAGCTGGTGTTCGCGAACGCGGCGATGGCGGAGCTGGCCGCTCGTGCGGACATGCCGGTGGCCGCGGCGATCGGTGCCGACCGAGGGCCGCTGCCGGCGTCGTTCGACGGGGACACGTACTTCGCCGACTGGGAGGCGGTGCTGGCCGACTCCGACGAGCCGACCGCGGACGAGCTGGCCGTGTCCGGCTTCGTGCTCGAGCGCTACACCGCGCCGATCGACGACGCCCGCGGCACGCGGATCGGCCGCCTGGTGGTGCTGCGCGACGTCACGCGCGAGCGCGAGGTGGACCAGCTCAAGTCGACGCTCATGCAGACCGTCTCGCACGAGCTGCGCACGCCGCTGGCTTCGGTCGTGGGGTACACGGAGCTGCTGCGGACGCGGCGGCTGGACGCGGACTCGCGCGCGGAGATCCTGGGGACGGTGCACCGCGAGGCCAAGCGGCTCTCGTCCTTGATCGACGACTTCCTCGATCTGCAGACGATCGAGGAGCAGCGGCTGGAGCTGTCGCTGGCGCCGTTCGACGTCGGCGCGCTGCTGGCGGAGTCCGTGGCGGTGTTCGGCGGGCAGAGCGAGGCGCACACGCTCGTGCTGCTGCCGTGCGAGCAGCCCGTGGTGGCGGTCGGGGACCGCGCGCGGGTGGCCCAGGTGATCGCGAACCTGCTCTCGAACGCGATCAAGTACTCGCCGGACGGCGGCACGGTGCGCGTGTCCGCGCAGTGCGGGGAGGGTGTGGTGCGGATCTCCGTGGCCGATGAAGGGCTCGGCATCCCGCTGGCCGCCCAGCCGCGCGTGTTCGAGAAATTCTTCCGGGTCGCGCGCGAGGAGACGGTGCGCGTGGCCGGGTCCGGGCTCGGCCTGGCGCTCGCGCACGACATCGTGGTCGCGCACGGCGGGGAGATGGGCTTCGAGAGCGTCGAGGGCGACGGCTCGACGTTTTGGTTCACCTTGCCCACGGCCTGACACAGAAGTGTTCCTTTTGTGTGCCAAATGCGCACACGCGTTCGCATCCGTCCGATCCTGGTCGTAGCTTGATCGTCATGAGCAACCAGGACCCCTTGAAGGCACGAGACACAGCCCTGCAGGGCGCCCTGTCGCAGATCGAGCGCCAGTTCGGCAAAGGCTCGGTCATGAGGATGGGGGACCCCGGTGCTCAGGTGAAATGCGAAGCGGTTCCTACAGGGGCGCTGTCGCTGGATCTCGCGCTCGGCATCGGCGGCATTCCGCGTGGCCGCATCGTGGAGATCTTCGGCCCGGAGTCGTCCGGTAAGACGACGCTGATCTACCACATCATCGCCGAGGCCCAGAAGCTCGGCGGCGTGTGCGCGTTCATCGACGCCGAGCACGCGATGGACCCGCTGTACGCGCAGAGGATCGGCGTCAACATCGACGAGCTGCTCGTCTCGCAGCCCGACTACGGCGAGCAGGCGCTGGAGATCGCCGACATGCTCGTGCGGTCCGGCGCGGTGGACGTGGTGGCCGTGGACTCCGTCGCGGCGCTGACGCCGCGGGCCGAGCTCGAGGGCCAGATGGGCGACCAGAGCGTCGGCCTGCAGGCCCGCATGATGTCCCAGGCCATGCGCAAGCTCGCCGGCAACCTGAACCGGACGAAGACGCTCTGCCTCTTCACGAACCAGATCCGCGAGAAGGTCGGCGTCATGTTCGGCTCGCCGGAGACCCAGCCGGGCGGCCGCGCGCTGAAGTTCTACGCCTCCCAGCGCCTGGACATCCGCCGTATCGAGACGCTCAAGGACGGCACCGAGGCCGTCGGCAACCGCGTCCGCGTGAAGGTCGTCAAGAACAAGGTCGCCGCCCCGTTCCGCCAGGCCGAGTTCGACATCGAGTTCGGCCGCGGCATCTCCACCTCGGGCTGCATCCTCGATCTCGGCCTCGAGCACTCGATCGTCTCCAAGTCCGGCTCGTTCTTCTCCTACGGCGACGAGCGGCTCGGCCAGGGCCGCAACAACGCCAAGGGCTACCTCGACTCCCACCCCGAGGTCGCCAAGGAGATCGAGTCCAAGGTCTACGAGGTCCTCGGCGTCAACCAGGACCTCGTCGAACCGATCGAGGGCGACGCCAAGAAGGCCGCGGCCCTCGTCGGCGCCTAGCGCCGGAAAGCGTTCCGAGCATGGGCAGCGCCGCGGAGCCGCACGAACGCTCCGCAACCCCGCAGGCCGAAGCCTCCGCCGACACGGAGGCCACGCCCGGCGCCGCCCACCCGGGCACCACCGCCGCCGCGTCC
>NZ_JAPCID010000114.1 GCF_027587175.1 Solirubrobacter deserti
GCCCGCCGTCGCCGGCGCGCCCGCGCAGTTCGCCGCGGTGCCCGCCGCGCCGGGTGTGCCGGTCGCCGCCGCGGCCGCCGCTCCCCCGCCCGCGCCGGCGTTCGATCCGACGAAGTCCGACGCCTTCCTGCCCGCGGTGAAGGCCACCGCGGCCGCCGCCTCCGGCGAACGGGAGGTTGACCGCGGCGACTCGCAGGCCTTCCTGCCCGCGATCAAGAAGGCCGAGCCGGAGGCGCCCGCGCAGCTCGCCGGGCAGCCGGCCGCGCTGCCGGTGTCCGACGTCGTCGCGGCCGCGGCCGCCGCACCCGAGGTCTATCCCGGCGACGACGCGCCGAAGGAGCAGCTCGCGGCCTGGATGGCCGGCCAGGCCGAGAAGCGCGGCCTCCCGGCGGAGCTGCCGGTGATGGCGGCGCTCGTCGAGTCCAACCTGCAGAACCTCAACTACGGCGACGCGGACAGCATCGGCTTCTTCCAGATGCGCGTGAGCATCTGGGACCAGGGCGAGTACGCGGGCTTCGGCAAGGACCCGCAGAAGCAGATCGAGTGGTTCCTCGACGAGGCGGAGAAGGTCAAGAACGCGCGCGTCGCGGCGGGCAAGCCGATCGACGACCCGAACCACTTCGGCGAGTGGATCGCCGACACCGAGCGCCCGGCCGAGCAGTACCGCTACCGCTACCAGACCAAGCTCGAGGAGGCCAAGGGCCTGCTCGCCAACCGCGCCGCGCCGCAAGCGGTGGCCGCGCCGGTGGCGGGCATGGCGGAGGCCGCGGCCGCCGTCGCGCCGACGGCGGGTGGCAGCTCGCTCGGCTCGGCGGCGCTGACGGTCGCGCGCGGCGAGCTGGGCGTCCGTGAGGTGGGCACCAACGCCGGCCCGAAGGTCGACGAGTACCTGTCCGCGGCGGGCGTCCCGTCCGGCAACCCGTGGTGCGCGTCGTTCATCACCTGGACGCTCGAGAAGGCCGGCAAGAAGATGCCGGGCGGCGGCTGGGCGGCCGTGCAGACGTGGGTCCGCGCGGCCGAGCAGAACCAGCACGGGCTGCAGATCGTCAGCGCCGACCAGGCGCGGCCGGGCGACATCGTCGCCTACGACTGGGGCGGGCAGAACGACTTCGGCGCCGACGGCCACATCGGCTACCTCGACAGCACCGTGCAGAACGGCAAGTTCAAGGCGCTGGAGGGCAACAACGCCGACTCGGTGAGCCACATCGACCGCTCCACGAGCAGCGGCAACGTCGTCTTCATCCGCGTCAACGGGGAAGCGGCGGGCGCGCCGCCGGTCCAGGCCGCGGCGCCCGTGCAGGCGGCGGCGCCGAGCGCCCCGATCGACCCCAAGCAGTTCGGCGGCGAGGAGGTCGGCACGGGCGGCCCGCCGAGCCCCGAGGCGCTCGCGCTGCTGGAGAACAAGAACGTCGTGCTCGACGACGTGGGCAAGGCCGACATCAAGGCCGGCCGCATCGATCCGCGCGTGATCGGCGTGCTGACCAAGCTCAGCCAGGAGCACAAGATCACGGTCTCGTGCATGTGCTCGGACCACTCGAAGTTCACCGCGGGCGGCTCGATCTCCAACCACTTCTACGGCCGCGGGCTCGACATCGCCGCGATCGACGGCGAGATCGTCGGGCCGGGCAGCCCGCTGGCGCGCGAGATCGCGTCCGAGGTCTCACAGCTGGACCCGGACATCCGCCCGAACGAGATCGGCTCGCCGTTCGCGATCTCCGGCCCCGGCTACTTCACCGACGCCGCGCACCAGAACCACATCCACCTCGGCTTCAAGCAGGAGATCACGCCGGACTGGAAGCCGCCCGCGGACGTCGCCGCCGCGCCGGCCGCCGCCGCGCCCGCGCAGTTCGCGGCGGCGGCGCCAGGCGCGCCCGTGGCCGCC
>NZ_JAPCID010000115.1 GCF_027587175.1 Solirubrobacter deserti
CCCGCCCCGGCCGCGCCCGCCGCTTCGGCTCCCGCTCCGGCCGCCCCGGCCGCGCCCGCCGCGGCGCAGGGCCCCGCGGAGGGCCCGGACTGGGCCAGGGCCGGCATGAGCCCGTTCGCCGCCCAGTGGCTGTTCGGCGACTCCGCCGGCGCCGAGAGCGACCTCGTCCCGATGAGCGTCGCCGAGAAGATGCCCGAGCCGACGAAGGAGGAGCGCGTCGCCCGCTTCGTCGCGCGCGGCGGCCTCGAGCGCTCTCGCGGCGCCCGCATCGTCGAAGGCGCCGGCACCGGCGCTCCGCTCTCCTCGGACGAACTCGGCCTCGCCGACTCCGCCGACGAGGAAGACCCAGGCGCTTCCCCGAAGCGCCTCTCCCGCAAGCCGCTCGAGCCGGGCACGGACGCGCCGCCCGCCTCGGTCGCCCCCACCCCGGCCGAAGACGCGCCGGCCGCGGCGGCACCCGCGTCGATCGCGCGCACCCCGGCCGACGACGCGCCGACACCCTCGGCGTCCGCCTCGATCGCGCGCACCCGCGCCGACGACACCTCGTCCGCCCCGGCCTCGATCGCCCGCACCCCGGCCGACGACACGCCGACCCCGCCGGCCCCCGCGTCCATCGCGCGCACACCCGCCGACGACACGCCGACCCCGCCGGCCCCCGCGTCCATCGCGCGCACACCCGCCGACGACACGCCGACCCCGCCGGCCCCCGCGTCCATCGCGCGCACACCCGCCGACGACACGCCGACCCCGTCGGCGCCGGCCTCGATCGCCCGCACACCCGCCGACGACGCGCCGACCCCGTCGGCCCCCGCCTCGATCGCCCGCACCCCCGCGGACACGCCGACCTCGCCGGCGCCGGCCTCGATCGCCCGCACACCCGCCGACGACACGCCGACCCCGCCGGCCCCCGCGTCGATCGCCCGCACCCCCGCCGACGACGCGCTCACCCCGTCGGCCCCCGCCTCGATCGCCCGCACCCCCGCGGACACGCCGACCCCGCCGGCGCCCGCGTCGATCGCGCGCACGCCCGCCGACCACACGCCGACCCCGCCGGCCCCCGCGTCGATCGCGCGCACGCCCGCCGACGACGCGCCGACCCCGCCGGCGCCCGCGTCGATCGCGCGCACGCCCGCCGGCGACACGCCGACCCCGTCCGCCCCCGCCTCGATCGCCCGCACGCCCGGCGACGACGACGACCCCGAGGCCATCACGCTGCCGCGCCCGTCGCGGCTCTCGACCACGCCGCCGTCGGTCGCGCGCACGCCCGCGGACACGCCGCCCGCGGCCTCGTCCTCGCCGGCTTCGGTCGCGACGACTCCGGCCGACACGCCGCCCGCGGCTCCGTCCTCGCCGGCTTCGGTCGCGCGCACCCCGGCCGACACGCCGCCCGCGGCTCCGTCCCCGCCGGCCTCGGTCGCGCGCACCCCGGCCGACACGCCGACCCCCACCTCCTCGTCGGCGGCCTCGGTCGCACGCACGCAGGCCGAGACGCCGGCCACGACCTCGTCGCCGACGGCTTCGGTCGCGCGCACGCCGGCCGACCCGCCGCCGGCCGTCTCTTCGTCGGCGGCCTCGGTCGCGCGCACGCCCGACGACACGCCGCCCGCGAGCGCTTCGGCCGGGCCGGTCAAGCTCGCGCGGAAGGTCGCGGCCGAGCCTGAGGCGCCGGCCCGCCCGGTCATGAAGGTCGCTCGGGCCGTCCCCGCCCCGCCCGCGTTGGTGTCTGTCGAATAGCCATCTTAAGCCTTTTCATCTCTGG
>NZ_JAPCID010000116.1 GCF_027587175.1 Solirubrobacter deserti
CGGGCGTGGCGCAGCGGGGCGCGGGCCTCCGCGCGGCGGCCGGCGCGCCGCAGCGCCGCACCGAGCGCGGCGTGGGCCTCGGCCTGCACGAGGGGCGCGGACGAGCGGTCCGCTGCCGCGACGGCGTGCTCGAGCTGGGCGATCTCGTCGTCGCGGGTGAGCGAGAGGCCTGCCGCGGCGAGCAGCATCCGCGCCTCGGCGGCGTGCATCCCGCGCGCCCGGTTGAAGGCCAGGACCTCGGCCGCGAAGGCGCGTGCCTCGTCGAGCCGGCCGGCGGCGGCGAGCGCGCGGACGTAGGTCGGCCGGGTCGCCTCGCGCAGCGTGATCCGCCACCCGCGCGAGCGCTCGAGCTCGAACTGGCGCTCGATCGCGGCCAGCGCGTCCCCGGGTCGGCCGCGCTCGAGCAGGATCCGGCCCTGCAGCGAGTGGAACCCGCAGATCGGCAGGCTGAGCTGCGCGGCGTCGGGCGGGTCGCCGACCATCGCGGCCTCGGCGCCGGCAAGGTCGCCCGCGTCGAGCAGGGCGGCGGCGAGCACGGCGCGCATCGCGGCCGTCGGGCGGCGCCCGCGCAGGCTGTAGTGCTCGATCGCGGCACGCGCCGCGTCTTGCGCTCGCTCCAAGTCGCCGAACGCGTGCTCCCAGCGCGCGAGCGCGATCATCGCGCCGAGCGTCGCGACCTTCGAGCCCGAGCGCCGGGCGGCGTCCGCGAACGCGTCGAGCGCCGCGCGCGACTCGTCGGCGGCCTCGACCGCCATCAGCGCCTCGATCGCGAAGATCACCGTCAGGCCTTCGCCCCGCACGAGCTGCCCGTCGGCCAGCGCGCGCCGCGCCAGGTCGACCACCTCGTCGACGGGCGCGCCGGTGGCCGCCCCGTCGAACGCGCGGTGCGCGAGCACGACGGGCCGCTCGTCGGCCGCGTCGAGCCGTCGGCGGCGCTCCTCGACCAGCTCGTACACGAGCCCGTCGAGCAGGTCGTCCTCCAGCTCGGCCTTCAGCGCCGCCAGCTGCCCCACCGGGGACGGAGCGCCGGCGCCCGCCGTGACGAGGCGCGGAGACGGGCCGGCGGGCGATTCGGCGGCGACGCGACCCGCGGACGTCGTGGTCGACGACGCAGCGGCGGCGGCCGGCTCAGCCGCGGCGCCCGCGTCCGCGACGGCCGCCAAGCGCGCGAGCGCGGCCTTGAGCAGGTCGGCCGCTTCGCTCGGGCGACCCGCCAGCACGAGCCGGCGGGCCAGCGCCTGCTGGGCGCGCGCCGCGGTGACGAGGTCGCCCGCGGCGGCGGCGGCGCGCAGGTGCTTGCCGGCCTCGGGATCTCCGGCGCGGGCCTCGGCCAGGCCCAGCGCCAGCAGGCGCTCCGGCGGCGGGTCGGACGCCTCCGCGACCGCGCGGCGCAGATGGTGCAGCGCGACGTCGACGTCGCCCGCCGCCAGCGCGCGCTCGCCCGTGCGGGTCAGCAGCGCCGCGGCCGCCTCCTCCCCACCCGGGTCGGTCGCGAGCAGCTGCGCGGCGATCATGTCCTCGCTCGCACCCGTCTCGGCCAGCAGCCGCGCGGCGCGGCGGTGCAGCGCCGAGCGCGCGGCGGGCACGAGCCCGGCGCGCACGGCCTCGCGCATCATCGGGTGCGTGAAGCGCAGCTCGCCGGCCTCGAGCAGGCCGGCGCGGGCGAGCGCGGCGTGCGCCTCGGCGGGCCCGACAGGCCCGGGCGAGGCGGCGAGGCCCGCCGGCGCGGCG
>NZ_JAPCID010000117.1 GCF_027587175.1 Solirubrobacter deserti
TCGCGTCGGACTACGAAGGCTCCTTGCTCGAGATCACGCCTCGTGGACGGGCGAGTTCGTCGAGGAGGATCCGTTTGCTGTGGTCGGAAGACGGCCGCCTCCCTAGGCTCTGGGTCGTGCCCGACCTCCTCATCTGTGTCGACGGCAGCGCTTCAGAGGACGACGCCCGCGCATGCCGCGAGCAGTTCGACATCCTCGCCGATCGAATGTGGTCGTTCCAACTCGCCTTCGTCGACCAACTCGATGAGTTGCCAGCCACCACACCGGGCGGCCTGCCGGTCCTGCGCACCATCGGCGTCGCCATGGAACTGCCGGACCCGGGCGATGACACCGATGAGACCGCGATCAGGGACGATGTCGCGGCTCTGATCGAAGCATTCTCCGGCCTCGCCCGGAACGCGGCGATTGAGTTCGTCGTGGAGTACCGCGAAGAAGCCGTCGGCTCCCTCGACGGCGGAGCCGGCGACGTTCGCTTCGTCGCCGACTTCTTCGGCGACAACTGAGCGCAGGCATCCCAAGGTCGCGTAACGCCGTCCTGGAGCTACGCCTGTTCGTTGAGAAGCGCTTCGTCGGCAAGCCCGAGCCTTGCCTGCAGGCAGCAGCTGACTACCCGGCGTCGCGACGCATCGCCTGGTCCACGACTCGGCCTGCTGCCGGTATTCCTCGATCTGTGCACGGACAGCCGCGTCGATCTCTTCCCAACTCGCCGGACTGTCGTGGTGCACGAGCACGGCGTAGGCGATCTCCGCGAGTTCTTCGGGATTCAGGGGCAGGTTCCATGCCTTCACGAACGGGACAAGCGCCCCGCTTCCCCGTTCGACCTGCTCTGGCGTTGGTTCCACGCCGCCAGTATGCCTCCGGAGCGCCCCGGCTCGTCGTAGCGACCGAGCCGATCGAATGCGCGAATCCGTCGAAAAGCGCTCATCTGCGAGCACCCGTCAGCCACGGTCGACCGTCATCGCCAGGCCGGATCTCGAAGCGCAAAGTCGCGGGGACTCGCGTGAGCCAGCAGCTCTCCCAACGAACGCCGCACGAGCATCTGGCGGAACGACTTGCAGCCGTCGCCGAACCACTCGGGACTGGCGACCGCATCGCCGGACAGGTCGTGCTCACGCACGACCAACGGTGGGAGCAAACCTCCTCGTAGCGGCATCCATCGCCATGTCCCGCAACGTCCGCAGCGCGCTCCATCCGTCCCGTGCCGTGCACGCGCCGCCGCCGCGAGCTCCTCACCGGCAAACCACGCCACGTCCCCAGAGGGCACGACAAGTTGGAAGGCACCTGCGTCTCCACCACGCGGCCACCTGACCGGCAGCAACGACACCGAGAACCGGGCGCGAACCTCGTCGGCGAGCGCCGCGTCAACACAGATGGCGTCGAATCGCCAATTCGGGACCCAAGCACCGCGAACGGTTACGCCTTTGCGCTGCAGCCTCAGCGATCCGGCCTGCTCCGACAAGGGGGTGCCACACGCGCGACACCAGCCGCCTTCGCCGAACATCGGCGTCAAACCCCAGCTGTCGTCCGGCCAAGGCCAACCACGGTGCCGCCGCACGCCTATCCCCACGAACCCATCCTCAAGCACACGGGCCCTGATGCCCCGGCCCCCGATGGTCAAATCGTCGAGAAAGACCACTTTCGCCTGTGATTGCAAGGTGGCGGTCATGACCAGCCGTGAGCAT
>NZ_JAPCID010000118.1 GCF_027587175.1 Solirubrobacter deserti
CGCCCCGGCGCCCACCCGCGCCGCCAGCGCCCGCCGGGAAGCCCGCACCGCGGCGCCCAGCGCCGCCGGCCTCGGCGAAGTCCGCACCGCCGCCGTGGCCACCCGCGCCGCCGGCCTCGGCGAAGTCCGCACCGGCGCCGCCGCTCGCGACGCCCGAGCCGCCGGTCGCGCCCGCCGCGCCGCCCGTGCTCCCTTCGGGCGCGACCTCGACGGGCGGCGCCGCAGCCGCCTCGCCGACCTGGGCCAGCCCGGCTCCACCGCCGCCGCCCCCGCCACCGCCGGCGTTGATCGCGGCCTCGAGCTTGTCGGCCCCGGCCATCGCGGCGTTCGCATCGGTCTGCGCGATCGCCTTCGGCGAGCTCGCGACGATATCCGCGGGCGCCCCGTCGGCCATCGCCGCGTTCGCGGCTTCGGCATCGAGCGCAGCCTCGGCGTCGATGACGTAATCCATCGGCCCAGCGGCCGGCCCACTCGGCACGCCGACCGCGCCGCCACCGCCCGCCTCCTCGGCCGGCGGAGCGGTCGCGAGCTCGTTCGCCTCTTCCGCCGCCTGCGCACCGTCGGCCGCACGCTCTTCGGCCGTCGCCGGAGTCGCCGACGCGGCCCCGGGCGCCGGCCCAGCCTCGGCCTCGTCCGCCTCGACGGCCGGCCCGCCCGCGCCACCGTCCGCGGACTCCTCGTTCTCGGCGCCCTCCGCCTCGGGCCCGGCCGCCGCGGACTCGCCACCCGCCGCGCGTTCGCCGCCTGCGGCCGCGCTCGTCCCACCCGTCGCCTCGGGTCCGGCCGCTTCGCCAGCGGCGCTCTCGCCACCCGCCGCCGCGGTCTCCCCGCCGGCTGCCTCAGGCCCGGCCGACTCGCCACCCGCCGCCGCGCTCTCGCCGCCAGCGGCCTCCGGCCCGGCCAGCTCAGCGCCCGCGGTCTCGCCGGCAGCCTCGGCCCCGGCGGACTCGCCACCCACCGCCACGCTCTCGCCACCCGCCGTCTCCGGCGCCGCCGACTCGCCACCCGCCGCCGCGCTCTCGCCACCCGCCGTCTCCGGCGCCGCCGACTCGCCACCCGCCGCCACGCTCTCGCCACCCGCCGCCTCGGGCCCGGCCGACTCGCCACCCGCCGCCACGCTGTCGCCGCCGGCCGCCTCCGGTCCGGCCGACTCGCCACCCGCCACCGCGCTCTCGCCGCCGGCCGCCTCGGCCCCGGCCGACTCGCCACCCGCCACCGCGGCCTCGCCGCCGGCCGCCTCGGGCCCGGCCGATTCGGCACCCGCGCTCGCACTCTCGCCGGCCGCCTCGGCCCCAGCGGACTCGACGCCCGCCGCGTGAGTCGCGGCCGAGTCGCCCCCCGCCGCGCCTGCGGTGCCCGCC
>NZ_JAPCID010000119.1 GCF_027587175.1 Solirubrobacter deserti
TCGCGCCGCCCGCGGACGGCGCCGCCCCGCCCGCCGCCGCTGCGCCGCCCGCGGCGCCGCCACCGGCCGCTGCTCCCCCGCCCGAGGCGGCACCGCCGGAGGGCGAGGCGGCCAAGACCGACACGGACAAGGCCAAGGAGCCCGAGAAGCCCCAGGAGCCGGAGGACAGGCCGGACCCGGCCGCCGAAGCCGCCAAGCGGATCGCGGACGAGAACTCCCCAGAGGCGGCCAAGAAGGCCGAGCAGGAGGGCGCCGCGAACGCGCTCGACGAGACGACGTCCGCGCTGCCGGGCTCGGACGAGCTGCCCGCGGGCGAGAACACGACGCCGCTCACCGACGTGCCGTCGGGGGCCGACAACTCGCTCCCCGCTGACGGCGCGGTCAGGGGCGCGCTGCCCGCGAGCGGCAACCAGCAGCAGCAGTCGGGCGGGCTCGCGCGGCGGCTCGCGCGCCGGCTCTCAGGCGGGGGCGGAGCCAAGGGCGGGAACGGGCTGCCGGCCACGCCGGTGGACAACTCGCTGCCCGCGGCACCGGCCGAGAACTCGCTGCCGACCGCCCCCGCCGAGAACGCGCTGCCGACGGCGGCGCCCGACAACACGCTGCCGACCGCGGCGCAGGCGCCGCCCGCCGCCCAGCCGGTCGCGGCGCCGGCGGTGGTGGAGGCGCCCAAGGCGCCGGCGGCGATCGATCCGGCGCAGTTCGGGGCCGAGGGCAAGGGTGGCGAACCGAACGCCGAGGCGCTCGCGCTGCTCAAGAACAAGAACGTGGTTCTGGACAAGGACGGCATCGCCGACATCAAGGCCGGCCGGATCGACCCGCGCGTCGTCGGCGTGCTCACCAAGCTCAGCCAGGAGCACAAGATCACGGTCTCGTGCATGTGCTCGGACCACTCGAAGTTCACCGCGGGCGGGTCGATCTCCAACCACCATCACGGCCGCGGGCTCGACATCGCTGCGATCGACGGCGAGATCGTGAGCCCGGACAGCCCGCTCGCGCGCGAGATCGCGTCCGAGGTCTCCCAGCTGGACCCGAACATCCGCCCCAACGAGATCGGCTCGCCGTTCGCGATCTCCGGGCCCGGGTACTTCACCGACGCGGCGCACATGAACCACATCCACCTGGGGTTCAAGGAGCCGATCACCGCGGACTGGAAGCCGCCCGCCGACGTCGCGGCGACCGCGCCCGCGGCCGCGGCGCCCGCCGTCGCCGGCGCGCCCGCGCAGTTCGCCGCGGTGCCCGCC
>NZ_JAPCID010000120.1 GCF_027587175.1 Solirubrobacter deserti
TGTCCTGCCTCTAGAGGTTGTGAACGCGGCTGATAGGCGGTCGGTTGCCGATCGCTGAGTGCGGTCGCCGGTGGTTGTAGTGCTCGAGCCAGTCTTCCAGGAGGCTGGCTCGGTGTGCGCTTGAGGGGTATTCGCGGCCGTGCGCCCATTCGCGGCCCATGGTTTGGTGGAAGCGTTCGATCTTGCCGTTGGTGCGTGGCCGGTAGGGCTGGATGGTCAGATGGCGGATCTCGCGCGCGGCGAGCAGCTCGCGGAGCGAGCGGTTGCGGACGTAGTTGAAGGCGTTGTCGGTCATCAGCCGGCGCGTGCTGATGTCGTGGCTTTCAAAGAACGCCAACGCGCGCTCGAAGAACGCGGTGACGGTCGCGGCTTTCTGGTCTTCGTGCAGTTCGACGTAGGCCAACCGAGAGTGGTCGTCGACGATCGCGTGCGCGTAGTCGTAGCCGACCCGCGTGCTGTCGGCCATCCACTGGCGGTTGCGCTGGGACCGGTCGCCGGTGGTGCGGTGTCCGGGCCGGCGAAAGCGCGAGTAGCTGCAGATGTCCATGTGCAGCAGATCGCCGGGGCAGGGCCACTCGTAGCGGTTAGGAGCCTCGCGATCGGCGGGCGGCCGGCGCGAGAGGCCGTGCCGGCGCAGCACCTTCCAGACGGTCTGGTGCGGCTGCCCGGTCGCTCCGGCGACCAACCGCGGACCCCAACCCGTGGCCTGGCGAACCGCGCAGATTCTCACCGCGAGCTCCTCAGGCGTGCGTCGCGGCTGGCGATGCGGACAACTGGAACGATCCGCCAGCCAAGCGCCGCGGGCGCGATCCTCAGCGTCGGCCTGCAGCCAGCGATGCCACCAACGATGGGCCGTGGCCACCGAAACAGCACTCACTTGCGCTGCCGCTCGCAGCGAAGCACCTTCTTTGATCAACAAGACCAGGGCCAGCCTTCCGGCCGGTCCGAGCTTCGCGTTAGCGTGAACGCGCATCCGGGCCCTCCTGACTGCAGTTCTTGGCGGAACCGCAGAGCCTCAGGACGGGCCCGGACGTCTTCTCAGACGTTCACAACCTCTGAAGGCAGGAGA
>NZ_JAPCID010000121.1 GCF_027587175.1 Solirubrobacter deserti
TTGGCGGGGCAGGGCGCCGCGGTCGTGCTGGTCGGCGCGGCCGCGGACCCGTCCGTGCTGGCGGCGGCGCTGCGCGCCGGGGCGCGGGCGGTGACCCACGAGGTGCGGGGCGAGGTGCTGGAGCTCGCGCTGGCGGCCGCGCGCGAGGGCGAGCTGCTGGTCACGCCGGCGTCGACCCTGCGCGCGCTGTTGTCGGGCGACGCCGAGCCGTTCCCGACGCTCACGCCGCGTGAGCGCGACGTGCTCGCGCAGCTGGCGGCGGGCGCCGATCCGCCGCGCATCGCCGGCCGCCTCGGGCTCGCGTCCAAGACGGTCCGGCGCCACGTCCGCGTGCTGCTCGCCAAGCTCGATGTGCCCGACGCCGACAGCGCGGGACGCCTGGCCCGCGCGGCCGGACTCGGATGATGCACCGGGTCCTGGTCCTTGACCCGTACCCGCTCGTCCGCGAAGCGCTCGAACGGATCGTCGCCGAGCACCCGGCGCTGCGCGTCGCCGCCGTGGAGGCCGAGGCCGACGTAACCGTCGTCGGCCTGGCTGACGCCGCCGCGGTGCCGGCGCGGCTCCCGGTGCTCGCGCTGGTCGACGATCCGGGCGAAGCCGCCGCCGAGCGGATGCTGCGCGCCGGGGCGGCGGGCGTCCTGCACCGGGGCGCCGACGCGGCCACGGTCACACGTGCACTGCTCGCCGTCGCGTTGGGCGCGGGCGTCGCGGGGCCCGGCGTCGCGCAGCGGCTGGTGCGTCCGCGCGACCCCGCGTTCGCGACGCTCACCCCGCGCGAGCGCGATGTGCTCGAGCACCTGGCGTCGGGCGCGACCAACGGCCAGATCGCGCTCGCGCTCGGCCTGTCGACGAAGACGGTCCGCAACCACATGTCGAGCGTCTGCACGAAGCTGCGGGTGCTCGACCGCGCGCAGGCGGCGATCGCCGCCCGCGACGCCGGCCTCGGCGCCTAGCCGCGCGGGGTGGCGAGAGGCCGCGCGCATGGCGGCGCCGGCCACGCACGGCGGCGCGCGGCTCGCGG
>NZ_JAPCID010000122.1 GCF_027587175.1 Solirubrobacter deserti
CGTCGAAAAGCACCACTTTGGCTTGCTGCCGACCGGTAGCCTCTCGCGTCCATGAGGACTGAGCCGCTGAAGAGCTTTCGTCTCGGTCCAGCGGCTTCGGTTCGGTTCAGCGACGACGGTGTCTGGCTGGCCGTCGCCGATCTTGAGGGCGTGACGCTTTTCGACCTCGATCGCAAGCAGCGGTTTCGATCGTGTGCCATCGAGCCGGGCGTCGCGTGTGCGGATCTGTCTCCTGATGCCCGACTGGTTCTCGCCGGCGACGGTGAAGGCGGCGTGACCGTGCTCGACAGAGAAGCTGGGACGTCGTCGCGGTGCTCGACGACGCGCGGCCAGAGCCCTCCACGAGGGCCATGTTCGGGCCCGAAGGGACGACCGTGGTCGACGCGCTCTGGCGCGGCGACCTGCGTGTTCACGAAATCAGCACCGGGCGCCTACGCTGGTCAGAGGGCGGCGGATTCGTGATGCGGCTCGCGGTCTCCGCCGACCGGCGCTGCTGGGCCTACGATCGCCAGGACCATCCGGGCCTGGTGGTGGTCCGTGAGTGGCCGTTTGACGAGCATGCCCCGATCGCCCTTGAAGGCACGGTATCGGCGCTGGCGCTGGCGGTCAATCGCGAAGGAACCAAGGTGGCAGTGTACGGCGCCGCTGCGACCCCATCGACAACCGGCTTGGCCGTGTATACACGCGACGACTCGGGCGCTTGGACCGCGAGCGCGCGGACCGATCGTCTGTCGGCGTTCGATCCGGCCGTCACTATGGTCTGGACCGACGATGACCAGGTGGTCCTCGCCCTCGACTCCGCGTTGCGCATATTCGATGCCGCCCTGACGCCGCTCGGGTTGCTGAAGACGCCGCCCGCTCGTGATCTCTCCTTCGCCGGGGGCATGCTGGCGGTCGGGGACTTCGACAACGGGATCGCCGTGCCGTGGCGCGACGTCGCGTCACGGCTGACCAGCGTCGACGGCTAGCTCTCCGAACAGGAAGGCGAGGCATGAGGCGTGTGGCGCTTCCGTCGA
>NZ_JAPCID010000123.1 GCF_027587175.1 Solirubrobacter deserti
CGCCGGTGGCGGCGCCCGTGGCCGCCGCGCCGGTCGATCCCGCCGCCGCGGCCGGGCTCGCCGGGCTGCCCGCGGACATCGCCGGGCCGCTGCAACAGGCGATCGCGGCCGGCAACGGCCCGGGCCCGAAGGCGCTCGCCGCGATCCAGGAAGCGTCCAAGCACATGGGCACGCCCTACAAATGGGGCGGCTCGACGCCGCAGACCGGCTTCGACTGCTCGGGCCTGATGCAGTGGTCTTACGCGCAGTCCGGCATCCAGATCCCGCGCGTCACCTACACACAGATCGAGTCCGGCACCGAGGTTGCCGACCGCAACCAGCTCAAGCCCGGCGACCTGGTGTTCTTCGCCGCCAACGGCGACGTCCACCACGTCGGCATGTTCCTCGGCGGCGACAAGTTCCTGCACGCGCCGAGCACGGGCGACGTGGTGAAGGTCTCCAGCCTGAGCGAGCCGTACTACGCGGGGCAGTTCGCGGGCGGGCGCCGCTTCGACGCCGCCGCACCCGTGGCAGCGGCGCCGGTGGCCGCGCCCGCCGCCCAGCCCGCGCAGCTCGCCGCGCAGCCGCCCGCGATCGACCCGACCGCGGTGGCCAAGGCGCAGGCCGCCGTCGCGCGCGGCGCCGCCGAGGCGCGCCGCAACGACTCCCAGAAGGTCATGGCCATCGCGCGCGCCGAGGGGAGGAAGGAGCGCGCCGAGCGTCACGCGTCGGCGATGTTCCTGAAGGCCGTCGACCCGTCCGAGGCGGCCCGCCGCCGCGAGCTCGCCGGGCAGCCCGCGGCCGTCCCGCCCGCGCCGCCGGCCGCGGCCCC
>NZ_JAPCID010000012.1 GCF_027587175.1 Solirubrobacter deserti
CGGCGGGCGGCGAGGTCGCCGCGGCCGGCGGGCAGCTCGCGGCGCGCGACGGCGCGGCCGTCTCCGTGCGCGACTTGCGCGGCGGGTACGTGCGCGGCACGGACGTGCTCGGCGGCGCGGAGTTCTCCGTCGCGCCCGGCGAGATCGTCGCGGTGCTCGGCCCCAACGGCGGCGGCAAGACGACGTTGTTCCGCGCGCTGCTGGGCGAGCTGCCGTTCCGGTCGGGCGAAGTGCACCTCGACGGGCGGCCCGCGTACGTGCCGCAGACCGAGCGGGCGCGGCTCGACTTCCCCGTCAGCGCGCACGACGTCGCGCTGATGGGCGCGTACGGCCGGACGCCGTGGTTCAAGCGCGTCTCCAAGGCCGATCGTGCTGCCGCGGAGGCCGCGCTGGAGCGCGTCGGGCTCGGCGACCGCGTGCACGCGCGGTTCGGGACGCTCTCGGGCGGCCAGCGCCAGCGCGTCCTGATCGCCCGTGCGCTCGTGCAGGACGCGCGCGTGCTGCTGCTCGACGAGCCGCTGTCGGGCGTCGACCGGCCGAGCGCCGTCCAGATCGAGCGCGTCTTCGCCGAGCTCCAGGCCGAGGGCCGCACGCTGCTGGTCGCCACGCACGACGTCGCGCAGGCGCGCGCGTGGAGCCGCGTGCTGTGCCTGCACGCCGGCCAGGTCGCGTTCGGCTCGCCCGACACATGCCTGAGCACCGAGGTCCTGGCGCGCACCTACGGCGACGAGCTCGTGATCCTCGACGGCTCCGGCCAGGCCGTCACCGTCTCGCACCATCACCACCACTGATGGGGGCCCGCGAGATCGGCGCAGGCGGGGCGGGCGCGGTCCGAGTACGACCACGACGGGCGCGGGGTGCCACGGCGATGGCGCCCCCGTCAGCGTGGCGGCTCCAGGCCGCGGACGCGCGACCCCCCTCCGCGCGAAACATCCCCCTCCTCGGGCGAAGCCCGGTTTCGCGCGAGGGGGGTCGCGCGGCCGCGGCCCACCACGGGGCCGGCCTCACCGCGGCCCACCACGGGGCCGGCCTCACCGCGGCCCACCACCGGGCCGGCCTCATCACGGCCCACCACGGGGCCGGTCCGATCCGCCGGGACTCCAACTGCTGATGTTCTCGTCCGGCATCATGCAGCGCGCCTTCGTGGAGACGATCGTGCTCGGGCTCGCGTGCGGGCCGCTCGGCGTCTGGATCCTGCTGCTGCGGCGCTCGTACGCGGCGGAGTCGCTCAGCCACGCGATGCTGCCGGGCCTCGTGATCGCCGCGCTCGCGGGGTTGCCGCTGATCTTCGGGGCGGCGGCCGGGGTGCTCGTCGCCGCGATCCTGATCGCGGCCGTCCGCGGGGACGTCGGCGTGGCCGTCGTGGTGAGCGGGCTGTTCGGGCTCGGTGGCATCCTCGCGCTCTCGCCGGAGACGCCGCCGCGGCTCGGAGAGCTGCTGTTCGGGGACCTGCTGGGCGTCACCACCGGCGACCTGCTCGTGGCGGTCGCGCTCACCGTGGGCGTCTTGGTCGCGCTCGCGCTCGCCTATCGCAGCCTGGCGGTCGCCGGCTTCGAGCAGCGCGGCGGCCGCGCGGACCTGGCGCTGCTCGCGATCCTCGGCGTGACGACCGTCGCCGCCGTCCAGGGCCTCGGGAACCTGCTGCTGGTCGCGCTGATCCTCGCGCCCGCGGCGGCCGCGCTCAACCTCGCGCAGCGGCTGCCGAGCATCCTCACGCTGGCGGCGGTACTCGCGGTGGTGTCCGGGGTAGCCGGACTCGTCATCAGCTACCAACTCGAGCTGGCGGCCGGGGCGAGCATCGCTCTGTGCGCCACAGCACTCTCGGGTGTGGCGCTATTGAAGCCGAAGTTAGCCACACCATAATCGGACTGTGCAGACCGCCTCGCCCGCCGCGCCGCTGACGCCGCTGCAGACCGCGCGCCGGCGCGGGCGCGTGAAGGGCGTCCTGGCCCTGTTCGGACCGGCGTTCGTCGCGGCCGTCGCGTACATCGATCCGGGCAACTTCGCCACGAACATCTCCGGCGGCGCGCAGTTCGGCTACCTGCTCGTCTGGGTGATCGTCGGGGCGAACCTGATGGCGATGCTCGTGCAGTACCTCTCCGCCAAGACGGGCATCGCGACGGGGAGGAGCCTGCCGGAGCTGTGCCGCGAGCACTTCCGCAGGCCCGTGACCTTCGGGCTGTGGCTGCAGGCCGAGGCGATCGCGATCGCCACCGACCTCGCCGAGTTCGTCGGCGCGGCGATCGCGCTCAACCTGCTGTTCGGCGTGCCGCCGTTCGCCGCGGGGCTGATGACCGCGGTCGTCGCGTTCGCGATCCTCGAGCTGCAGTCGCGCGGCTACCGCCGGTTCGAGCTCGCGATCGCGGGCTTTCTGATGATCGTGTTCTTCGGCTTCATGTACGACCTGAGCCAGGTCGGCGTGGACCCCGGCGACTTCGCCCAAGGGCTCATCCCGAGCTTCGACGGCACGGACTCCGTGCTGCTCGCCGTCGGCATCCTCGGCGCGACCGTGATGCCGCACGTCGTGTACCTGCACTCGGCGCTCACGTCCAACCGGATCGCGCCGAAGACCACCGAGGAGCGCCGGGAGCTCCTGAAGTTCCAGCGCCTCGACGTGATCGTCGCGCTCGGCCTGGCCGGGATCATCAACCTGACGATGCTGGTCGTCGCCGCGCAGCTGTTCCACGACAGCGGCAACACCACGGTCGAGTCGATCGAGGACGCGCACGCCGGCTTCGACACGCTGCTCGGCGGTGGCGCGGCGCTCGCGTTCGCCGTCGCGCTGCTCGCCTCCGGCCTGAGCAGCTCCAGCGTCGGCACCTTCGCCGGCCAGGTCGTGATGCAGGGCTTCATCAACCGCCGCATCAACCTCTTCCTGCGCCGCGCGATCACGATGGCGCCGAGCCTGATCGTGCTCGCGATCGGCGTGGACCCGTCGACGACGCTCGTGATCTCTCAGGTCGTGCTGTCGTTCGGCATCCCGTTCGCGCTGATCCCCATGGTCCTGTTGACCCGCCGTCGCGACATCATGGGCGCGCTCGTCAACCGCCGGCAGACGACCGCCATCGCCGGACTTGTCGCAACATTGATCGTTGCGCTCAACGCTTTCCTCGTGTATCAAACCTTCTTCGGCTAGTCAGTCGTTCAAAAGGGGAGAGGGAAGTTGCGTTGGACGCTGCGATTTGCGTGTCTGTTGTTCGTAATGGTGTTCGCGGGTGCCGAGGCGGCGCACGCGCAAAAGGTGCTCGTGTTCTCGAAGACCGCGGGCTTCCGGCACGACTCCATCCCGCAGGGGATCGCCGCGATCCAGGCCATCGGCCAGGCCAACAACTTCGCGGTCGACGCGACCGAGGACGCGACGAAGTTCACCACCGCGAACCTCGACCAGTACGACGCGGTCGTCTGGCTGTCGACCACCGGTGACGTGCTCAACGACGCCCAGCAGGCGGCGTTCGAGAGCTACATCCGCGCGGGCGGCGGCTACGTCGGCGTCCACGCCGCGGCCGACACCGAGTACTCGTGGCCCTGGTACGGCGAGCTGGTCGGCGCGTACTTCAACAGCCACCCGAACAACCAGGACGCGAAGGTCGACGTGATCGACCGCGCGCACCCCTCGACGAGCCACCTGCCCGCCGCCTGGACGCGCTACGACGAGTGGTACAACTACCGCGAGTCGCCGTCCAGCAAGGTCCACGTCCTGGCCAAGCTCGACGAGACGTCCTACAACGCCGGCAACGGCGCGATGGGCGCCGACCACCCGATCGCGTGGTGCCGCAGCTTCGAAGGCGGCCGCTCCTGGTACACCGGCGGCGGGCACACGCAGGAGTCCTACTCGGAGGCCAACTTCCGCCAGCACCTCGCCGGCGGCATCCGCTGGGCCGCGGGCTACGTGAGCGGCGACTGCTCGGTGCCCGAGCCCGAGCCGTGCACCGCGACCTCGGACGAGTTCGAGGGCACAGCCCTCGGCTGCCAGTGGTCGATCGTGCGCTCGACCAACCAGCACACCGTCTCCGGCGGCGTCCTGAAGGTCCCGACCGCGCCGGGCGACCTCTACGGCGGGGGCGGCGACGCGCCGAACCTGATCCTCCAGAAGGCCCCGAGCGGCGCCTGGGAGGCGACCACCAAGGTCACCATCAACGCGCAGGCCGGCAGCCAGCAGGCGGGCCTGATCCTCTACCAGAACGACGACAACTACATCAAGGCCGTGCTGCTCGCCCGCAGCTCGAGCGAGAAGTTCATGGAGATCGTCCAGGAGATCAACGGCTCGCCGCGCTACGACGCCAGCCAGGACCGCCTGAACATCCCGTCGGACTGGCCGACCACGTTCTACGTCCGCTTCACGCATCAGAACGGCACCATCACGGCGGCCGCCTCGCGTGACGGCAGCACCTGGCAGCAGATCGGGCGCACGGCGACCTCGTCGTCGTTCACCTCCCCGCGCATCGGCCTGACCGCCGTCACCAACGACGGCAACCAGCGCACCGACGCGAGCTTCGACTTCTTCCGCATCACCGGCGGCGGGACGGGCGGCCCGGACACGACGCCGCCCAGCGTCACCTCCTCCGTCGACGGCATCCCGACCGCGGCCGGCGCGTACCTGAACCGCGCCAAGGTCACGGTCAGCGCGACCGACTTCGACTCGGGCGTGGAGAAGATCGAGTGGTCGCACGGCGACGGTGCCTGGCAGACCTACACCGGGCCGATCGAGGTCGCGCAGACTGGACAGGTCCGGTTCCGCGCGACCGACAAGGCGGGCAACACGTCCGACTTCAGCACGGTCGACGTGCAGGTCGCAGCCGCACCGACGTGCTCGCCGGTCACCCCCGAGCCCGGCTTCCAGGCGCTCTACGACGGGACGATCCAGAGCCTGAAGGACTGGACGATGGCCGGCCCGGGCGGCTTCCAGCCGCGTACGGGTGACTGCGTGATCGACGCCTGGGGCGGCATGGGCCTGCTGTGGTACTCCAAGCAGCAGCTCGTCGCCCCGTACACGATCCGTGCCGAGTGGCGCATCTACGGCGACGACGACAACTCGGGCGTGTTCATCGGCTTCCCGGACCCGATGGACGACCCGTGGAAGCCGGTCAGCCAGGGCTACGAGATCCAGATCGACCCGACCGACGGCGACCCGACGCGCCGCACCGCCTCGATCTACTCCTTCCAGGCCGCCAATGCGGGCCAGCTCGCGCTCGCGCTCAAGCCGCACGGCCAGTGGAACGTGATGGAGGTCGAGGTCACCGATCAGCTGATCGTCGTCCGGATCAACGGGGTGGAGGTCAACCGCTACACCTCTCCGCACCCGGAGCGTGACCCGAGCGCCGGCTTCTTCGGCATCCAGAACGACGGTGCGGGCGCGGACGTCAGCTACCGCAGCGTGCAGGTCAAGGGCGGGGGGCTCCCGACCCCGACGCCGACCCCGACGCCCGAGCCCGGGGACAGCACCTCGGTCGACACCGACGTCGTCGCCAGCGTGGTGCCGCGGGCGCTGGGGCTGTCGTTCGTCGGCGGCCCCGTGGATCTCGGCACGTTCGTGCCGGGCGTGGAGAAGGAGTACTCGGTGAACGCCACGCTGAAGGTGCTCTCCACGCTGCAGGGCACGGCGAAGCTCAGCGTGACCTCCGGGCGCATGTCCAACGCGGAGTTCGAGCTGCCCGAGCCGCTGCGCGTCGAGCCGGCCAAGACGTCCTGGACCGGCCCGGTGGCCAACGAGGACGTCGCCGTCGCGTTCAAGCAGCTGATCAAGCGCACGGACCGGATCCTGGAGGGCACCTACTCCGAGACGGTCACGTTCACGCTGTCGGCCGGCACCCCGTAGGCGGACCGTCGCGCTCCCCGGCGAACCTCGCCGGGGAGCGCATAGGTTCTCCCACCCATTGACGGCGCGCTCCGTTTCGTGGACCATGCCGCGCGGATGGACTCGAAGGCGCGGAGGGAGCGGAACCGGCGGAGGCTGCCGCCCAAGAGCCCGTGGGTGGTGTGGACGCAACGGGTCGCGGGCGTGCTGGCGACGGTGGCGCTGTTCGGCGTCGGCGTCGCGGTCTTCAACCTCGTGCGGCCCGACGACGGCGCGGCGGTGGTCGCGTCCGAGACGGCGGCCACGCCCACCGCGACGCCGAAGCAGTCCTCCAAGAAGAAGTCCAAGAAGGCCAAGCCGCTGACGGCGCGCGAGAAGCAGGCCCGTGCGGACGCCGTCGACGACGTGCGCATGCAGGGCGACACGACCGTGCGCGAGGCCGACTACGACCCGCGTGCGCGGCTGCGCGTGCTGATCGGCCGCCCGGTCGGCGACTCGACCGGCGGCTACCGCGCGTACTTCTTCACCAAGGACGGCTTCGTCGGCAAGGACTCGGACTTCCGCAGCACCGAGCTCGAGGTCGCCAAGCAGGGCAAGGCGACGGTCACGCTGCGTTACGGCGTCTACAAGGACGGCGACCGCGCGGGCGAGCCCACCGGCACCAAGCGCGTGCGCTTCCGCCTCGACGGCACGGCGCTCACCGCGCTGGACGTCGTCCCCTCCGCGGACGAACGCTTCCAGCGCTCCTCCGGTTAGTCTCTCCCTACGGAGAGACCGAGGAGGGCCGTGATGGAGCTGTCGTACGCATCCGGAACGTCGACCACGCCGCTGCTGGGCGACACGATCGGCGACAACCTCGACCGCACGATCGCGCGCTTCGGCGACCGCGAGGCGCTCGTCTCCGTCCACCAGGATCTGCGGTACACGTACGCGCAGTTCGGCGAGACCGTCGACCGCTGCGCACGGGCGCTCATCGCGGCAGGGATCGAGGCGGGCGACCGCGTCGGCATCTGGAGCCCGAACTGCGCCGAGTGGGCGCTCGTCCAGTACGCGACCGCCAAGGCCGGGATCATCCTGGTCAACATCAACCCGGCCTACCGGACGTCCGAGCTGGCGTACGTGCTCAACCAGTCCGGCGTGCGGATGCTGGTCGCGGCGACGTCGTTCAAGACCAGCGACTACGTGAAGATGGTCGACGACGTCCGCGCGGACTGCCAGAAGCTCGAGCAGGTCGTGTTCATCGGGCGCGACTGGGAGGAGTTCATCGCGCGCGCCGAGCGGGTGAGCGCGGACGAGCTGCGGCAGCGGCAGGCCGCGACCCAGTTCGACGACCCGATCAACATCCAATACACGAGCGGCACGACCGGCTTCCCGAAGGGCGCGACGCTCAGCCACCACAACATCCTCAACAACGGCTTCTTCGTCGGCGAGGGCTGCCGCTACACCGAACAGGACCGGGTCTGCATCCCGGTGCCCTACTACCACTGCTTCGGCATGGTGATGGGCAACCTCGCGTGCACCTCGCACGGCGCGTGCATGGTCATCCCGGCGCCGGCGTTCGACCCGATCGCGACGCTTCAGGCCGTCCAGGACGAGCGCTGCACGTCGCTGTACGGCGTCCCGACGATGTTCATCGCCGAGCTCGAGCACCCGGAGTTCGGCGAGTACGACCTCACCAGCCTGCGCACCGGGATCATGGCCGGCTCGCCCTGCCCGATCGAGACGATGAAGCGCTGTGTCGAGCAGATGCACATGGAGGAGGTGACCATCTGCTACGGCATGACCGAGACCTCGCCGGTGTCCACGCAGACCGGCGCCGACGACCCGCTGGAGAAGCGTGTCGCGACCGTGGGCCGCGTCCATCCGCACGTCGAGGTCAAGATCGTCTCGCCGGAGAGCGGGGCCGTGGTCGCGCGCGGTGAGCCGGGCGAGCTGTGCACGCGCGCCTACTCCGTGATGCTGGGCTACTGGGATGAGCCGGAGAAGACCGCCGACGCGATCGACCGGGCGCGCTGGATGCACACGGGCGACCTGGCGCAGATGGACGACGAGGGCTACATCAAGATCGTCGGGCGCATCAAGGACATGGTCATCCGCGGCGGCGAGAACGTCTACCCGCGCGAGATCGAGGAGTTCCTGATGGGGCATCCGGACATCGCGGACGTCCAGGTCATCGGGGTGCCGGACCCGCGCTACGGCGAGGAGCTGATGGCCTACGTGCGCCTCCGCGGCGGCGCTGCGCTCGACCGCGAAGCGGTGGCCGAGTTCTGCCAGGGCAAGATCGCCCACTACAAGGTGCCGCGTTATGTTCAGGTGGTGGATGAGTTCCCGATGACCGTGACCGGCAAGATCCAGAAGTACAAGCTGCGCGAGGCGGCGATCGAGTCGCTGGGGCTCGCGGAAGTGGAGACGGCGTAGCGCGTGTGCGGCCGATACACGCTCTCGACCGTCGACGGTCCTGAGATCGCGCAGCGCTTCAGCCTGATCGACCCGCCGTCCGAGGAGACGCTCGGGCGCTTCAACGTGTGCCCGACCGAGACGGTCGCGGCCGTTCTGCAGCCGGGCCAGGCCAGCGCGGTCGCGTGGGGCCTGCGGCCGTTCCGCAACCAGAACTACGCGCCGATCAACGTGCGCTCGGAGACCGCCGCCTCCCGCTTCAAGCGGCTGATGGACGGCGGCCGCTGCCTCGTGCTCGCCGACGGCTGGTACGAGTGGCTCAAGGCGGAGAAGAAGGGCCAGCCGCGCCTGCCGTTCCGCTACACGGTCGACGAAGGGTCGCTGTTCGCGTTCGCCGGCGTCTACGACGGCACGGGCGTCGCGATCCTCACCACCGAGGCGAACGAGATCTGTGCGCCCGTGCACGACCGGATGCCGGTGATCCTCGACGGGCCCGAGGCCGAGGCGATGTGGCTGTCGGACAGCGTCGAGATCCCCGAGGCCGAAGGGCTGCTGATCCCGTTCCCGAGTGAGCGCGTGTCCGTAGCACCCGCCAATCCGGCCGTCAATAGGGCGGGAGTAGAAGGCCCGGAGCTGCTGACGCCGCCGGACGAGCCGGTGGCGCCCCCGTCGGACACGCTGTTCTGAAAAGGTCCGCGGGTGGACGTCGGTTTCCTCGCTCTGGCGGTGGGCTCGCTGCTCGCCGCGGGTATCGCCGCCTCGCTGCTCGCGGGCCGGTTGCGCCTGCCCGGCCTGGTGCTGGTGCTCGTGCTGGGCATGGTCATCGGCACCGACGGCCTGACGCTGATCGACTTCCAGGACTACGAGGTCGCGCAGTCGGCCGCCGTGCTCGCGCTCGCGCTGATCCTGTACGAGGGCGGCCTGTCCTCGGGCTGGGCGGAGATCAAGCCCGTCGTCGGCCCCTCGATCATGCTGGCGACGCTCGGGACGCTGCTCACCGCCGGGCTCACCGCGGTCGCGGCGCTGTGGCTGTTCGACGAGCTCACCGGGCTGGAGGCGTTCGTGCTCGGCTCGACCGTCGCGGCGACCGACGCCGCGGCCGTGTTCGCGGTCCTGCGCGGATCCACGCTGCGACGCAGGCTCGCGCGGACGCTGGAGGGTGAGTCCGGCGTCAACGACCCGATCGCGATCCTGCTCGTGATCGGCGGCATCGAGGCCATCAACCACGCGGACTTCGGGCTCGTCGACGCGCTGTGGCTGGCCGCGAGCGAGCTGGCGATCGGCGCGGCGGTCGGGCTCGCGGTCGGCGCGCTCGGGGTGATCGTCCTGCGCCAGGTGACGCTGCCGTCCGCCGGCCTGTACCCCGTCGCGTCCATCGCGTTCGCGGCGATCGCCTACGGCGGCGCGCAGACCGCGCACGGCACGGGGTTCCTCGCGGTCTTCCTGGCCGGCCTCGTGATCGGCTCGGCGTCCTCGCCCGCCCGGCGCACGGTCATCACGTTCCACGAAGGGCTTGCGTGGGTCGCGCAGCTCGCGTTGTTCCTGCTGCTCGGCCTGCTCGTGAACCCGGCCGAGCTGATCGAGTTCATCCCGGAGGGCGCGGCGATCGCCATCGTGACCGCGGTGATCGCGCGGCCGCTCGCCGCGCTGCTCGTGGCCTACGGGTTCACGCTGCCGGAGCGGTTGATCCTCGGCTGGGCGGGCCTGCGCGGCGCGACCCCGATCGTGTTCGCCACCTTCCCCGTGACCGAGGGCCTCCCGCACGGCGAGACGATCTTCAAGGTCGCGTTCTTCGTCGTGCTGCTCTCGACCGTCCTGCAGGGGTTGACGATCGAGCCCGTCGCGCGCTGGCTGGGCGTGACCTCCGACGAGGCGGCGCTGCCCGTGCCGCTGGTCGAGCCGGTGATCCTCAACCGCCTGGGCGCGGAGACGATGCAGTTCCCGGTGCGTCACGGTGACGCCATCGAGGGCCGTCTGGTGCGCGATCTGGGCCTCCCGCGCGAGGCGCTGCTGAACGTGATCGTGCGCGGCGACCGCGCGATCCCGCCCCGCGGCTCGACCGCGATCCAAGAAGGCGACCAGCTGCACGTGCTGGTCCGCCAGGAGGTCGCGATGGACTTCCGCGACCTGATGCGCCGCTGGCGCACCGGCCCGGTCGGCCCGCCCGAGCGCCCGCGCCGGCAGCCGCGCTCGCGTCCGTCGGTCACGACGATCCGCCCGTGGGCGGAGGCCGACGGCGACCCGCAGCGCCCGAAGACGCTCGCCGGCCAGCCCGTCGTCGAGCAGCTGCGCACGCGCCGGGATGAGCCGGGCGCGCTGGTCGCGCTCGAGGACGGGCGCTACGGCGTTTCCGGGCCGCTGCTCGCGATCGGCCCGTCCGGCGAGCTGCAGGCGTTCGCGCGCCGCCGGCTGGCCAACGCCAAGTCGCCCGCGGAGCGCGCGTGGTGGCAGGAAGTGGTCGGCGCGCTCGCTCGCTGACACGTCCGCTGAATCTTCGTCAGGATCTGTCGAATAGACATGGCATGAAGCTGTCGCTCCGTGCGAAGCTGCTCGGCCTCGCCGGTCTGCTGCTCGCCCTCATGACCGTGGTCGGCGTCGTGTCGATCATCAACCTGTCCTCCGTCGGTGAGAAGGGCGGGTCGATGTACGCCGACCGGGTCGTGCCGATCCGCGACATCGCGCAGGCACGCGCGCTGCTCGGCGACATCGACAGCCAGGTGCTGCGCTCGTTCGGCACGACCGCCGACGACGACGAGCTGGCGCGCACCGCCGCCGCGGACGTCGCCGGCATCGACGCCCTCGTCAAGGCCTATGAGGCGACGTTCCTCGTCGAAGCGGAGAAGGAAGGGCTCGAGCGGTTCCACAGCCGCTGGGACGCCTATCAGAAGGTCCTCCCGCAACTCGAAGCGCTCGGCCGGGCCGAGCGCGACGCCGAGGCGTCCGCGCTCTACCTCGACCAGGCCGCGCCCCTGTACGCCGAGGTCGACAAGGAGCTCGCCGGGCTGGTGACCGTCAACGACGCCGTGGCCAAGGAGCTCAACGCGCAGATCAACGCCACGGGCCGGACGGGCCGGATCGTCACGCTCACGCTGCTCGTGGCCGCGTTTGCGCTGGGCCTCGGCGTGGCGCTGCTGGTCGCGCGCGGCATCGTGCGCGGCGTCACGCAGATGCTCAACGCCGCCGAGGGCATCGCCCGCGGCGACGTCGATCAGCACATCGACGTCCGCTCCCGGGACGAGATCGGCGCCATGGCCACCGCGTTCGGGCGCATGCTCGAGTACCTGCGTTCGATGGCGGGCGCCGCCGACCGGATCGCCGACGGCGACCTCAGCGCCGACGTCACCCCCGCGTCCGAGCGCGACGCGCTGGGCACGGCCTTCGCGCGCATGATCGGCACGCTCCGCAACGCCGTCGGCCGCATGGCGGCCGGCGCGGGCACCGTCTCGGCCGCGTCCCAGGAGATGGCCGCCACCTCCGAGGAAGCCGGCCGCGCCGTGGGCGAGATCGCCTCCGCCGTCACCGAGGTCGCACACGGCTCCGAGCGTCAGGTGCGGATGGTCGAGTCCACGCGCGCCGCCGTCCAGCAGGCCGCGGAAGCCGCCGCGGAGACCACGGTCGCCGCCGACGCCACCGCCATGGCCGCCGAGGCCGCCGGTCGGACCGCCCGCGAGGGCGTCGACGCCGCCACGCGCGCCACGGACGCCATCCAGCGTGTCGCGGATTCCTCCCAGCAGGTCGCCACCGCGATCGAGGACCTCGCCGACCGCTCCGAGCGCATCGGCGGCATCGTCACGACGATCACCGGCCTGGCCGAGCAGACGAACCTGCTCGCGCTCAACGCCGCGATCGAGGCCGCCCGCGCCGGCGAGCAGGGCAAGGGCTTCGCCGTTGTGGCCGAGGAGGTCCGCAAGCTCGCCGAGGAGTCGCAGTCCGCGGCGGGCGAGATCTCGACCCTGATCGGCGAGATCCAGGCGCGGACGGGCGAGGTCGTGGCCGTGGTCAGCGACAGCGCGGAGCGCACGCGCGACGGCGTGTCGACCGTGGAGACCGCCCGGGACGCGTTCGCGCGCATCGACGCCGACGTGGACGACATGCGCAGCAAGGTGGCCGAGATCGCCTCGGCCGTCGGCCGCATCTCCTCCGAGGCCGAGCGCGCCGAGGCCGACATCACCGAAGTCGCCGCCGTGGCCGAGGAGTCCTCGGCGTCCGCGGAGCAGGTCAGCGCCTCTACGCAGCAGACCAGCGCCAGCGCGCAGGAGATCGCGGCGTCGGCCGCGACCCTGGCGGGCACGGCGCAGGAGCTCGACGAGATCGTGCGCGGCTTCCGCCTGACGGCCTAGGTGAGGTCCAGGACCTTCGCGCCGTTGACGTAGACGACGCGGGTGTCGCCGATCCGGGTGAGGATCTCGCCCGGGTGGGGGTGGACGTGGCCGTGGAGCAGGTACTTCGGGTGGTACTTGTCCACCCAGGCGCGCAGGCCCTCGTAGCCGATGTGGGCGGGATCGTCGGGGTCGTCGTTGACACCGCGCGGGGGGCAATGGCAGCACAGCACGTCGGCGGCGGGGAGCTTGCGGACGAGCTTCTTGGCCTGCTTCTGGGTGTAGGACGGGCCGACGCGGCCGTGCCCGCTGCGCTTGTAGGAGACGCAGCCCTCGAAGCCGGCGAACGTGAGCGCGCCGAGATCGAGCTGGTTGAGGTGCAGGTTGTCGATCCCGAAGTAGGTCATGTACGGCTCGTCGTCGTGGTTGCCGTACACGCCGAGCTTGGGCTGGCAGCACTTGTCCAGCGACTCGAGCCAGCTGGGCTGGAGGTCGCCGAGGGTGACGATCGCGTCCACGTCGTAGTTGGCCGCGAGCTTGGCGACGTCGGCGTGGAACGGGCGATCGGCCAGTGCCAGGACCCGCATGCTCTCGACGGTAGCTCACAATGGGCGGATGGACCCCTACGAGGTGCTCGGCGTGCGCCCCGGCTCCGCGGAAGCCGAGGTGGTCGCTGCATACCGCGAGCAGGCCAAGCGCTACCACCCCGACACGGCGGGCGCCGAGGGGGCGCAGCGGATGGCCGAGATCAACGCCGCGTACGACCTGTGGCGCGCGGCCGAGCAGCAGACGCTGTCGGGGCTGGCGGAAGAGATGGCGCGCACCCGCGCCACATCCGCCTCGCCCAAGCGCCCCGGGCACTGGCTCGCCCCCGCGCTGCGCGCCGCGCTCGGCCGTGAGCTGCTCACGCACCTGGTGCCCGACGAGGACGTCCGGCTCGTCACGCCGACCTCCACCTGGGCGTCCCCGCGCGCGATCCTCGCCGTCACCGACCGGCGGCTGCTGTGGCTGCTCGACGACGCGCCCGTCGCGCGCGTGCACAGCCTGACGTTCCGCAACGTCGCCCAGATCTCCCACCAGGTCCGCCGCAAGCGCGCACGGCTGACCATCCGCACGCTCGCCGGCCGCCGTCACGTGTTCCACGATCTTCGCCCGCATACTGCGGCGACGATCGAACGCCACGTGCTCGCCTAGGTACCGTGGACGGGTGCGTCTCGCCGATCCCGTGCACAACGTCGAGCTCCGCCAGAACCCGCAGGGTCAGGACGGCGTCGTGTTCTCGTTTCCGTACCGGGCGGACATCGTCGACGCGGTGCGGTCGATCCCGGGACGGCGCTTCGACTGGCAGGCGAAGGAGTGGTGGGCGCCGCAGGCGGAGGCGACCGCGCCGTACGTGCAGGGCGTGCTGGAGCGCTTCCCCGAGCTGGAGGTCCAACCGGCCGTCAGCGAGTGGCTGGCGCGCGCCGTCAAGGGCTGGGTCGGGCGCGTCACGACCGCGCGCCGCGACGGCAAGGGCTGGTTCGTCCTGGACGGGATCGCGGGCGACCTGACCGAGGAGCTGGAGGCGGCCGCCGACGCCCGCGGCGACCGGCGCTGGCTGCCGTTCACGCAGGCGGTCGCGGAGGCGCTGCTCGAGCTGCCGGGCGCGCGGCTGGACCAGCGGGCGCTGCGCTGCGCGTCGAACCTGCAGGTCGGGCTCGACCCGGCGCCCGCGACCCTGATGCTGGTCGAGAGCTACGGCGAGTCGCGGTTCAAGCTGGAGGTCAACTGGGACCCGGACACGGTCGGCGCGTTCAACGAGCTGCCCGCGGCCGAGGCGCACGGCCGCACGCTGCCGATCGACCCGTACCTGCTGGAGCCGCTGGAGCACTTCATCCGCGTCTACAGCATCGACGTCGGCGCCAACGCGCGCGAGGCGCTCGACCGGCTGCGCAAAGAGCACGACGCCGCCATCGACGACGTCCGTCGCTCACGCGCCGCGGAAGCCGACGCGCTCGACTGCGAACCCCGCCTGGGCGGCGAGCTGCGGCCGTTCCAGCGCGCGGGCGTGCGCTACGCGCTGCAGTCGCGGCGGCTGTTCATCGCCGACGAGCAGGGCCTGGGCAAGACGGTCGAGGCGCTGGCGACGCTCGAGGAGGACGACGCGTACCCGGCCGTGATCATCTGCCCGGCCTCGCTGAAGCTCAACTGGCAGCGCGAGGCCGCGCACTGGCTGCCGCATCGCACGGTGCACGTCGTCTCGGGCACGGGCAAGACGATCCCCAGGGCCGAGATCACGGTGCTCAACTACGAGATCGTGCACGCGCACCGCGAGCGCCTGCACATCAGCCGCCCGAAGGCGCTGATCCTCGACGAGTCCCACTACGTCAAGAACCCGGCCGCCAAGCGCACCCGCGCGGTGCGCAAGCTCGCGGAGGGGTTGCCGGAGAACGCGCTGCGGCTGTGCCTGACCGGCACGCCGGTGATGAACCACCCCGACGAGCTGATCGCGCAGCTGCGGATCCTCGGCCGGCTGGAGGAGTTCGGGTCCGGCGCGCGCTTCAAGCGGCGCTTCCAGGGCGCGGGCGCCGAGGAGCGCATCCACTGGCACCTGCGCCGCACATGCTTCGTGCGCCGCCTCAAGAAGGACGTGCTCCCGCAGCTGCCCGAGAAGCGCCAGGTGGTGGTGCCGGTCGCGCTCGAGAACGAGAAGGAGTACCGGCTGGCCGAGCGCGACGTGATCGCGTGGCTGCAGGAGCAGCCGATCGAGCTCGGCGAGCTGGAGGCGAAGGTCCAGGCGACGCTGCGCGCCGAGCGCCTCGCGCAGCTCAACACGCTGCGCCAGCTCGCCGGCCGGGGGAAGCTCGGGGCGGCGCTGGCGTGGATCGACGACTTCCTCGAGTCCGAGGAGCCCCTCGTCGTCTTCGCCTCCCACCGCGAGCTGCAGGAGCGCGTGATCGCGCGCTTCCCGGACGCGCTGCACGTGATCGGCCAGGACAGCGCCGAGCAGCGCGAAGCCGCCGTGCGGGCGTTCCAGGAGCCCGACGGGCCGCAGCTGATCGTGTGCTCGACGCGCGTCGCCGGGCAGGGCATCACGCTCACCCGCGCGTCCAACGTCGCGTTCCTGGATCTCGAGTGGTCGCCGGCCATGCACGACCAGGCCGAGGACCGCACGCACCGCATCGGCCAGCGCGACGCCGTCACGGCGTGGTACCTGCTCGCCGCCGAGACGATCGACGAGCAGATGTCCGAGGTGCTCGCGCGCAAGCGCGGGATCGTCGGCGCCGTCACCGACGGCCGGGCGGACGAGTCCGAGGCCGTGCTGCAGTCCGTCGTCCGGGCGCTGCGCGGCAAGCCGCTGCGGCGGTTGCGCGCCGTCGCCTAGAACGCGCTGCGGGTTGACGGCGCTGCCGCGTCCGTGCTATTTAACCGTTTGGCTAATTAACCGAATCGTCAAATGCCGACCGACCAACTCAGCCTCACGTTCTCCGCCCTCGCCGACCCGACGCGCCGCGCGATCCTCACCCGGCTCGCCGAGGGCGAGGCCACCGTGGGCGAGCTCGCCGCGCCCCTGCCGATCACGCTTCCGGCGGTCTCGCGCCACCTGAAGGTGCTCGAGCGCGCCGGCCTGATCGTCCGCGGCCGGGACGCCCAGTGGCGGCCCACCCGCATGCAGGCCGAGCCGCTCGACGAGGCGGTGGCGTGGATGCAGGCGCGGCGGCGAACGTGGGAGGGTCGGATGGACCGGCTGGACGCACACCTGCGCAGCAAGGGAGACCGAGATGACCGTGACCGCTGACTCGTTCGTCATCACCCGCGTGTTCGAGGCGCCGCGCGCGGAGGTCTTCCGCGCCTGGACCGAGCCGGAGGAGATCGCCGCGTGGTACGGGCCCGAGCACTTCGACACGCCCGCCGAGAAGATCCGCGTCGACCTGCGCGTCGGCGGCCGCTACGAGCTGACGATGATCCAGCGCAGCTCCGGCGACGAGTTCCCGGCGAGCTACGAGATCATCGAGCTCGTCGAGCCCGAGCTGCTCGTCCTGCGCTCGGACCCGATGCCGCAGTTCGGCATGCCCGAGCCGACGGTCACGCGCCTCGAGCTGCACGAGGAGGGCCCCGGCCGCACGCGGATGACGCTCACGGACGGGCCGTACCCCACAAACGCCGGGCACGCCGAAGCGGGGTGGAAGTCGGCGTTCGAGAAGCTCGCCCGGGCACTGTCAGCCCGAGCGTGAACGCGATGCCGACGAGCACGACGCCGGCGCCGAGCAGCTCGCTCGCGCTCGGCGTCTCGCTCAGCAGCAGCCAGGCGGAGGCGATGCCGAACACGGGCACCAGCAGCGTGAACGGCGCGACCGTCGAGGCCGGGTGCTGGCGCAGCAGCCACACCCAGGCCCCGAACCCGCCCACGGTCGACAGCACCACGACGTAGGCGAGGGCGAGCAGGCCCGACGTATCGAGCGCGACCACCTCGCCGCGCTCGAAGATCGCCGAGAGCGAGAACAGTGGGAGCGGCGGGACCAGGCTCGACCACACGAGCAGCCCGAGCGGGTTGGGGGAGGTGGCCCGGCGCGCGGCGACGTTGCCGACGCCCCACGAGCACGCGCCGCCGATCGTCAGCAGCAGCGCGCCGAGCGGGATGTGCGAGCCGCGGCCCGCGGCGATGATCGCGATCCCGCCGAGCGCGATCGCGCCCCCGAGCAGCTGCGCGCGGCGCGGGCGCTCGCCCAGCAGCAGCACGGCGAAGCCGATCGTGAACGCGGCCTGCAACTGCAGCACGAGCGAGGCGAGCCCGGCGGGCATGCCCTCGTGCAGGCCGAGCGTGACGAACGCGTGCTGGCCGGCGGACATGAACAGCCCGACGGCGATCACCCACTTGACCGCCACGCCCGGGCGCGGCACGAACGGGATCAGCAGCGCGACGAGCGCGAAGCGCAGCCCGGTGAACAGCAGAGGAGGGAACGACTCCAGGCCGACGTGCAGGACGACGAAGTTCACGCCCCATGTCAGCGCGACGAGGACGGCGATGGCGACATGGCGGCGGGGCATGCGCCAACGGTGACGAGCGCGACCGGGAAGAGCGATTGGACTTTCTGAATGGAACCCGTAAGATCGCCTTGATGGTCGATCTGCGCAAGCTCCGCACCCTGCGCGCCGTCGCCGACCATGGCACGCTGGCCGCGGCCGCCGACGCCCTGCATCTCACCTCCAGCGCCGTCTCGCAGCAGCTGTCCGGCCTCGAGCGCGAGATCGGGCAGCCGCTGCTGGAGCCGAACGGGCGCTCCGTGCGGTTGACGGGCGCGGCGCAGGTGCTGCTGGGCCACGCCGACACGCTGTTCGCGCAGCTGGAGCGGATGGAGGGCGAGCTCGCGGCGCAGGACCACACGCCGCGCGGGGAGGTGCGCGTGAGCGGGTTCCCGACGTCGCTCGCGGGCCTGCTGGCACCCGCCGCGCGGACCCTGCGCGAGCGCGCTCCCGAGCTCAAGCTGCGCGTGCTCGAGGCCGAGACGGACGAGTCGGTCGCGCTGCTCTCCACCCGCGCGGTGGACGTGATCCTGTCGATGGAATGCCGCGCGGCGCCACGCCGGGACGACCCGCGCTACCACCGCGAGGAGCTGCTCGGCGACATCCTGGACGCCGTGCTGCCGGTCGATCACGAGCTGGCGGGCCGTTCCTCGATCGACCTCGCCGAGCTGCGGGACGCCGAGTGGGTCGCGCCGCCGGTCGGCTGGTCGTGCGACGAGGTATTCATGGCCGGCTGCCAGCGCGCGGGCTACACGCCGCGGATCGCGCACCGCTCCGGCGACTGGCAGGCCGTGATGGGGCTCGTCGCCGCCGACCTCGGGGTGTCGCTGGTGCCGCGGCTCGCCCACAGTGTCACGCCGCCGGGTGTCACCATCGTTCCCTTGACCGGAGATCCGCCCAAGCGCCACGTGTTCGCCGCCTGCCGCGGCGGCGCGCAGTCCAATCCCGCCGTCCGTGCCGTGCTCGACGCGGTCGTGGAAGTGGCCGCCGCATGAGCTTCGTGGTGTTCGACCTCGACGGCGTGCTCGTCGACTCCGAGCAGGTCTGGGACCAGTCCCGCAAGGACGTCGTGAGCCAGCACGGCGGCACCTGGACCGACTCGGCCACCACCGACATGCTGGGCATGAGCTCGAAGGAGTGGCCCGTCTACCTGATCGAGCAGCTCGGCGTGCCGCTCACCGTCGACGAGATCAACGAGGCCGTCGTGGCCGCGATGCTGCGCGAGTACGGCGAGCACCTGCCGCTGCTGCCGGGGGCGCGCGAGGCGGTGGAGCGGATGGCCGGGGCGTTCACGCTCGGGCTCGCCTCCTCCTCCAACCGCCCGATCATCGACCTCGTGCTGCGCGAGATGGGCGTGACGGACCGCTTCGCCGCCACGGTCTCCTCCGAGGAGGTCGCGCGCGGCAAGCCGGCGCCGGACGTCTACCAGGAGGCGCTGCGGCGCCTCGGCGCCGGGACGGCGACCGCGATCGAGGACTCCGACGCCGGCATCCGCTCCGCGCATGCGGCCGGGTTGTACGTGATCGCGATCCCGAACCCGCATTTCCCGCCCTCCGACGAGGCGCTCGCGCTCGCCGACCTGCGCCTGCCGGACCTCGACGCGCTCACCACGGATGCCGTCCGCCGCTGACGCGCTGTTCGCCCGCGCCTACGCCGCCGACGGCGCCGGGCGCTTCGAGGACGCCGAGCCGCTCTACCGGGAGGCCGCCGCGGCCGGGCACGCGACCGCGGCGTACAACCTGGCGGAGCTGCTCACGCGCCTGCCCGGTCGCGCGGCGGACGCGGAAGCCGCCTGCCACGCCGCGGTCGCCGCGGGCGATCCCGACGGCTGGTGGTTGCTCGGCTGGCTGCTGGAGGATCTCGACGGCCGCGACGCCGACGCCGAGCACGCGTGGCGGGAGGCCGTCGCGGCGGGCTCGCGCGGCGCCCGCACGGCGCTCGGCCGCTTCCTGGCCGCACGACGCCGGCTCGACGAGGCCGGCGAGGAGCTCGAGCGGGCGCTCGAGGACGACGTCGACGCGCTGTACGGGCTCGGCGCCGTGCGCGAGCAGCAGGGACGCGAGGGTGAGGCCGAGCTTCTGTACCGGCGCGCGATCAACGCCGGCAACACGGACGCGGTCGGGGCGCTCGGTGAGCTGCTCGCCGGCCAGCGGCGGGTGCAGGAGGCCGAAGGGCGGCTGCGGGCCGCCGTCGAGGCCGGGGAGGCGCAGCACCTGCTGACGCTGTACGGCGTGCTGGTCGGCGCGGGTCGCGCCGACGAGATCGAAGGCCTCGGCGGCGACTCCATGGAGGCGCGGGTGCTGATCGCGACGCACCTGATGGACCGGGCGGGTCGCGAGGAGGACGCGGAGGCCGCGCTGCGGGCGCTGATCGACGACGGGCACGGCTTCCATCGTCACCTCGGCGACCTGCTCGCTCGCCAACCCGGCCGCGAGGACGACGCGGAAGCCGCGTACCGCGCCGCGCTCGCGGACGGTGCCCGCCACACCGAGCGCCGGCTCGGGCGCCTGCTGGCGCGGATCCCGGGCCGTGAGGCGGACGCCGAGGTTGCGCTGCGCGCCGCGCTCGCCGAGTACGAGCACGGCGACGTGGAGCCGTTTGCGACCGACCACGTCCGGCTGGGCTCCGAGCGCGGGGGCGAGCTCGCCCGCAGCGACATGCTCGCCCGCGTCTGGCGCCAGCTCGGGGAGCTGCTCGCGCGCCTGCCCGGCCGTGAGGCGGACGCGCAGGCGGCGTTCCGGGCGGCTGAGGGGCGCTAGGCGGCCGCGAACGCGTCGTCGCGCGTCGCGTGGAGGCTGAAGCGCGAAGCGGTGCCGGTGATCTCCAGGAGGCGCCGCACGGGGCCTTCGGGCGCGACGACGTGCAGGCGCTTGCCGGAGGCCTCCAGCGACTGGGCGGCGCGGAGGATCGTGCCGAGCGCGCTGGAGTCGATGAAGTCGACGCCGACGAGGTCGAGGACCACGGCATCCTGCGGGCCGGCGGCGGCCATGGCGAAGATCGCGCTCATCTCAGAGGTGGCGGCGAGATCGAGCTCGCCGCCGGCGACGATCAGGTGGCTGCCGTCGACGGGGTCGTGGTCGAGGGTGAACATGGTTCGCAACCTATCTCAGCTTCGGTCCTGCATGCTCCGGAAGAGGCCCGGCATGCGTCGGATCATGGTCGGAATGTCACGTCGTGAACGGTGAAGGGCTTCGCGCAGGGCGGTGGCCGCGTCCGGGCCGTGGATCGGCGGGCCGTGGCCGACGAGCAGGTGGTCGGGCAGGAACGTCCTGAGATTGCCGGGCGGGAACGCGCGGCGGAACATGTGCACGCCGGCCGGGCCGGGCCCGACCGCGTAGTGCGTCGCGGTGCCGATCGACTCGGCGACCACGAGGCCCTTGGGCCCGGGCCACCACAGCGCGCGCTCCTTCCAGATCAGCTGGTCGAGCGCGATGACCGTGAACGGGGCGTCCGGGACGTGGTCGGGCAGCTTGTGGAACGGGGCGCCGAGGCGCTGCGCGAGGGCGGCGCCGTCCCGCCCGTGGGCGACGAACAGCTGCAGCACGCCGGCGATCTCGCCGAGCGCGGCAGCGCGCGTGAGCGCCTCCTCGTCCTCGAACGGGTCCACGAGCCAGACGCGGCCGTCGTGGGCGAGGGCGTGCGCGGCGCGTTGCAGCGGGTCCTCGGCGACCCAGGTCAGCCCGAGCGGATGTTCTTCAAGCGGCACCGTGCGCACGCTACCCTCCGCCTCAGTGGAGTGAACGGCCACCGCACCTGTTTCTCTCCGGCCAACCCCTGGGCCGGGCGTGCGGTGGCGTGGTGTCGGTTCGACTCCTCGTTCGTCCGCGCGCGCCCGCAGGCCCGGTCCTCATCCGAAAGGACCGCACCCATGCTCAAGGGCACCGACCTCACGATCACCCCGCTCTTCGACGGGATCTCGCTGACGCTCGACGACGGCGCACGCGCCGGGCTCGTCGGCGCGAACGGCATCGGCAAGACGACGCTGCTGCGGCTGCTGGCGGGCGTCGCTCGTCCTGATCGCGGCGCGGTCGCGGCGGGCGTCGGCGACCGCGTCGGCTACCTGCCGCAGGACGTGCTGGACCCACGCGCGACGATCGACGACCTGCTCCGACGAGCCCTCGGGGAGGTGTGGGAGGTCCGGCTCGAGCTCGACGCGCACGAGCGGGACCTCGTCGACCTCGACGCGTACGGCGCGGCGCAGGAGCGCTTCGAGGCGCTCGGCGGCTGGGCGCTGGAGGCGCGGCTGGACGAGGCGCGCCGGCGGCTCGGGATCGAGGCGCTGGACCGTGGCGCCCGCCTCGGCGAACTGAGTGGGGGCGAGGCGGCGCGCTGCCTGCTCGCGTCCGTGCTGCTCGGCGACCCGACCGTGCTGCTGCTCGACGAGCCGACGAACCACCTCGACGCGGACGGCCGCGCCTGGCTGGCGGAGTGGCTCGCGGGCTTCTCCGGCACGCTGCTCACGGTCTCACACGACCGCGACTTCCTCGACGCGACCGTGGACCGCGTCTACGAGCTCTCGGCCGACGGGCTGGAGGTCTATGAGGGCGGCTACACGGCCTACCGCGAGGAGAAGGAACGCCGGCGCGAGCGGCTGGCGCTGCTCGTCGAGGCGCAGGACAAGAAGCGGCGCCGGCTGGAAGCCGACATCGCGATGACGGCGCGCCAGGCCCAATGGACCGAGCGCACCGTCAGCCGCCGCGAGGCGCCCAAGCTCAAGCGCTACGCCAAGAAGGTGGCGCAGAAGTCCAAGGCGCGCGAGCACCGGCTCCGGCGCGAGATGGCGTCCGAGGACTGGGTGCGCGCGCCGCGCGAGCCGGCCGCGTTCAAGGTGCGGCTGGAGAGCGAGGACGGCGGGCGGCGGCTGGTCGCGGCGCTGCGCGGCGTGACCGTTCCGGGCGTGCTCGAGGACGTGTCGCTGACGCTGCACGCGGGCGATCGCGTGGCGTTGATCGGGCCGAACGGGTCGGGCAAGTCCACGCTCCTGCACGTGCTGAGCGGGCGGCTGGTGCCGGCGGCCGGCGAGGTGGACGTGCGCGGCGGGACGCGCCTGCTCCCGCAGGTGGGCGTCGCGGCGCTGCCCGGCGACTCCGCGCGCACGGCCGCCGACGTCGCTCTGCTGGCCTGGTTCCGCGCCCAAACGGCCTTGCCGGAGTCCGAGGCGCGGACACTGCTCGCGCACTACCGGCTCGGCGTGGACGCGATCGACCGGCCGCTCGCGACGCTCTCGCCGGGCGAGCGGGCGCGCGTGCACGTGGCGGCGATCGTCGGCGCGGGCGCGGACCTGATCCTGCTCGACGAGCCGACCAACCACCTCGACTTCGACACGCTCGAGATCATCGAGGCGGCGCTGCGCGCGTACCGCGGGACGCTCGTCGTGGCCACGCACGACCGGCGCCTGATCGAGGCCGTCGAGTGCGATCAGGTGCTGGAGGTGCGCGACAAGGGGCTGAGGGCGAACGCCTCCGCGATCAGCTCGTAGGAGCGGCGCCGGACCTCGTGGTCGTGGGTGATCGTGACGACGATCACCTCCTGCGCGCCGTACTCGGCGGCGACGGCCTCGATCCCGTCGCGCACCTGGTCCGGCGTGCCGAGGATGGAGCGGCGCCCGCGAGCCTTGCGGGCGTCCGCCTCGTCCAGCGTCTCCAGGAAGCGGACGGCGGTGTCGGGCGGCGGGACCTCGATCAGCCGCCCGCGGCGCAGCATCGCGAACGCCATCTGGCTGGAGGCGGCGAGCCGCGCGGCCTCCTCCTCGGAGTCGGCGGCGAGCGCCCAGACGGCGACGGCCGTCTGCGGCGTGTCCAGCCGCACTCCGTCGCGGAACTCGCGCGCGTACAGCTGGGCGATGTCGGCGCCCTTGGGATTGATGAAGTCCGCGAACGCGTAGGGGAGACCCATCTCGGCCGCCCAGACGGCGGACTGCGGCGAGGAACCGAGCAGCCACGGCTCCGGCGTCTCGGGGCGGCCGGGGAGGACCTTCTGCAGTCGCGCGAGCGGGTTGGAGACCGTGATCGTGCCCTCGAAGTAGGCCAGCAGCTCCTGCAGCTGCTCGGGGAAGTCGTCCGGGAGCGCGTGGTTGCGGTCGCGCTGCAGCGCGTGCGTGGTCATCGGGTCGGTGCCGGCGGCGCGGCCGAGACCGAGGTCGATCCGGCCCGGGTACAGGCCCGCGAGCACGCTGAAGGTCTCGGCCACCTTGAACGGGCTGTAGTGCGGGAGCATCACGCCGCCGCTGCCGACGCGGATACGCTCGGTCGCGGCCGCGATCGGGCCGATCAGCGCCTCCGGCGACGGGCCGGCGAGCATCGGCCCGCCGTGGTGCTCGGCCACCCAATAGCGGTGGTAGCCGAGGTCGTCCGCGAGGCGCGCGAGGTCGAGCGTGTTGTGCAGCGCCTGGGAGCCGGTGGACCCTTCCGCGATCGGTGACTGATCGAGGACGCTGAGCAGCATGCGTTCCAGGATAGGGTCCGGCCCATGGGAGCTCGTGAGTTGCGCACGCTGGTCGAGGGCGGGTCCTTCTTCGAAGGGCCGCGGTGGCACGAAGGACGCTGGTTCGTGTCGGACTTCTACACCGGGACGGTGCGCACGGTCGACCCGGCAACGGGCGCGCAAGAGGTCGTGATGGAGGTGCCGGGGCAGCCGTCCGGGCTCGGCTGGATGCCGGACGGGTCGATGCTCGTCGTCTCCATGAACGACCACACGCTGCTGCGGCGGTCGCCCTCGGGGGAGGTGACCGTGCACGCCGACGTGACCGAGTACTGCGGCGGGCACCTGAACGACCTGATCGTCGACGGCCAGGGCCGCGCGTACGTGGGCAACTTCGGCTTCGACCTGATGGAGATGGCCGACCCGGCGCCGACCACGCTCGTGCGTGTGGACCCCGACGGGACCGCGCGTCCCGAGGGCCAGGACCTGTGGTTCCCGAACGCGATGATGATCGACGGCGACACGCTGATCGTCGCCGAGACGTTCGGCGGCGGCTTCAGCGCCTTCACCATCGCTGCGGACGGCTCCTTGACCGACCAGCGGGTGTGGGGGCAGATCGCGCCGCGCGTGGCGCCCGGCTCGGTCGCGGAGATGCTCCCGAACCTCGGCTACGCGCCCGACGGCGCGACGCTCGACGCCGAGGGCCACATCTGGGCGGCCGACGGGATCGGCGGGCCGACCTGCCGGATCGCGCCGGGCGGCGAGATCGTCGACGAGATCGAGCTGCCCGAGGACCTCGCGGTGTTCGCCTGCCAGCTCGGTGGGGAGGATGGTCACACGCTGCTGCTGTGCGCCGCGCCCGACTTCCTGGAGGTCAACCGGCGTGACGCCCGCGAAGCCGTCCTGCTCACCACCACCGTGGAGGTGCCCGCCGCATGATTTCGTTGGAACGCGCCCAGGCCCTGATCTCGTCGGGCATCGAGGAGGCGGGGCGCCAGGGGTTCAAGCTCGCGTTCGCGGTCGTCGACGCGTCCGGGCACCTCGTCGCTTCCGCCCGGATGGACGGTGCGCCCTGGATCGCGCCGGACGTCGCGCTCGGCAAGGCCTGGACGGCCGCCGCCTACGGCGCGCCGAGCGCCGCCCAGGGCGAGAAGATGAAGGAGCTGCACGCGTTCTCGGCGTCGATCTCCGCCGCGACCGGCGGCCGCTTCACGCCCCAGATCGGCGGGTTGCCGGTGACGGACGGGGACACCGTGATCGGCGCGATGGGCGCGAGCGGCGGCACGGGCCAGCAGGACGAGGACGTCGTGCGGGCCGCTATCGGGTCCTGACGCGCGTCACGTCCCAGCCGTCCGCCGCCAGCAGCGCGTCGCGGCGCTGATCGTCGCGGCGCGTGGGCGGGCGGTCGTGGTGCGGCCCGTCGACCTCGACGATGCGCTGCTCGTCGGGCCAGTGGAAGTCCACCTCGATCTTCACGTTGACCAAGGGCTCGCGGTCCTGCGCGGCCAGGAACGCGTCCTCCTTGGCGCTGCGCGTGCCCGCCGAGCCCTGCGCGCGCAGCTCGAGCGCGCGTTCGAGCACGTGCAGATGGCGGCGGCCGTTCGCGCGCTCCATCGCGTCCTCGGTCGCGGTGAGGCTGAAGATGTGGCGGTACTCGGCCTGGTGGATGACGTAGGCGAGCTGGTGCGGCGCGAGCTCGTCGGTGAGGTCGACGCACATGCGCGCGACGGTGGTCACGCGAATGCCGTTGTGAACGAGCACATCCCGCGGATCCAGGTTGCGGACGGTGTGCACCTCGACGCCGTCGAGCCTCCGGCGCTTCGTGGATACCACGTGGACCCTGTGCGTGCGCCAGCGCGAGACGTCCCAAAATCGCGCCGCCGACAGGCCGCTCAGCGCGGCGTCGTCGCCGGCCGCGAGCACCGCGGCCGACCACCGTCCCTCACGCGAGAGCCCGGGATGGCCGACCGCGTACACCCCGCGATGGACCCGGTGCAGTCTTCCCGTGCCCACAGCGCGCGTGACGGCCGGTCCGCTCATGCCGGCCGCGAGCAGCTGCGCGATCGTCACGACGCCGTGCTGCCGCGCGGCGACGGTGCTGATCTCGACCGGGGGTGCCGCAGGGAGCTTTCGCTGAGCGGAAGTGGATTGCGGCACCCCCGGATCTTTACGCCGCCCGCTGTGACGGATCTACACGCGTTCGCAAGAATTCCGTGCCTACTTGCGCACGCGATACCGCAGGTGCGTCACGCGATTCCCCTGCACGGACGAGATCGGCCCCTCGAGCAGGTACGGGCCGTGCTCGAGCGGACGGAAGAACGGGCGTCCACCGCCGAGGATCACCGGGACCAGATCCACGTCGATCTCGTCCACGAGGCCGGCCTCGAGCGCCTGGCTGACGATCGTGCCGCCGTTGAGGCCGACGTTCTTGTCGCCCGCGCGCCGTCGCGCGGCCGCGATCGCGTCCTCCAGACCGGTGGTGACGAACTCGTACCACTCGGTCGAGCGCTCCCACCCGTCCGGGACCGAGTGGGTGAGGACGACGTACGGGATGCCCAGCGTGTGCTTGCCGCCCCAGCCGTTGGTGATGTCGAACAGGTGGCGGCCGACGACGAAGCAGCCCGTGTCGTCGATCATCGCGCGGATGTGCGCGGCGCTCGGCTCGGTGACGTTGAGCGGGAGGTCCGGATCGGCGGTCTCGATCGTGATGTCGCCGTTGCCGTACCAGGCGAACAGGTGCTCGAAGCCGGACTCGTCCGGACCGGAGATGTAGCCGTCGATGGAGACGCTCGCGCCTGCGGTGATCTTGGTCATGCCGCTACAACGACGGGCGCCTCACGAACTCATCGCTGGACCGCGAACCCGAGCACGCGCCCGTAGAACGCGAGCTCGGCCTCGGCGGCGCGCCGCAGGTTCTCGGCCTTGCGGAAGCCGTGCTGCTCGCCCTCGAACACCAGGTACTCGTGGTCGATGCCCTTGCGCCGCAGCGCCTCGACGATCACCTCGGACTGCGAGGGCGGGACGACCCGGTCCTCGTCGCCCTGCAGCACGATCACCGGGACGCGGATCTTGTCGGCGTGCGTGAGCGGCGCGCGCTCGACCCACTCGGAGCGGTCGATCAGCCAGTCCAGGTAGCGCGACTCGAACTTGTGCGTGTCCTCGGCGAACGCACTGAGGTCCGCGACCCCGTAGTAATCGGCGCCGCACGCGAACACGTCCGGGTAGCGCGTCAACGCGCTCAGCACCGTCCAGCCGCCGGCGCTGCCGCCGGTGATCGTCATGCGCGCCCCGTCCACCTCGCCGGACTCGGCGAGGAAGCGCGCCGCGTTGACGGCGTCGTCGGTGTCGACGATGCCCCACTGGCCGCGCAGGCGGTCGCGGTACTCGCGCCCGTAGCCGGTCGAGCCGCCGTAGTTGACGTCGACGACGGCGAACCCGCGCGTGGTGAAGAACTGGATCTCCGGGCGCAGGATCGCGCTCACGTGCGCGGTCGGACCGCCGTGCACGCGCACGACGAGCGGCGGCCGCTCGCCCTCCGGCCCGCGGTAGGAGGGGTGGTGCGGGGGATAGAACAGCGCGTACGCGGTCCGGCAGCCGGTCGTCGGGTACTCGACCGCGCGCGGGACCGACACGTACTCGGCGGGTACGAGCGCTTCGCCGTCCGGGCTGAGCGGCTCGACGGCGCCGGAGTCGACGTCCAGCGCGACCACGCGCAGCCCGCGCACCGGCGAAGCGCCGATGAACAGCGCGCGCCGCCCGTCCGAGACCACGTCGACGATCCGCGTGAACTCGAGCTCCACGTCGCGCAGCGACCCGTCCTCGACGACCGCGAGGTGATCCGCGCCCGCGCTGGAGTAGACGACCACGATCCGTCCGTCGTCCAGGAACGCGTAGTAGGACTCGCCGAACACCCACAGCGGGCCGCCGACCTCGGCCTCCAGCGCGGTCACCGCCGTCCCGTTCTCGCGATAGAGGTTCCACCAGCCGGTCCGGTCGGAGGAGTAGTGCAGCTCGCCGGACGGGCTCCACGCCGGCTGGACGATCGCCTCGGCCGCACCGCCCGCGACCCGCCGTTTCCTAAAGAGGGACAGTCCCTCTTTAAGTTCGGCCACGTAGAGCTCGGAGCCCTCCCACGGCATCCGCGGGTGGTCCCACGCGAGCCACGCGATCCGGGACCCGTCCGGCGACACCCGTGGCGCGGCGTAGAAGTCGTGCCCGGCCTCCAGCACGACCGGCTCGCCGCCCGCCAGCGGCACGGCGACGAGCTCGTTGACGTGCTCGGGCTCCGCGACGCGCTCGCGCACGCACACGAGCCAGTCGCCCGCGACCTGCAGGTCCGCGTAGCGCAGGCCGTGCTCGACCCCCGGCTCCGGCGTCAGCGGCACCGGCGCACCGTCGCGGATCGCATAGACGCGCTGGTCGGCGTCGCGGCAGAAGTACACCGTCCCGCCGGCCACCGTGTAGGCGCCGCCGCCGTACTCGTGCACGCGCGTGCGGGCGCTCCAGCCGGCGGGGATCGCGTCCTCGCACGCGCCGTTCGGCCCGCGCGCGACGATCACGTCCCGCCCGCCCTCGAGCGAGCGCGCCTCCGACCAGTACACGTGGTCACCGTCCACCAACACGAGCGAGTGCGTCCAGCCGGGGTCGCGCGCGACGACGTCGCCGTCGACCGGTGAGGGCCAAGAGCCGAACGGAGCGTCCATGACACCACCGTAAGGGGTGTCGACAGCGTGTGTAAGGAACGCGACAGCGCACGTGCGCTCCATCCGCCCGATGTGGACGGGAGGCAACCGCACCACGATGGTCGCGTGTCCCCCTCCCCAGCCGTCAGCCCCGTTCGCGATACTGAGGTCGTGGCGTCCCGTGTGACCAGCACGACCTTCGTCGGCCGGGCCGCAGAGCTCGCCGAGTTGCGGGCGGGGCTGACGGAAGCTGCCCAGGGCCGCCCGGCGATCGCGTTCATCGCGGGTGAGTCCGGGCTCGGCAAGACGCGGCTGGTGGCCGAGCTCGAGCGCCTGGCGCGCGAGGACGGCATGCGCGTGATCGGCGGCGACTGCGTCGAGCTGGGCGAGAGCGAGCTGCCGTACGCCCCGATCGTCGGCGCGCTGCGCCCGCTGGCGCGCTCCGGCCACGAGGCGTTCGCCGCGCTCACCGATCCCGCGCGGGCCGCGCTCGCGCAGATCCTGCCGGGGCTCGGCGCCGCGGAGACGCGCACCGACGACGAGGCCACGGCCCAGGCGCGGCTGTTCGACGGGCTGCTGGAGCTGCTCGAGCTGCTCGCCCGCGACGACGGCCTGCTGCTCACGATCGAGGACCTGCACTGGGCGGACCGCTCGACCCGCGCGTTCCTCGTCTACCTCGCTTCCTCACTGTGCCGCGAGCGCGTACTCGTGGTCACCACCTACCGGCCGGACGAGCTGCACCGTCGCCACCCGTTGCGCCCGCTGCTGGCCGAGCTGGAGCGCGACGCCCGCGCCCGGCGCGTCGAACTGCGCCCGCTCACCCGCGCCGAGCTGGGCGAGCAGCTCGCCGACATCCTCGGCGCGGCTCCGCGGCCCGACCTGCTGGACCGCCTGTTCTCGCGCTCGGAGGGCAATCCGCTCTTCGCCGAGGAGCTGCTCGCGGCCGGGCTGGACGGCCGCGGCGCGCTCCCGCCGACGCTGCGCGACGCGCTCATGCTGCGGATCGAGCGGCTCTCGCCCGACGCGCAGGAGCTGCTGCGCGTGATCGCCGCCGGCCGCCGGCTGGATCACCAGATCCTGTCCGCCGCCTGCGACTTCGACCCGCGCGGCCCCGCCCGCGAGGCCGTCGCCGCGCAGCTGGTCGTGGCCGACGAGGAGGGCTTCTACTCGTTCCGGCACGCACTGCTGCGCGAGGTCGTCGTGGACGATCTGCTGCCGGGCGAGCGCGCCTCGCTGCACCTCGCGCTCGCGCGGGCGCTCGAGGAGCGTGCGGCGTCCCTGCCCAACGGCGGCGGCGCGTACCTGGCGACCGGCATCGCTCACCACTACCTGGAGTCCGGCGACCAGCCCGCGGCGCTCGCGGCCAGCGTCCGGGCGGGTGCGGCGGCCGAGAGCGTCCACGCCAACGGCGAGGCCGCGGCGTTGTACTCCCGTGCGCTGCAGCTGTGGGACCGCGTGCCCAACGCGGAGGAGCTGACCGGGCTCGACCACGTCGAGCTGCTGCGCAACGCGGCCTGGACCAACGACCGCGAGCACGAGCCCGCGCGGGCCGAGTCCTACCTGCGCGCCGCGATCGCCGAGCTCGGCGACTCCGACCCGGTCCGCACCGCTCAGCTGCTGGAGCTGACGGCGCGCCAGCAGTTCAACCAGGGCCGCTCGGCCGCCGCCGCCGAGACGCGGCGCGAGGCGCTGGCGCTGCTGCCCGAGGGGCCGAGCGGCACGCGCGCGACGCTGCTCGCCGGCATGGCGAAGGAGCTCATGCTCGAGTCGCGCCTGCACGAGACGCTGGAGGTCGCCGACGAGGCGATCGAGGTCGCGCGCGCGGCCGGCGACCAGGTGTCCGAGCTGCGCGCGCTGGACGCCAAGGGCGTCGTGCTGTTCGGCATGGCGCGCTACGAGGAGGGCGAGGCCGCGCTGCGCGAGGCGATGCAGCGCTCCCAACAGAACGACATCTTCTACTTCCTGAGCACGCACGTGAACATGGCCGACGCGCTCGCGGGCGCGGGGCGCCTGGCGGATGCGCGCAAGATCGCCGCCGAAGGCCTCGAGCTGGCCGCCGCCCGCGGCACGCCGCGCCGCTGGCTGATGCTGCTGTGCGCCGAGCTCGCGTTCGAAGCGGGGGAATGGGACGTGGCCGAGGCCGCGCTGCCCTCACCCGGCCGGCCCGCCCAGGGCACGACGTTCATCAACGACGCGCTGCGCCGGATCGAGCTCGCGCTCGGTCGCGGTGATCACGACACGGCGCGGACGCTGCTCGACGCCGCCGAGGACGTGGCCGCGGACACGCGCGAGCCGCAGTGGATCGGGCCGCTCGGCGCGCTCCGGGCCGAGCTCGAGCGCCGCGCCGGCGACCTGGAAGCCGCCGTGGCCGCGATCGACAACGCGCTCGACCGGCTGGACTTCTGCTCGCAGGACGTCGCGCGCATGGCCCGCGTGGCCGCCTCGGGCGTGCGCGTGCACGCCGACGCGGCCGTCCGGGCGCGCGATCTCGGCGAGGACCCGGAGCTCGCGATCATGATGGCCGAGGGCCTGCTGGCGCGCGTCGAGGCCTGCGCGGAGGGCGAGCGGCCGGTCGAGCGCGCGTTCCTCACGCTGGCCCACGCCGAGCTCGCGCGCGCCCGTGACGAGGACGACCCGGAGCTGTGGGCCGCGGCGGTCTCCGCCTGGCAGGCGCTGGGCCGCCCGTACCGTGCGGCGCAGGCGCAGCGGCGGCGCGCCGAGGCACTGCTGGCCGGCGGCAACCGCGAGGGCGCGGCGGTCGCCGCCGCCGAGGCCCTGGCCGCGGCCTCGGCGGTCGGCGCCACGTGGCTCGCCTCGGAGATCGAGGGCTTCGCGCTGCGGGCCCGGCTGCGGCTGGACGCGGACGAGCCTTCGCCGCCTTCCGCGCCGACTGCCACGGAAGACGGCGAAGACCCGTTCGGCCTCACGCCGCGCGAGAAGCAGGTCCTGGCCCTGCTCGCCGCCGGGCGCACCAACCGGGAGATCGGCGCCGCGTTGTACATGGCCGAGAAGACCGCGAGCGTCCACGTCTCGCGCATCCTCTCCAAGCTCGACGTGCGTTCCCGCACGGAGGCCGCAGCGGTCGCCCACCGCGTGGGGTTGGTCTAGAACACGCGCTGGAGCGCCCCGAGCGCCTTCGCGGTGCCGCGCGTGCCCACGTAGATGGAGAGGAGCGTGGCCGTGATGAGAGGTTCCCGCATGAGAAGAATTGTGCGGGAACGTTGACCGTGCGGACATGGCCCACGGTCCAAACCCGGTTCGACCGTGAGTAGGGTGCGCGAATGGCCACGCACTACTTCCCGACGGACCGGGTCCACTTCACGTGGGACGCGGGCAACGAGCCGGTCCTGACGATCGCCGACGGCGACACCGTCGTCTACGAGACCCGTGACGTGTCCGACAACCAGATCGGGCCGGGGTCCGACACGAGCGTGATCGCGACGCTCGACTGGGACCGCGTGTACCCGTTGAGCGGGCCGGTGTACGTCGAGGGCGCCGAGCCGGGCGACACGCTCGCGATCGAGGTCCTGGACATCCACACCAAGGGCTGGGGCTGGGCCGCGATCCTGCCCGGGCTCGGCCTGCTGGCCGACGACTTCACCGAGCCCTACCTGCGCATCTTCGACCTCACCGAGGGCGACGTCACCCACTTCCGCGAGGACATCACCGTCCCGCTGGACCCGTTCATGGGGACGATGGGCGTCTGCCCGGCGGGCGCGAGCGGGACGCCGATCATGCCCCCGGGCGTGTTCGGCGGCAACCTCGACACCCGCCACCTCGTGAAGGGCACGACGCTGTACCTGCCGGTGCAGGAGCGTGGCGCGCTGTTCTCGACCGGCGACGCGCACGGCTGCCAGGGCGACGGCGAGATCTGCGTCACCGGCCTCGAGGCCCCGATGTACGCGACGATGCGGTTCAGCGTCGAGAAGCGCTCGATCCCCGCGCCGCAGTACCGCACGGCGCCCGGCCCGCTCACTCCCGCCGTCGACGACGGCTCGTTCTTCGCCACCACGGGCGTCGGTCCGGACCTGTTCGAGAACGCGCAGAACGCGACGCGAGCGATGATCGACCACCTGGTGTCCGAGCACGGGCTCTCGCGCGAGGACGCCTACGTCCTGTGCTCGCTCGTCGTGGACCTCAAGATCTCGGAGATCGTGGACGCGGGGCAGTTCGTCGTCTCGGCGGTGCTGCCGGAGGCCATCTTCGCGCTGGAGCTGATCTAGGGAGGGGGGTGCCGCAATCTCCTTCCGCTCAGCGGAAGCTCCTTGCTGCACCCCTCGAGCGGTTCGTGAGTTACGCCGGGCGGCGCGCTTCTAGAGGGCGGCCTGCAGGACCCGCTTGGCGACCGGGGCGGCATTCGTGCCGCCCTGGCCCTGGTTCGGGAGCATCACGGCGATCGCGACCTTCGGGTTCTGCGCGGGGGCGAAGGCCACGAACCAGGCGGTCGTGTTCTTCGCGTTCTGGGCGATGTCGCCGGTGGAGACGAGCTCGGCCGTGCCGGTCTTGCCCGCCACGGTCACGCCCGGGACCTGCGCCGCCGTGCCGGTGCCCGAGGCCACGTTGGCGATCATCATCGTGCGGACGTTGGCGGCGACCTTCGCGCTGACGACCCTCGTCCGCTTGCGCTTGGTGCCCGCCAGCCACGGCTTGATCCGCACGCCCTTGTTGGCGATCGTCGCGGCCACCGACGCCATCTGCAGCGGCGTCGCCTGATCGGTGTTCTGGCCGATCGCGGCCGAGCCGACGGCGATCGCGTCCTTCATCTCTGCGGCCTCGGGGATCGTCGAGATCTTCGCCGCGGGGATGTCCGGCTGCTCGAAGAAGCCGAACTTCTTCGAGATGGCGACCATCCGCTTCGCGCCCACCTTGGCGCCCAGCGGCCCGAACACGCTGTTGCAGGACTTCGCGAACGAGGTCGTCAACGACCCGCCGCACGCGGAGTCGCCGGCGTTGCGCAGCTTCGCGCCCGACAGCGTCGCGAAGGAGCGCGCGGGATACGACGAGCCCATGGTGGCCTTCTTGTAGTGCAGCGCCGCCGCGGCGGTGACGACCTTAAACACGGACCCGGGCGGCTGGGGAGCGCTCACCGCGAGCCCCGCCAGCGCGAGCACCGACCCGTCGCTCGGCTTGATGATCGCGATGCCGCCCAGCTGGCCGCCGAGCGCGTCGTTGGCCTGCCGCTGCAGCCCCAGCCGGATCGTGGTGGTCACCGACTTGCCGGGCGTGCCCTTCACGCGGGCGATCACGCGGTCCCCGAAGCGCAGCGTCGAGCTGCGCTTGCCCGCCAGGCGCTCTTCGTAGATGCGGTTCAGGCCGGTCGGCTTGTCGCCAGCGACGCCCGCGATCGACGCACCCAGCTCGTCGGAGTCGAGCAGCTTGCCGCCCGCGGCGTAGATGTTCCCGCGCCTGGGGGGCGCGCCCGAACGGCGGCGCACGTCCTCGCCCTCGCGCAGGCCGGGGAGCCGCAGCGCGGGCGTCCAGGCCACGCGGCCCTCGCCCTGCTCGTTCTCGGACGCCGTGAACTCGATCTCGCGGTCGGGCAGCCGGCCGAAGTCCTTGGTCTCCACCGTCACCGGCACGACGACCTTCCCGCCGCTGAGCAGCGGGCCGGCCCGGCCCACACGCACCTTCTCCACCGTTGCCGCCCGGTTGGCGCGCCGGTAGTCGGCGAGGAACGAGATCTTCGGGTTCGCGCGCTGGCTCTTCACGTCCAGGAGCCGGTACATCGCCTCGTAGTCCTGGCGCTCCCACGCCTGCGTGAACGCGACCACCGCCGGCAGGCGCTCGTCCTCGTCCAGGTACGCGCGCACGCCCGCGTACCCGGCCGCGGCCAGCCCGCCGAGCAGCACGATCGCCGTGAAGACGATGCTCAGCGACGGCCCGCGCCGGCGCCGGCGGCGGGCGTGCTTGGGCGGGGACAGGAACGGCGAGCCCGCTCGGGGCACGTACCCGAGTCCCCCGGAACGGCGTCGACGTCGACGGGCCACCACCCTTTTCTAGCGGGTCGCTCGGACTGTTTACCCTGAGCGGATGAGCACCGCCGCGTACGAGCACGCCTACCAGGAGCTCATCGAGCCGCACCGGCGCGAGCTGCACGCGCATTGCTACCGGATGCTCGGCTCCGTGCAGGACGCGGAGGACGCGCTGCAAGAGGCGTTGCTGCGCGCGTGGAAGGCGTTCGACCGCTTCGAGGGCCGCGCGCAGCCGAAGACGTGGCTGTACCGGATCGCGACCAACACGTGCCTGGACGCGATCGCGCGCCGCAAGGGCAAGCGCGAGCTGCCGATCGACCGCGGCCCCGACGAGGCGCCGCTGACCGAGATCGCCTACCTGGAGCCGTATCCGGACGACCCCGGCGCCTCCTACGAGCGGCGCGAGAGCGTCGAGCTGGCGTTCATCGCCGCGCTCCAGCACCTGCCGGCCACCCAGCGCGCGGTGCTGATCCTGCGCGAGGTCCTGGGCTTCAGCGCCAAGGAGACCGCCGAGCTGCTCGACACCACGCCGGCGTCCGTGAACAGCGCGATGCAGCGCGCCCGCGCGGCGGTCGACGAGCGGCTCCCGGACCAATCCCAGCAGGCGACGCTCCAGCGGCTCGGCGATCGAGCGGTCGCGGACATCGTGGAGCGCTACGTCGAGGCCTGGAACCGCGGCGACGTCGACGCCGTGGTGCACATGCTGGCCGAAGACGCCACGTTCAGCATGCCGCCGAACTCCGAGTGGTTCCGCGGCCACGACGCCATCCGCGCGTTCCTGCCCACCGGCCCGCTGTCGATCCCGCGCATCTTCGTGCCCACGCGGGCCAACGGCCAGCCCGCGTTCGGCACCTACAAGCTGATCGACGGCGAGTGGCTGCCGAACGCCATCCACGTGATCACGCTGGATGACCGCGGCGCGATCGTCGACGCGGTCGCGTTCCTCGATCCGGCGCTGTTCGACGTGTTCGGGTTGCCGGGTAGGCCTCCGACATGGCGAACCCACTGAAGGACGACGATCGCCGCGAGCCGGACGCAGAGCCCGAGCGCGGCGAGCACAACCGCATCGGCTACTACAACGCCGACGAGCAGCGCGAGCACGACGAGCGCGGCAGCCAGAGCCCCGGGCCGGGAGAGCCGCCGCCCGAGGACGCATAGGGGGACGTTGACGGACCTCCACGAGAAAGCGTGGACATCCGAGCATCTGAAGCCGTACCATTGACCCAGATGAGGCGAGTAGCCCGCTCCGTCGCTCCGTAAGACCCGGCCCGGCCGGGAGAGCGGCGGGTCCACGTCCACTCAACCCGGAGCTTCACCCATGGCCATCTCGCCTCCCGCGCCGCTTGCCGGCGCCCCCCTGTCGGACCGTCTCGCCTCCACGCAGTCCTCGCCCGTGCGCGAGCTGCTGCAGATCGCGATGCGGCCGGAGATCATCTCGCTCGCCGGCGGGCTGCCCGCGCCGGACACGTTCGACGTGCCCGGCCTGCGCGCCGCGTTCGACGAGGTTCTTGCCGGCCCAGATGCGATCCGCGCGCTGCAGTACTCCACCACCGAGGGCGACCCCGGCTTACGGGCCCGCCTCGCGGCCTTCATGTCCACGCGCGGGCTCGATGTCGCCGGCGACGACCTGCTGATCACGACCGGCTCCCAGCAGGCGCTGGGCCTGATCGCGAGCGCGCTGCTGAACCCCGGCGACGTCGTGCTCGTCGAGGACCCGACCTACCTCGCGGCGCTGCAGGCCTTCCAGCTGGCGGACCTGCAGGCGGTGCCGATCCCGTGCGACGACCACGGCCCGGACCCCGAGGGCCTGCTTGAGCTCGCCCGCCGCCACGGCGCGAAGGTCGCCTATCTGATCCCGACCTTCCAGAACCCGACCGGTCGCACGATGCCTGCCGCGCGGCGCGCCGCGATCGCCGACGCAGCCGCCCAGGCCGGGCTGTGGCTGGTGGAGGACGACCCGTACAGCGCGCTGCGCCTGGAGGGAGAGGACGCGCCGCTGCTGGCGTCCTACGCGCCGGAGCGCACGCTCGTCATCCAGACGCTGTCCAAGGTCCTCTCGCCGGGCCTGCGGATCGGCTACGTGCGCGCCCCCGAGTCCCTGCACGGCCCGCTCGCGGTGGCCAAGCAGGCGGCGGACCTGCACACGTCGACCGTCAACCAGCTCGCCGCCGAGCGCTGGCTGGCCACGCACGACCTCGGCGACCACATCGCCTCGCTCGCCGCGCACTACCGCCCGCGCCGCGACGCGCTGCGCTCCGGGCTGCGCGAGCACCTGCCCGCCGGCGCGCGCATGACCGAGCCCGAGGGCGGCCTGTTCATCTGGGTCGAGCTGCCGGCCGGCCACGACGCCGAGGTGATCCTCCCGCGCGCGCTGGACCGCGGCGTGGCCTTCGTTCCGGGCAAGTACTTCTACGCGGGGGAGCCGCGTCCGGAGACGCTGCGCGTGTCGTTCGCGACCGCCACGCCGGAGGAGCTGCGCGAGGGCGCCGCCCGTCTCGGAGTGGCCTGCAGGGGGTAGGCACCTGGCATGACGGAACGGCCCCGCCCTGACATGGACAAGGTGCGCGACGCCATGCGCGAGCACGACGAGCGCGAGGACACTGCGCCCGAGCCGGAGCCCGAAGAAGCCGGAACGGACGAACCAGACGACGATGGAGACACGTGAGCTCGGCCGCGGCGGGCCGCGCGTGCCCGTCGTCGGCATGGGCACGTGGCAGACGCTCGACGTCTCCGGCACACGGGACGAGGTCGTGCACACGGCGCTCGACAGCGGCGCCACCTTCCTCGACACCTCGCCGATGTACGGCGAAGCCCAGCGCGTGCTCGCGCACGGGCTCGAAGGGCGCCGCGACGAGGCGTTCGTCGCCGACAAGCTGTGGACGCCCGACGAAGGCAAGGCCGAGCGCCAGGCCCGCCGCTCGCTCGACCTCTACGGGCGCGTCGATCTCTTCCAGATCCACAACCTGGTCGCCTGGCGCGCCCGCTTGGACCTGCTCGAGCGCCTCCAGCACCGCGGCCTGGTGGGCGTGATCGGCGCGACGCACTACTCACCGTCCGCGTTCGACGAGCTCGAGACCGTGATGAAGACGGGCCGGATCGGCGCGATCCAGATTCCGTACAACCCGCTCGAGCGCGAGGTCGAGCAGCGGATCCTGCCGCTCGCGGAGGAGCTCGGTCTCGGCGTGGTGGTCATGCGCCCGCTCGGCGCGGGCCGCCTGACCGCGCGCGTCCCCGCCGAGGAGCTCCTCAAGTGGGTGCTCAGCGACCCGCGCGTGACCGTCGCGATCCCCGCCTCGTCCAAGCCCGAGCGGGTCCGGAGCAACGCCGCGGCGGGCGACGGCCCGTGGCTGAACCCCGACGAGCGCGAGCGCATCGCCCGCCAGGCGACCGGGTAACCGGATCCCGTGACCGCGCTTCTCGTCGGCGTCGCCGCGCTCGTCCTGGCCTTGGTCGGGCTGACGTTCCCGGGCGTGATCGCCGGCGCCGGCGCCGCCATGCTCGCCGGCCGCGCCTGGTCGGAGGCGAACCGCGACGTGCTGCTCGTCGCTCTCGGGTGCGGCGGCGCGGCCCTCGCGATCGGCTTCATCGCGCTGGTCGAAGTCGCGTACGCGGGTTAGGCCGCGAGCAGGCCGAGCTCGTCCGCCCGTGCAACCGCCTCCGCGCGGTTGCGCACGCCGAGCTTGCGGAAGATCGAGGAGGCGTGCTGCTTGACCGTGTTCGGCGACAGCCCGAGGTCTCGCGCGATCACCGGGTTGGTCGCGCCCGCGGCGAACGCGAACAGCACGTCCCGCTCGCGCGGGGAGACGCCGGCGCTCGGCTCGGTGCCGACGGGCTGGGCGATGGTGCCGTCGTCGCGCAGCGCGAGCGTCGGGACGCCGGGGAGGGCGAGCTCGGGCGCGCCGGCCAGGATCAGCTCTGGTGTCAGGCGCGCGGCCATGGCACGCGTGTCCTCGAGCGTGCGCGCGCCCGCGCAGGCCGCCACCCACGGGCGGCCGTGCAGCCACAGCAGGATGCCGGCGCGGCGCACGTCCACCGGGTCGGCGACGAGCACCCGCAGCGGCTCGGCGGGCTCGGCGAACGGCTCGTGCGCTTCCGCGACGATCCCGAGGCGGCGTGCGGCGTGGACCGCTCCGGCGCGGTTGCGCGCGCCGAGCTTGTCGTAGATGCCGAGCATGTGGTGCTTGACCGTGCCCGGCGCGAGGAACATGTGCGCGCCGATCTCCGCGTTCGTGAGCCCTGCGCCGACCTGGCGCAGGATCTCGCGCTCGCGCGGCGTGAAGCGCACCGCGTCGTGCGGGGCGGGCGCCGGCTCCGGGGTGCCGCCGCGGGCGAGCTCCCGCACGGCGTTCAGGATGTCCCGCGCCGGAGCCTCGCGCGCGATCACGCCGTGCGCGCCCGCCGCGCGAGCGGTGCGCAGCGGCACGTCGTCCCACCGCGACGCCAGCAGCGCGGTCCGCGCGCCGGTCGCCGCGATCCGCTCGCACAGCGGCAGGCCCAGCCCGACGTCCACGAGCGCGAGGTCGTAGCCGGCCACGGGCTCGTCGCGCAGCGCACACCGTTCCACCCAGGGCACGCGCGTCAGCAGCCAGCGCAGACCGTTGCCCAGCACCTCATTCGAGTCGACCACCAGCACGCGCACGTGGCGCGCTCTGGTGCCTTCCGCGACCAACATCTCCAGATTCGTAGCCCTTCAGCACGCCGGACGCCAATCAGCGGGCGCGGATTCTTCTCAACGGCTGCTCACACCGAGCACGTCGATCGCCCCCTCCAGACGCCCCCGGAGCAGCTGCAGATGGCGTTCGTCGGCGCTCACGGCGAGCTCGATCCGGTCGTGCGCGTACGTCATGGCCAGGACGCGCGCGCCGCGGCGCTGGCAGATTCCGAGCACGCGCAGCAGAACTCCGGGGCGGTCGAGGACCTGCACGGACAGCCGCGTGACGGAGGAGGGGGCGACGCCGGGGGGAAGGAGCAGCATGGGAGACCTTTCTCGTCCCCGAAGAGAAGCTGCCCGCGCGCGCACCACCCGCCGACGTTCCCCCAGGAACGACAGAGGCCCGCGGTGGAGTTCCGCGGGCCTAGCGAATGATGATGGCGATGGAGCAGGCGAAGCCGTTCGACACGAGATCTGTGGCGAACGGCTCCATTGCGTCTGACTCTACACGGTCAGCTTGAAGCGGCCAACCAGGCCGTTGAGCGTCTCGGCCGTGGACGCGAGCGTCTGGGCCGAAGCGGCGATCTCCTGCGTGGAGGCGCTCGTCTGCTGCGTGGACGCCGACACCTGCTCGGCCGAAGCCGACGACTGCTCGGCGACCGCGGCCACCTCGGCGATGTCCGTCGCGGCGCGCTGCGCCTCGGCGGAGATCTGGTGGACGGCCGTGGCGATCTCGCCGACGCGGCTCGTGACGTCCTCGACGGCCGTGCCGATCGCCTCGAACGCCTCGCGGGTCTGCTCGACCGTGGCGACGCCGTCGGCCGTGCGGCGGCCGCCCTCGGCGACGACGCCCACGACGTTCTGCGTCTCGGCCTGGATCTCGCCGATCAGGCTCGAGATCTGGCCCGCGGCGGCCTGGGACTCCTCGGCCAGCTTGCGGACCTCCTCGGCCACGACGGCGAAGCCCTTGCCCTGCTCGCCGGCGCGGGCGGCCTCGATCGCGGCGTTGAGCGCCAGCAGGTTGGTCTGCTCGGCCAGGCCGGTGATCGTGGTCACGATTCCGCCGATCTGGGCGGACTTGCTGGCCAGGTCCTCCATCGCGGTGCCGACGTTGGCCGACGACTCCGCGACCTGACGGATCGCGTCCGTGGCCTGCGCGGCCGCGGTGACGCCCTGCTCGGCGACGCTGCGGGCCTCCTTGGCCGCCTCGGCCGTGACCGTCGCGCTCTCGGCGCTGACGGTGGCGGCGCGCGCGGCCTCCTGGACGGCCTCACGGGTGGACTCGACCATGCGCACCTGGCGCTCGGCGCCCTGCGCGACGTCGGTGACGGCGGACGCGATCTCGCCCACGGCGCGACCGGCCTCGTCGGACGTGGCAGCCATCTCCTGGGAGGCGGATGCGACCGTGCCGGCGCCCGCGGCGACCTCGCTGATGACGCCGCTGAGCTGCGCGCGCATGGCCTCGTAGCCGCGGACGGAGTGCTGCGCCTTGCCCAGCATCGTGTTGAAGGTGCTGGAGAGGCGGCCGAGCTCGTCGGTCGACTTGACCTCGATCGGGGTCGTCACGGGGGTGACGCCGAAGGTCAGGTCGCCCTCGGCCATGCGGTCCATCGCGGTCGCGAGGTCGTTGAGGCAGTGGTTGTCGAGGCTCGTCATGCGGTCGTTGAGGTCACGGACCGGGCGCACGACGGAGCGCGTGACCCAGACGGCGAGCCCGATGGCGGCGAGGATGGCGAGGATGGCGACGATCAGCATCAGGCGCGAGCCGCTCGCGTGCTCGTGGTGCGCGTCCTTGATACCGGCGGCGGCGAACTCGGTGGTGGCGGCTTCGAGCTTCGCGCCGATCTTCTCCATCTCGGTGTCGAGCACGAGCAACTGCCCCTCGAACAGGGTGCGCGACGCGCTGCGGTCCTCCGCGTTGCGCACCGTCTCGGCGCGCGAGGCCTCGAGCGTCTGCTTCTGGATGTCGAGGACCTTGGCGCGGATGTCGGCCCAGGCGCTGAACTCCTGCTCGGCGGACGTGCCCTTGAAGAGCTGGTCGAGCCTGGCGCCGTCAGCCTTGCTGCGGGCCCAGTTGCCCTCGATTTCTTTCAGGTGCGCGTCCTGCTTGGCCAGGCTGCCGTCGTCGACGTAAAGATGCTGGCCGATGAGTGCGATGTTGTCCTTGGCGCGTTCCTGCATGAGGCCGAGCAGTTGCGCGGAGACGAGCTGGCGCTCGCCGAGGTTGTCCGTGTCCTCACGGAGGCCCGAGAGGGCATGCATGCCCGTGAAGGCGACAATCGCCAACGCCAGGCAAAGAACGCCGAACGCGCCACCCAGGCGCGCGGCGATTGGCAGATTGCGGATCGGTTTCATATGCGAGAGGTCGGCATGAGAACTTCTCTCATAAAGGCGACGTGAGCTTTGCCGCCCCGATCGACAACTTTCAAGCGGACGGGTGTGGTAGGGGCAGGCACGGCCGGACTTGCTACGGCGATCCTGCTCGCGCGCGCGGGCGCTCACGTGGAGGTGCTCGAGCGGGCGCCCGAGCCCGGTCCGGTGGGCGCCGGCCTGCTGCTGCAGCCGACGGGCATGGGCGTGCTGGCGCGGCTGGGGGTGCTTGAGCGGGTCGAGGCGGGCGCCGCGCGCATCGACCGGATCGTCGGGACCACGGTGCGCGGCCGGCGGTTCATGGACATGGCGTACCGCGGTGAACACGGCCTCGGCGTGCACCGCGGGGCGCTGTTCTCCGCGCTGTGCGACGCCGCCGTCGACGCGGGCGTGCGGGTGATCGCGGGCGCGGAGATCGTCGACTACCGGCCGGAGGGTGTGCTCACCGACGCGCGCGGGCGCACGCACGGGCCGTACGACCTCGTCGTGGGCGCGGACGGCGCGCGCTCGACGATGCGGCGCTTCCTGGACGTGCGCGCGCGGGTCTACGAGCACCGCTGGGGAGCGCTGTGGGGCGTCTTCGACGATCCGGGCGGCGTGTTCGGGACCGAGCTGGACCAGTACTTCGACGGGGCCTCGCGGATGGCGGGCTTCCTGCCGACCGGCAGCGGCGCGGTGTCGCTGTTCTGGTCGGTCCGGCTGGACCGGGTGGCGCAGGTGCGCGCCGCCGGGATGGACGCGTTCCGGCGTGAGCTCGTCGCGCTCGCGCCCGTGGCCGAGACGCTCGACCTGGGCTCGATGGACACGCTGCTGGAGGCCTCCTACCGGCAGATCTCGCTGCCGCGCTGGCATGCGGGCCGGCTGGTGGTGCTGGGCGACGCCGCGCACGCGCTCTCACCGCAGCTCGGGCAGGGCGCGAACCTCGCGCTGATGGACGCGGCGGCGCTGGCCGACGCGGACTCGTTGGCCGCGTTCGAGGCGTCGCGGCGGGCGCAGGCGCGCTTCTACGCCTTCGGGGCGCGCTCGCTCAACACCGTCTTCCAGAGCGACTGCAACGCGATGGCACTTCCGCGCGATCTGCTGTTCCCGGTGTTCGCGCGGATGTTCCCGGGCCGAGCGCTCGCCGTGCTGTCAGGGCGCGCGACTGGTCCTTTCAGTTCAATCGGCGCTTGACATAAAGACCTACGGCGTGACGGGGTCCGAGCACGGCCTGCCAGGTAAGGGCGTCCGTGGTGCCGGTCACCGGCAGGCCGCGGGCAGCCTGGAACTCGCGCAGGCCCGCGTCGGTCGCGGCGTCGAACGTGCCCGTGCGCGCCACGGACGGCACCGCCGACGCGAGGCGCTGCTGCAGCCACAGCACCTGGTCGCCGCTGTTGCCGCGCGCGAGCGCGGGCCAGCCCGGGTCCGGCGGTGGCAGCGGCGGGGACGCGACCGCGGCGGCGAGCGCCGCCCAGCCGGGCTCGCTCGTCGCCTGCCAGGACCACCAGGACACGCCGGCGCTTCCGTAGGCCGCCCACAGGGAGCGGAACTGCGCGATCTCGGCCGGCGGGGCGTTGTCGTAGGTCTGGCCGATCGGCGCGATCGGGACGCCGTACACGCGGTTCTGGGCGAGGGTACGGCCCGACACGGCCTCGACGGTGTTGCCGATGTCCTTCCAGTAGACCTGCGGCAGGTTCGCGTTCGCGCCGCCCGGGCCGAGGAAGACGGAGTAGGGCAGGCTGTCGTGGTAGTCGACGTACGGGAAGCTCGTGAACCCGATCGGGTACGCCGGGCCGACGGCCGCCCGCAGCGCGCCCATGTACTCGCGCGCGGCGTCGTACTTGCCCTTGTACTCGCTCTCGGCGTCGATCACGAGGCAGTCGGCGCCGTCCGCGACCGCGTCCGCGCCCAGCGCGGCCTCGCCCGCCGGATCGTTGCCGTACACGTACTGCCACGCGCAGACGCGCAGCCCCTGGGCCTTGAGCGCCGCGACCGACTCGGCGGAGAACTGGCCCCAGCGGCTGCTCGCGCCGTCCGAGCTCTTGACGAACACGGTCGAGATGCCGGACGCGCGCGCCCGGGCGCCGATCGCGGCCGCGTCGCCGCCCTCGGAGCTCGGCAGCTGCCAGATCCACATGCCGTTGCCGCGGAACACGTCGGGCAGCGCACCGGGTTGCTGCGGCGCCGGGCCGCCGACCCGCGGCGGTGCGGTGACCGTGATGCGGATCGCGTTCGAGCGCCGGCCGGCGCGGTCGGAGACCGTCACCTGCACCGTGCCCGCACGCGTGCCCGGCGGCACGCGGGCGACGTACCCGACGCGGCTGCGGTCGAGCTTGGTCGCGAGCGCGCCGCGCGTCCACCGGAACGACACGCGCATGCCCTTGTAGACGCGCCGGCCACTGAGCTGCAGCTGGCGGCCGACGGTCACCTTGACACCGGACTTGCAGGTCGCCGACGCGGCCGGCACGCAGCGGATGCGGGTCAGCTCAGGCGCGCGTTTGCGCGCTGCGTCGGCGCTTGCGGGGGCCAGCAGCCCGGCGCTGCAGGCCGCCAGCGCGATCACGGAACACCGTCGCATCACCGGCAGCAAACGCACATCCACGGTAGAAGTTCCGGTCCGGCCATTACGCTTTCCGACCAATGCGCCGGAGGTACACCAACCAGGAGCGCCCTCCGCGCGTGGGGGCACGGGTCCTGGCGAAGGCCCTCGTGGGCGTGCTGCTGATCTTCATCTCGACCGGCGCGGGCGTGGCCATCGCGGGCTATCTGATGATCGCGCCGCCGATCCCCGACGACCCGGCGAAGCGCCAGGCGCCGATCCCGGACCTCCCCGAGGAGGTCATCGTGCCGGTCGAGCCCGGTGGCCCGCGCACGATCCTCGTGCTGGGCTCGGACCGGCGCGCGAAGACCTCCCGGGACGCCCAGCTCGGCCAGCGCGAGAAGCCGCACTCGGACACGATCGTGCTCGTCCGCCTGGACCCGAAGCGCCACCGCGTCGCCGTGCTCAGCCTCCCGCGCGACCTCGCGGTGACGATCCCGGGCTTCGCCGACAACACGAAGATCAACCAGGCCTACGACGAGGGCGGCGCCCGCTTGACGCTGGACACCGTCAAGCACTTCTTCGAGAGCGCCGTCGGCCGAACGTTCAACGTCAACGGCGTCATCGACGTCAACTTCGACGGCTTCCAGCGCGCGGTCAACCACGTCGGCGGCATCTACGTCGACGTCGACCGCGAGTACTACAACCCCGAGGGCACGGGCTTCGCGTCGATCGACATCGACCCCGGCTACCAGCGGCTCGTCGGCTCGGACGCGCTGGACTACGTCCGCTTCCGGCACACCGACTCCGACCTGTTCCGCGGCGCGCGCCAGCAGGACTTCCTGCGCCAGGCGACGACCCAGCGCAGCGTCCGCGAGCTCAAGAGCGTCGGCGAGGCGAGCGAGCTGCTCGGGATCCTGCAGGAGTACTTCCGCTTCGACAAGAAGTTCCTCGGCCGCCGGAACCTCGCGGGTCTGCTCAAGACCGCGGTGCACCTCGCGATGAACGACACCGTCGTCAACCAGATCTCGTTGACCGGCATCACCGAGTCCGAGGACCCGGTGGCCGACACGCGCCTGTACATCAGCAACGAGAACATCCAGAAGGCCTACGACGCGTTCATGACCGGCGACGGCGCGCAGAACCCGGAGCGCAGCACGCAGCCGGTCCGCACGCCCAAGCGCAAGAAGGGCAACGCGTCCACGGTCAGCGGCATGGTCGACGCGCGCCGCCTCGGCGAGGACATGGCCGTGCTGGCCGAGCCGCGCCTGAAGCGGCTCCCGTTCTACTTCCCGGGCAAGATCACCAGCCGCACCCGCTACACCAACGACACGCCGCGCATCTACTCGCTACGCGACGAGGACGGCCGGCTGCACCGCGCGTACCGGATGGTCGGGGCGATCGGCGAGTCGGGCGAGTACTGGGGCGTCCAGGGCCTGACGTGGCGCAACCCGCCGATCCTCGAGAACCCGGACCGCATCCGCAAGACCGCCAGCGGACGCGAGCTGATGCTGTTCTACGACGGCAAGAAGATCCGCATGGTCGGCTGGCGCACGCCCCGCGCCGCGTACTGGATCTCGAACACGATCGGGCGCAAGATCTCCAACGCGCGCATGATCGAGATCGCGTCCTCGCTCCGTCGTCTCAAGCAGTAGCGCGACTTCCCGGTCCGGTTGGGGTTGGGTGCCCTTGATGCCGCGTCTCGTCATCGTGCTCCTGGCCGCGCTGTTCGCGCTGCCCGCCACTCCCGCCACCGCCGCCGAGCCCTGCCTCGGCGCTGATCCCTGTCCCTATTCCGCGTCCTCGGTCGTCGGCAACCGCACCGGCGGCGTGCTGCGCTTCCCGCAGGCCACCGCGGTCGGGCCCGACGGCTCCGTCTACGTCGCCGACCAGTACTCGCATGCCATCCAGGTCTTCGGCCCCGACGGCCGCTTCGTGCGCGAGATCGGCGATCCCGAGCGGCTGACGTCGGTCGGCGGCGTCGCGATCGGCCCGGACAACTCAATCTACGTCGCCGACGGCCGCGACCGCATCGACCGCTTCGCCGCCGACGGCACGTTCCTGGCCGAGTGGGGCAGGACGGGCGACGGCGTGGGCGAGTTCCGCTTCGGGCAGGGCGGCGGGAACGACTCGGGCGCCGGCGGCGGCCTCGCGATCGCGGACGGGTACCTGTTCGTCGCCGACACGCGCAACGACCGCATCCAGCGCTTCGCGCTCGACGGCACCGGAGCGACCGTGATCGTCCCCAAGGGCGCCGTCAAGCGCCCGCAGGGCCTGGCGGCACGCGGCGGGCGGTTGATCGTCGCCGACGACAACGGCCACCGGATGGTCGTCTACGACTACAACGGCGCCCAGCTGACGACGTTCGGCTCCGGCCCCGGCCCGCGGCCGGGCCAGCTCAGCTTCCCCTACGACGTCGGCATCGACGCGCTCGGCCGCGTGTTCGTGGCCGACAACATCAACCACCGCGTCGTCCGTTACGGGCCCGCGCCGGGGTACGTCTACCGCGGGCGCTGGGGCTCGTACGGCTCGCGGCTCGGCCAGCTGCAGTATCCGCGCGGGCTCGCCGTTGCCCCGAACGGCGACCAGTTCGTCGCCGACCCGGGCGGCAACCGGATCGACGTCTTCGACTTCCAGGGCAAGCCCAAGGACTTCTTCGGCGACTCCGGGCGCGTGACCGGCCAGTTCATCCGGCCGCTCGGCGTCGCCTCCGACGTGAGCGGCATGCGCGCCGTCGCCGACTCGGTCAACGGCCGCGTGCAGCTGCTGGACCCGAGCGGGAAGGTCGTCGCCGCGTTCGGCGCGCCCGCGCCCGGCCCGACGCTCCTCCCTGACCCCGTGTCCGTCGCCTTCGACGGCCGCGGCCTGCTGTACGTGCTCGACCAGCGGCGCTCGCGCGTGCTCGTCTTCGATCGCGGGGGCAAGATCGTGCGGGAGATCGGCAGCCGCGGCCGACGCGCCGGCCAGCTGCTGTCCCCGAGCGCGATCGCGGTCTCGGGCGGCGGCACGGTGTACGTCGCCGACACCGGCAACGGCCGGATCGTGCGCTTCTCGACCGCCGGGCAGCACATCGGCTCGGTCGGGCGCTTCCGCAACGTCCGCGGCGTGGCCGTCTCGCCCGACGGCAGCCGCATCTACGCGACCGACGCCGGCACGAACCGGATCACGATCATGACCGCCTCGGGCGGCGACGTGGGGGAGATCGGCGTGGGCGAGCTGCGCTCACCGGCCGAGGTCGCGCTCGACGCGGCGGGGAACGTGTTCGTCGCCGACCGCGGCAACCACCGCGTCGCCTTCTACTCGCCCGACGGACAGCCGCTCGGCGCCTGGGGCTCGCGCGGCACGGGGCCGGGGCAGCTGTGGGAGCCGACCGGCATCTCGGTCTCCTGCAACGGGCTGGTCACGGTGTCCGAGGCCGACAACAACCGCGTCCAGCAGTTCCAGCTGCCCGCGACCGGCGGCTGCGGCTCGCTGCCCGCGATCACGCCGCCGCCGAACCCGATCCTGGCCACGCAGCCGGACCCGGTCCCGCCCGAGGTGTTCCTGGAGCCGACGCGCACGAGCGGCATCCTCGGCATCCGCCAGTTCCCGTTGCGCGTGCGCTGCGACGTGCGCTGCCGGCTGACCGCGGTCGTGACGCTGACGCCCCGCGGCAAGAAGTCACCGGCGGTGAAGCTCGCCTTCACACCGCAGACGCTGCCCGCGGGCAACACGGTGACGATCCGGCCCCGGCTGAGCGTCGCGGGCGTGCGCTCGCTGGCGAGGGCGCTGAAGGGCAAGCGCGCGCTGACCGCCACCGTTCAGGTGACGGCGTCGACCGAGGACAGCTCGCCGACGACCGTCACCCGGCGGGTCAGCATCAGCGGTTGAACAGGTTCAGCAGCGACAGGAAGATGTTGATGATCGACACGAAGATGCCGGTCGCCAGCCAGACGACGTCGTCCTCGGTGGCGTGCTTGCGCACGTAGTTGAAGTCGACCAGGATCAGCAGCGCGGACGCGGCCAGGATGATGATCGAGAGGAACGGCGAGAGCGTGCCCAGGCCGCCGAAGATCAGCGCGCCGAGCGACACCACGACGGCGCCGAGGACGACGAACGACAGCGGCCGCATCCAGCGGACGGTGTCCTTGCTCATCACGAACCCGATCGCGCCCATGCCGAGCACGGTGAGCGCGGTGAGGCCGGCCGCGCTCGTCACGCTGCTGGGGTTCGTGCTCACGTAGAAGTCGAGCACCGGGCCGAGGCCGTAGCCGATCGCGGACGCGATCAGCATGAGCCAGAAGATGCCGAGCGCGCCGAACCGCAGGCGCGCGACGAACCAGGTCGCCACGAGCATCACCATGCCGGCGATGGAGAAGATCCGGGCCGTCTCGGGGGCGAGGTCGCGGCCGAGATACGTGCACAGCGCGGCCAAGCCGATCGCCGCGGCGACCAGGCTGAGAACCTGGCCCATGATCAGGGAGGTGTCGCGCTCCCGTACGCCAGATGAGACCTCGATGAAACTCATAGTGGGAATCCTATTTACCCGCCGGCCACGTCGCGCCGTAAAAAGTGAATGAACGCCCATAGAAGGGCGGGCACGGCGTAAAGCGCGGACACCCAGGCGGCGCGGAGGATCGGCGCCCAGTCGATCGGGTCGCGCAACAGTCCCTGCCAGGCGTTGAACTGGCGCGGGAGCAGGTACGGCTGGATCGCCTCCAGCGCGGACACGATCCCGAGCAGCTGCATGATCAGCGACAGCATGAGCGTGCTGACCACGGCCGCCGCGCTGTTGCGGGTGACGGTGGAAAGCAGCACGGCGATCGACGCGACCGCGAACGTCGGCAGCGCGTAGGCGAGCGTCGCGCCGCCGAGCAGCAGCAGCGAGCGCTCCATGGAGATCTCGGTGCCCGACAGCGAGACGAGCGGATCGAAGCCCCAGAAGACGCCGCCCAGCCCGAGCCCGACCAGGACGAACAGGGCGAGCGCGCCGAACGCGTAGGTCAAGGCCGCGAGCACCTTGGCCAGGAAGATCTGCCAGCGGTCGACGGAGCGCGTGAGGATCGTCTTCAGTGTCCCGTTGCCGTCCTCGGTCGCGACGATGTCGCCCGCGACGAGCGCGGTGACGAGCGGGAAGAACCAGAACGCGCCGAAGAACAGCCCCACGAGCGGGATCGCCAGGCCGGACTCGCGCACGTAGTCGCCGAACGGGATCCCTTCCGGCCCCCCGTCGTCGGCGAGCAGGCTGGCGATGAAGATCAACGGGACCAGCAGCGCGCAGCCGAGCCCGATGTAGGTGCGCTTCTGCGCGGCGAGCTTGCGGACCTCCCAGGCGTAGACCGTGCGCGTGGAGACGGCGACTGCGCTCACGCGGGCACCAGCGGCTGCGAGCCGTTCTGCTCCGGCGTGCCTTCGGTCATGCGGAAGAACAGCTCCTCGAGGGTCGCGGTGCGGGGGACGAGCGCCCGCAGGCCGATGCCGGCCTGCGCGAGCTCGAGCGTGAGGTGCGCGACGGCGACCTCGTCGCCCTCGAACGCGATGCCGGCGTTGGAGACCGTCACGCCGGCGATGCCGTGCGCGCGGCGGGCGATCATCGCCGCCTCCGCGTCGTTGGTCGTCCTGAGGTCGTAGCGCCCGGCGGTGGTCGCGATCAGCTCGTCCAGCGCGCCCTCGTAGACGACGCGCCCGCGCGTGACGATCGCGACCCGGTCACACAGATCCTCGACCTCGCTCATCAGGTGGCTGGAGAGCAGGACGGTGAGGCCGTCCTCCGCCAGCCGGTGGACGAGCGCGCGCATGTCGCGCATGCCGGCGGGATCGAGGCCCGTGGTGGGCTCGTCGAGCAGCAGCAGCTTCGGGTCGCGCAGCAGCGCGCCGGCGATGCCGAGGCGCTGCTTCATGCCGTGCGAGTAGCCGCGCACCTTGTCGTGCTGGCGCTTGGTCAGGTCCACGGTGTCGAGCGCCTCGTCGATGCGCTCGGCCGCGTCGCCGCCGTCGAGCGCGGCGACGAACTCGAGGTTCTTGCGCGCGCTCATGTACGGGTAAAAGCGCGGCGCCTCGACGAACCCGGCCACCCCGTCGAGGGCGCGGGCACCCTCGACGAGCGGATCGTGGCCGAACAGCCTCGCGCTGCCCTCGTCCGGGCGGATCAGGCCGAGGAGCATCCGCAGCGACGTCGTCTTCCCGGCCCCGTTCGGGCCGAGATAGCCGTAGACGTCGCCGCTGCGGACGGTCAGGTCGACGTGGTCGACCGCCGTGATCTCGCCGTAGCGCTTGACGAGGCCGCGAGCCTCGATCGCTGCGGTCACCTCAGGCCCCGTGCGGCGTTCTCGGCGGCGATCGGCGGGACGGAGCCGACGACGACGTACTGGACGCCTTCGCGCTGGAACGTGAGCAGCGTGCCGAGCGCGGTGGCGAGCTCGGAGCCCGTCGCGCCGTCGATGTTCACCTGGGGAAGCGTCAGGCCGCCCGGCGCGGTGTTCGACGACTTGGCGCCGGCGCGGGTCTGGAACACGAGGATCTGGCCGAGGCCCTGGCCGTACGTGCTGACGGCGCCGACCTGATCGTCGGTCTTGATCAGGCGCACGGCCTTGCGCGGGAGGCCGGCCAGCTCGGCGGGCGCGGCGAGCGGGAAGTCGAGCTCCTTCTGGACGGCGTCGACGCCCTCGACGGCGACCGGCTTGCCCTGCGCGTCCAGCTTGAAGCTCGGGTCGATCTCGGTGACCTTCGCGCCGGCGGGCGGCGTGGCGTCGACCTTGTCAGCCGGGATCTTGCCGTAGGAGATGTCGGTGGCCTCGAGCTCGAGCACCGGGTTGTCGTCGCCCTGGGCGTAGACCGCGGCGCGCAGCGGCACGCCGCGGACCGCGTCCCAGGCGACCTCGGCCGCGCCGAGCAGCCCGCCGTCGTCCTTGGGCGCGACGCGCACGGTGTAGCTTGGTCGCCCGGCAACATTGGAGGGTGTCGCCCCCGACAGCGTCCACGCCTGGCCGAGCCGGTCGAGTCCGGTCTGGATGGCGCCGAGGTTCGGCTTGTTGCCGTCCGGCTGCTTGGCCGGGGCGCCGTCGAGCTTGCCGGTGACGGCCTGCTTGATGGCCGCGTCGTAGATCAGGAAGCGCTCGCCGTCGGCCACGATCTGCGCGTCGCCGTTGGCCGACTGCAACTCGAGCCGGAGCCTGCCGTCGTTGGAGAGCCAGATCCGGCCGGTCGCGCCGGTGAGCACGGGGGAGGCCGTGCCCTCGGGCAGCGAGCCGGAAGGGAGGAGGTTGTTCGTGAACTTGACCCGCGCGGTCACGCCCTCGACCGGCTTGGCGTTGGCGGCGTCGTAGAGCGCGCGGTCGAGCGGCTTGGGGGCCGGCGTCTCTTCGGTCTGGAGCGCGGCCTGGGCGATCCCGGCGCCGGCGACGGCGGCGACGAGTACGGCGACGATCGTCACCAGGCGGCGGGTGGAAGCGGTGCGGAGTCGTCTCATCACGACGCAGTTCTACGGACGGTCTTTGAGAGTTCTTTGACAGAGTGCCACGCCTGATGGCTCAGGTCTCCGACGCGATCCAGCGTGAACTCGACGACGCCCGCGAGGCGGACCGGCCGGTGGCCTCAGTCCGAGTCTCCGAGAGCGCGCTGCCCGGCGCGGTCGCCGCCGTCTCGCTGTCGCCGGAGCGTGCGGCGGCGCTCCGGCTCGACGCCGTGCTGGCCGAGCGCGCCGTCGAGGTGCTGCTGCACCCTGACGACTACGAGGAGCTGCTCGACGAGGACGTCGTGGTCGAAGGCGAGGTGCCGCGCGTGTTCGGCGTGCCGCTCATCGTCGATCAGTCGCTCTGAGCACGAGCGTGAAGCGCGCGCCGTCGACCTCGACGCGGCCGCCGTGACGCTCGGCGATCGCCTTCACGATCGGCAGGCCGAGCCCCGAGCCGTCGCCGCGGGCGTCCGGGCCGCGGTGGAAGCGCTCGAAGATCTGGTGCACGTCGCTCGGGCCCGGGCCTTCGTCCTCGACGCGGATCCACGCCTGCGTGCCGTCCCCGCCGACCGTGACCGTGACCGCGCCGGTGCCGTGCTTGTGCGCGTTGCGGACGAGGTTGTCGACGGCGCGCTGGAGGGCGTCGCGCTCGCCGCGCGTCCAGGCGTCGTGCTCGACGGTGGCGTCGGGGGCGAGATCGGCGAGCCGGACGGGCTGGGCCTGCAGCGGCGCCGCCGCGTCCTCGCGGGCGAGCGCGAGCAGGTCGTCGAGCAGGCGTGTCAGCCGCTCGGCGTCGTCGGCGATGTCCTGGACGACGGTCGGGTCCGGGCCGTGCTTGGCCAGGAAGGCCGCGTTGCCGCGCAGCGCGGTGAGCGGCGTGCGCAGCTCGTGCGAGGCGTCGCCGACGAAGCGGTGCTCGGCCTCCTGCGCGCGCTCGAGCGAGGCGAGCATGGCGTTGAGCGTGTGCGCGAGCTCGCCGACCTCGTCGCTGCGAGCAGGCTCCGGGAGGCGCTTGGAGGTGTCGCCGGCGCGGCCGATCTCGCGCGCGCCGGCGTTCAGCCGCGTCAGCGGTCGCAGAGCGCGGCGGGTGAGCCAGGTCGCGAACGCGGCGGCGATCAGCGCGGCGACGAGCGCGCACACGGCGATCAGCACGCGCGCTCGGTCCACGGTGCGGTCCACGGCCGCCAGCTCGGACCCGACGACCACCACGCCGCCGGCGGCCTCACCGGAGCCCAGTTCGCCCAGCGGCGCCGTGTACAGGCGCACCGGGTCCGTGCCGAGCCGGCCGTCGTCGAGCCGCGGCTGGCGCTCGCGAAGGACGGTTTGATCGATGGGAAGCACGCGCCCACCGAGCGCGGAGGACCGGACTACGATCCGCCCGGAGCGATCGACGACCTGGACCAGCAGCCCGCCGCCCTCGATCGCGCCGACCTCGGTGAGCTGCCCGGGCGCGGTCGCGTTGAGCCGAGCGACGTCCGCGGCCCGCCGGCGCAGCGAGTCGTCGAGCTCGCCGCGCAGGTCATCCGCGAGCAGCTTGGGCACCGTGACGACGAGCAGTGCGAGCGCGACGAAGATCGCGGCGGCGGCCGCCGCGGCGACGCGGGCGCGCAGCGTCACGGGCGCCGCCCGCGGCCGGCGCGACGGCGCGCGAACCTGAAGAGGGACAGTCCCTCTTCTAGGGTCATCCCTCGCGGTCCAGGCGGAAGCCGACGCCGCGGACCGTGTGGATCAGCGGCGGCTCGCCGAGCTTGCGACGCAGGTAGCCGACGTAGCGGTCGACCGCGTTCGGGGTGGCCTCGTGCTCGCCGCCCCAGACCTCCTCGAGCGCGAGCTCGCGGGTCACGACGCTGCGGGCGTTGCGCAGCAGCAGCTCGAGCAGCTCGGCCTCGCGGCGCGTGAGCTCGAGGTCGCGGCCCGCCCGCCGGGCGATGCCCTCGGCGAGCGTGAGGTCGGCGAAGGCCAGCGCGTCGCTCTCCGACGGCGGCGCGTTGCGGCGCAGCAGGGCGCGGACGCGCGCGGACAGCTCGTCGGGGTCGAACGGCTTGACCAGGTAGTCGTCGGCGCCCGCGTCCAGCCCGGCGACGCGCTCGGCCACGGCGTCGCGTGCGGTCAGCAGCAGGATCGGCACGCGCAGGCCCTTCGCGCGCAGCCGCCGCGTCACCGCGAGACCGTCCAGCCCGGGCATCGTCACGTCGAGGACGATCGCGTCGGGCACGGACCGCTCGACCGCGGCCAGCGCCGCTCCGCCGTCGGCCGCGGCCTCGACCGCATAGCCCTCGGCGCTCAGCGTGCGCTCGAGCATCCGGCGAATCGGTGCATCGTCATCGACCAAAAGGAGTGCGGCCACACACGAAAAGATGACAAAGGCCGACACGTTCGCCGCTCGTCAGAGTCTTCTCAAAGAGGAGGCGTAGAAAGACCCACGGATGGTGTGTGACATGGACAAGATCGAAACCCTGCTGGACGGCGCGCCGATGCCCGTGGCGCTCGACTGCAGCGGCGAGCCGCGGCACGTCCCGCCGGTCGTCTTCCGCTCCGCCTACCGGGTGGTGCGCGACGCGCTCGACGCCGCCACCTGCGCGTCCGAGGCGTCGGTGGCGATCGAGTTCATGCCGGGTGCGCTCGTCGTGCAGGTCGAGGACGACGGCGGCTCGGCGCGCGACTTCGACGAGCTGCGCGAGGTCGCGGCCGCGATCGGCGGCGGGCTGGCCGCCGCACCGGCGCCCGGCGGCTTCAGGGTCCGGGCGTGGCTGCCGACCGAAGGCCAGCCGCCGTCTCCCGTAGCGCCTCCAGCAGCGCATTGACCGCCGGGCGGCGCTCGCTGCCCCGCCGGATCGCCCCGAAGACCGTGCGGGTGAGCGGGTCCTCGGCGACGTCGCGCGCCACCGCGCCCGGGTCGCGGTCCGGTCGCACCAGGTCCGGCAGCAGCGTCACCGCGAGCCCGTTCGCGACCAGCGCGAGCAGCATCAGCAGGTCGTTGGAGCGGTGCCGGACGTCGGGCTCGAAGCCGCCCAGGGCCCGGCAGGCGCGCAGCGCGAGCTCGCTGTAGTGCGTGTCGGGCTTGCCGACCGCCCAGGCGTCGGCCTTCAGCGCGCGCAGCGACACCGGCCCGCCGTGCGCGGCCTCCGGATGCTCGGCGGGCAGCACGAGCCGGAAGCGCTCGGTGAGCAAGGGCTCGCGGTGCAGGCGCGGGTCGGGCGGGCGCGGGTGGAACGGGTACTCGTCGCCGAGCACGAGGTCCAGGCCGCCGAGCGCCAGCGTCGGCATCGTCATCTCCGGCTCGGCGTCCGTCACCTCCACCCGCAGCGCGGGATGGTCGCGCGCCAGCCGTTGCAGCGCCGGCGCGAGCAGGTACAGCCCGGCCGACTGGAACGTCGCCACGCGCACGGTGCCGGTGATCTGCTCGGCCGCGGCCTGCAGGTCGGCCTCGGCCTCCTCCACGCGTGCGAGCAGCGCGTCGGTGTGGCCGACGAGCGTGTGCGCGGCCGCCGTCAGCCGCACGTTGCGCCCCGCGCGCTCGAGCAGCGGAACGCCCGCCTCCTTCTCGAGCAGTGCGAGCTGCTGGGACACGGCGGAGGGCGAGTAGTCCAGCGCGGACGCGACCGCGCCGATCGTCCCGCGGTGGGCGAGCTCGCGCAGCAGGCGAAGGCGTCGGAGGTCGAGCATCGTGAAGAAGAATCGCACGATATCCCTCAGAACTTCCAGTGGATACGGACGATCGGCGCTGCTTTCCTCCCGACCATGAAGCAGCGAACTGGAGCCCTACTGGTGCTGGCGTCGGCGGTCGCGTTCGGCGTCATGCCGATCTTCGGCAAGCTCTCGTTCGAGGCGGGGGTCGGCGTCGCGACGCTGCTCTTCGTCCGCTTCGCGATCGCGACGCCGGTCCTGTGGGCCGCCGTCGCCGTCAAGCGCGCCGTGCCGCGCGACCGCGGCCCGGTGCTGCGGGCGCTGGCCCTCGGCGCCGTCGGCTACGCGATGCAGGCCGGGCTGTACTTCCTCGCGCTCGAGCGCATGGACGCGTCGGTCCTCTCGCTGATCCTCTACAGCTACCCCGCACTGGTGACGGGGGCGGCGATCATCCTCAGGCGCGAGTCGGCCAGCCGGCGGCGTCTCGTCGCCCTCGTCACCGCGTCCGGCGGCCTCGTGCTCGTCCTCGCGGGCGCGGGCGTCGGCTCGCTCGATCTCGCCGGGTGCGCGCTGGGCGCCGGGGCCGCGCTCACGTACACGACCTACATCCTCGTGTCCGACGGGGTGACCAAGGCGCTGGACCCGATCCCGCTCGCCGCGCTCGTGTCGACCGGCGCGCTCGTCACGCTGGGCACCGTCGCCGCGTCGATGGGCGCGCTCGACTTCGGCTTCGACCCGGTCGGCTGGCTATGGCTCGGCCTGGCCGCGCTCGTGTCCACGGTCGCCGCCGTGGTGCTGTTCTTCAGCGGGATGAGCCGCGTCGGCCCCAGCACGGCGGCGATCCTCTCGACGCTCGAGCCGCCGGTGACGGTCGCGCTCGTGTTCGTCACCTTCGGCGAGGCGCTCGGCGCCGTCCAGCTGCTCGGGGCGCTCGCCGTCATAGGCGCCGCGATCATCGTCAACCTTCCCTCGCGGGTGAAGACCGTCTGAAATCCGGGTAATCGAGGGGCCATGACCAGGCCCTTCGTCACCTGCGCGCTCAGCGCGCTGTTGCTTGCCGCTGTCCCGGCCGTCGCCGAAGCCAAGAACTACAAGGGACGAACCAGCCAGGGCCGTGTCGCCGAGCTGCGCACGGGCGCCGACGGGGTGGTGAACCGCGTCCGCCTCGGCTGGCGCGCACCCTGCGGCGAGGGCTACCGCTTCAACGAGCACACCACGTTCCGGCCGCGGCTCGATGTCGCCACCGCCGACGCGGTCCAGGACGCCGGCACCTACCGGGTGCGCTACCGCGGCGGCCTGCGTGCGCGCATCACCGTCACGCTCGCCGGTGCGCGCGACCCCGCCACCGACCGCTGGTCCGGCACGCTCGCGGGCAAGGTCATGGTCACGCGTCGCGGCAAGGTGATCGACCGGTGCGAGGTCAAGCAGCTCACCTGGAACGCCAGATAGCCTGGGGGACGTGCCGAAGCTCGTCTCCGTGAACGTCGGAACGCCCCAGCAGATCGCGATGCGTCGCGGGCGGCCGATGATGAGCGCCATCACCAAGCACCCGGTCGACGCCCGCGTGCGGGTGGAGGGCGTCAACGTGGCCGGGGACGCGCAGGCCGACCTGCGCGTCCACGGCGGGCCGGACAAGGCCGTCTACGCGTACGCGCGCGAGGACGCGGACTGGTGGGCGGCCGAGCTGGGCCGCGAGATCCCGGCGGGCATGTTCGGGGAGAACCTCACGACCGAGGGCATCGACGTCTCCGGCGCGCTGATCGGCGAGCGCTGGCGGATCGGGACCGTCGAGCTCGAGGTCTGCCAGCCGCGCCAGCCGTGCTCGAAGCTCGGCCTGCGCTTCCAGGACCTCAAGATGGTCAAGCGCTTCTCGCAGGCCAGCCGGCCGGGCGCCTACCTGCGGATCGTCACCGAGGGCGAGCTCGGCGCGGGCGACGCGATCGAGGTCACGCACCGCCCTTCCCACGACGTCACGATCGCGCTCGTCTCCGACGCCATCCTGCTCGACGACTCACTGCTGCCGCGCGCCGCGGTCGCGACGGAGCTGCCCGTGCCGCTGCGCGAGTGGATGCTCGCTCAGGCGGCCTGACGCGCGGCCGCGACGGCCAGCTGGTCGGCGCGGTCGTTGAGCGCCTTGTAGTCGAAGCCGGCGCCGGTCTCGTGCCCGCGCACCCAGTGCCAGCGGACGTTGCCGAGCCGTGCGACCTCCGCCTCCAGCGCCATCAGCAGGTCCTGGTTCTTGACCGCGGACCCCGAAGCGGTCTTCCAGCCCTTCTTCTTCCAGCCGGGCAGCCACTTGGTCATCGAGTTGAGCATCAGCTGCGAGTCGGTGACCACGACCACGTCCTGGCCGTCCGGCAGCGCGCGCAGGCCGTTCAGCGCCGCGGAGAGCTCCATCCGGTTGTTGGTGGTGAGCTTCTCCCCGCCGGAGAGCTCGACGTTCTCGCCCCCGTCGGCCGGGATCACGATGGCCGCCCAGCCGCCGGGGCCGGGGTTGCCCGAGCAGGCGCCGTCGGTCCAGACAGCCGCTTCACCGGGGCGGATTTCTACGGGGGAGTCCTTGCGGGGTGGCATTGGGAGTAGGGATAGCCTCAGTCTCGGACGCCATCGCGCCCCATACGCAACGGGCGCTCAGAACGCGATCTTCTCTGTCATGGACAATGAGTACATGGTGGACGAGCCCAAGAGCGAGATCGACTGGCGCGCGGTCCACACGATGCAGCTCGGGGCCACCGGGTTCATCGTCTTCCTGATGGTGGTCATCTGGGCCGCGACCGGCCTGGGTGAATACTTCTGGCCGATCTGGGTGTGGTTCGGGCTGTCGATCCCGCTCGCCGTCCAGTACGCGGTCAAGCGGGCGCTGGACGGGCCACGACGATGGCGGGCGCTCTCGGTCCACGCGGCCCTGTCGTGCGTGAGCGGCGCGATCCTCACGTTCATCTGGCTGTTGACCGGCTTCGGCTTCTGGCTGTTCTGGCCGCTGTTCGGGATGTCCGCCGTGCTGATCCTGCACGCCTTCCTCACCGTCTGGTGGCGGGCGCTGCATCCCAAGCGCGAGAAGGAGCTGACCGAGCGCGTGGACGTGCTCACCCGCACCCGCCGCGGCGCCCTGGACGCGCAGGCCGCGGAGCTGCGCCGCATCGAGCGTGACCTGCACGACGGGGCGCAGGCGCGCCTGGTCGCGCTGAGCATGCAGCTCGGCCGCGCCGAGGACCGGCTCGACGACCACCCCGAGGCCGCCGAGCTCGTGCGCAACGCCCGTGTCGAGGCGTCCAACGCGATCAAGGAGCTGCGGGATCTGGCGCGCGGCATCGCCCCGCCGGTGCTGGCGGACCGTGGCCTGCCGGCGGCGGTGGAGGCGCTCGGCGAGCGCTCCGCGCTGCCGGTGAAGGTCGACGCGCGGCTGGGGCGCCGGCTCTCGCCGGTGGTCGAGTCCGCGGCCTACTTCGTGGTCGCCGAGTCACTGACCAACGCCGCCAAGTACGCCCGCGGGGCCGCCGCCAAGGTCTCCCTGTTCGAGGAGAGCGGGCGCCTGGTGGTCGAGGTCGACGACAACGGCCCGGGCGGCGCGAACCCCGAGGGCAACGGGCTGTCCGGGCTCAAGAGCCGTGTCGAGGCGCTGGATGGCATCCTGGTGGTGGTGAGTAACCCAGGGGAGGGCACGACCGTGCACGCCGAACTGCCGTGCGAGTAGTCATCGCGGAGGACCAAGCGCTGTTGCGGGAGGGCATCGTCGCCCTCCTGCGCGAAAAGGGATTCGACGTCGTAGCCCAGGCCGAGGACGGACCTGGGCTGCTGCGCATCTTGAGCGGGCACAAGCCGGACCTCGCGATCGTCGACGTCCGGCTTCCACCGACGTTCACCGACGAAGGCATCAGAGCGGCACTGGAGGCCCGGGCGAAATACCCGGGCCTCGGCGTGTTGATCCTGTCCGCGTACGTCGAGCCGGTCTACACGGCCGAGCTGCTCGACAGCGGCGGGGAGGGGGGCGTCGGCTACCTGCTCAAGGAGCGGGTGGGGGACGTGAAGGCGTTCGTCGCCGCCGTCGAGAGCGTGGCCCGCGGCGGCACCGCGCTCGACCGCGAGGTCGTGTCCGAGCTCGTGCGCCGGCGCGACCCGGACGGCACCGACGGCGCCCTCGGCGCGCTGACGCCACGGGAGCGCGAGGTGCTGGGCCTGATGGCCGAGGGCCGCACCAACACCGCGATCGCCCGCGCGCTCGTGGTCACGCCCGGCGCGGTCGAGAAGCACATCTCCAACATCTTCAGCAAGCTCGACCTGCCCGCGTCCGACGAGGACCACCGGCGGGTCCTGGCCGTTCTGGCCTTCCTGCGGCAGGGGTAGGGCTGACCTCAGTGCGGGACGCCCGCGCGCCGCATGGATCGGCGCGCGCCGCGGACCGATGCTGTGAGCATGCTCCCAACGCTCGATCGCACGGCCCGTGACGCGGCCTATCTGACCTTCACGCTGCTGACGTCGATCGCCGCGCTGGCGGTCTGGATCGTCGCCCTCACGGTCTCCCTGACCTTCGGCATCCTCGTCATCGGCCTGCCGATCGTGCTCGCCTCGGTCTACCTGATGCGCTGGACGGCCGAGCTGGACCGCCAGAACGCGGCGCTCGTCTTCGGTCGACCCGTCCGCGGCCACTATCGCTCGCACCGGGCGCCCGGCCTGTTCTCGCGCGTGTTCGTGACCTTGCGCGACCCGCAGGTGTGGCGGGACCTCGCGTGGCTGATCACGCACTCGGTCGTCGGGATGGCGTTCGGCGCGCTGGCCGTGTCGCTGATCGTCGGCACGCTCGGCACCGCCACGCTTCCGCTCTGGTACTGGGCGGTGCCCGGCGGCTACGAGCTCGGCGCGTACACCGTGGACACGTTCACCGAGGCCGTGCTGACCATGCTGCTGGCGGTGCCGTTCGCGTTCATCACGGTGTGGGTGATGCGAGGCATGGCGAAGTTCCACGCCTCGCTCGCCGTCGAGCTGCTGGGCCGTTACTAGGGAAGCTCGCCGATCCTCGTGACCCGGCCGGCCGCGAGGAACGTCTCGGTCTGCCCGCGCTCGGACCACTCGAGCAGCTCGCTGGTGTCCGGGTCGAAGATGATCGTGACGCCGCCGATCGTGACGCCGCGGCCGCTGCGGCCGCGGCGGTCGACCGCCTCCGGCAGCGGCGTCGCGCCGTCGTAGTGGCTCAGAACGGTGATCAGCGCGGCGCGCTGGTCCGGGGTGACGTTCGCGCGGGCGAGCAGGAGCACGATGTCGCGCAGCACCTGGTACGCCGCCCGGTCCGCGGCCGGATCCCAGCCACCGCCGGGCGACCAGCGGCCGTCCTCGTGCGCTTGGAAGAGCAGCTTTCCGAGCGCGTCGGGGTCGGTCGGGAGCTCGTTCAGCGGGACCTTCGCCAGCCCGGCGTCGCCGTACAGGTTCGGGATGTCCTCGGGCGTGTTGAACTCGCGCGGCTTGAGCACGCTCTGCGCGTAGCCGCGCCTGGACGCCTCCCACTGCGCGAGCTGCTCGGGCGTCATCCGCTCGCGCGCCTTGCGGGGGATCTCCGGGGCCGTGATCGTGCCTGAGACCAGCTTGGTGGTGGTCGTGCGGCGGCCCTGCCACTCGCTGTCGCTCCACCAGCGCTCCGTGGCCTCGATCGTGTGCGTCGCGGTCTCGCGGCGGTCGATCGACTCGAGGTAGCGATAGCCGGTCCACGGAGCCGGAGCGTCCTGCTCGGCGGCGGTCTGCGCGGTGGAGGTGAGGATGGCCGCGACGGTCGTCGGGGCCTGCTCGGACGGCAGCGCGGCGAACGTGATGCTCGCGGTGGCGGTGGCGGCGACGGCGATGCCCGCGATCCGCGTGCGACGACGGCGCGTGCGCCGGTCGGCGATCGTGAGCAGGCGCGCGATCTCCTCGTCCGTGGGCTCGTGCGGCTGCAGCGGTGAGAGGCGGTCTTCGAGCTTCATCGGTCGGTCTCCAGGGTCTCGCGCAGAGCTTCGCGGCCGCGGCTGAGCAGCGAGCGGACGGTCGCGGGGCGGCACCCGAGCGCGTGGGCGATCGCGGCGTCGGGCAGGTCGTGGACGTAGCGCAGCGTCAGCGCGGCTCGCTGGCGTGGGGGAAGGGGCGCGAGGAGCGCGAGCGCGTCGTCGAGGCTCGGCTGCTCGGCGTGCGGTTCGTGGTGCGGCTCGAGCAGCACGGTCGGGCGGCGCCTGCGCGCGAGGTCGATCGCCTTGCGCACCGCGACCTTGTGCAGCCACGCGTCGAGCTTGGCCGGGTCGCGGAGCTGGCGGGCGCGCTGGATGGCGACGATCGCCACCTCCTGCGCGACATCCTCGGCGGCGGCGTGGTCGCCGAGCACGCCGAGCGCGGTCGCGCGTGCGATTGCGAGCGCGCGGGCGGCGAGCTCCGTGCGCGAGTCGGTGCGCGCCTTCGCTCTGGGGAGCGCGACGGCGATCACGCGGTTGGGATGGGGTTGACCATGCCCCATAGACGGCGCGAAGACCTAGTTCTGTGGCAGCACGAGGTCGAGGATCCGGTCCAGGTCGCGCTCGATCTCCGGATCGGTCCACTCGTGCACGTGCGCGGGGTGGTGGAAGCGGGTCGTAGCCTGCAGCAGCGGGCGGCCCTTGTCGCCGACCATCGCCTCGAGTTGCTCGATCAGCCAGTTGACGTGCTCGTCGACGACGGCACTCTGCTCGTCGCACAGCGCCTGATAGGTGGCGAACAGCTCCGGGTCCACGCGCGCGGTGCCGCGCTTGGCCGCCGACAGCGTGCGGATCCACTCACGCGGGTCGTCGATCGGCTCCAGGGTCGCGTGGAACTCGTGCAGCCAGCGGCGGGTGACCGCCTCCCGCAGCGCCTGCTTGGACGGGAAGTGCCGGTAGACGGCGCCGTGGCTGACCCCGAGTGCGCGCGCCACGTCGACGACGTTGGCCTTCTGCGGCCCGTGGCGGCGGAGGACTTCCTCCGCCGCTTCCAGGATGCGCTCGGGGGTCAGCGGCTGCGTCATGCCGACAAATGTGACATCTGCGCCGCGGGGTAGCGCTCGCCGGCGGCGGCGTCGGCGGGCACGGCGGCCTCGATGCGCGCCGGGGTGTCGACGTCGAGCTCGAGCGCCTTCAGGGCCTCGGCGAGGCGCTCGCGGCGGCGCGCGCCGATCAGCGGCACGATGTCCTCGCCGCGGGACAGCGCCCAGGCGATCGCGGCCTGCGCGGGGGTCGCCCCGGCCTCCTCGGCCGTGGCGCGCAGGGTCTCGACGAGCGCGAGGTTGCGGTCCAGGTTCTCGCCCTGGAAGCGCGGGCTGAAGCCGCGGAAGTCGGTCGCGCTCATCTCACGGTCCTTGCTCCAGTGGCCGGACAGCAGGCCGCGGCTGAGCACGCCGTACGCGGTGACGCCGATGCCGTTCGCGCGCGCGGCGGGCAGGATCTCCGTCTCGATCCCGCGGCTGATCAGGCTGTACTCGAACTGCAGGTCCGAGATCGGCGCGGTCTGCGCGGCACGGCTGACGACGTCCGCGCTGGACTCCGAGAGGCCGATGTGACGGACGTACCCGGCCTCGACGAGCTCCTGGATGGCGCCGACGGTCTCCTCGATCGGCACGTCCGGGTCCGTGCGCGCGAGCCGGTAGATGTCGACGTGGTCGGTGCCGAGCCGGCTGAGCGTGTAGGCGAGGAAGTTCTTGACCGCCTGCGGGCGGCCGTCGTAGCCGATCCAGCCACCGGCCGGGTCGCGCAGCGCGCCGAACTTGACGCTGATCGTCATCGCGTCGCGGTCCTTGCCCGCGAGCGCCTCCCGGATCAGGAGCTCGTTGTGGCCCATGCCGTAGAAGTCGCCCGTGTCGATGAGCGTGATGCCTGCGTCGAGCGCGGCGTGGATGGTCGCGATCGACTCGGCGCGGTCGGCGGGGCCGTAGAGATCGGACATGCCCATGGCGCCGAGACCGAGAGCGGAGACGGTGGGGCCGGTCTTTCCGAGCTGACGAGTAAACATGAGATGCAAGGTGACAGATTTCATATTCTGTCACCGCGACGATGTCATCTGCGTGCGGGGCTCAGCGCTGGCGCCTTCAATGCGCGCGCACGGCGGAGAACGCCAGGACGTCGGTCAGCGTCTCGAAGTGACGGTCGACGTGCAGGACGTCGGCGGCGTGCTGCTGCGCGCACGCTGCGATCAGCAGGTCCGGGAGCGACACGCGGTGCCGGCCACGGGAGGCGAGCTCGCGCTGGGCGGTCACCGCGATGCCGAACGTCTCGGCGTCCATGCGCAGGTCGCGGAACGCGGCCAGATCCTGCTCGAGCCGTGCGTAGCCGTCAGCGCTGCGGGCGCTGTAGAGCAGCTCCAGACGCGTCATCGCGCACAGGCAGAGCTCGTCCTCATCGGCGACGGTGAGCGCGCCGCGGACGTACGCGGACTTGTCGATCAGCAGCAGTCTCAACGCCAGGCGGCGTCGGAGAGCAGCTCGTCGACGTCGACGAGCGAGCGCGCGCGGCTCAGCGCTTCGCGCTGGCGCTGGAGGCGGGCCGCGCGGTCGCGCGCGGCGGCGTCGGACGCGATCGCGTCATGGCCGGTGGCGGCGAGCCGCAGCAGCAGCTCGCGCCGGTCGTGCACGTCGGGCCACCGCTGCTGCGCGTCGTCGAGCATCCGAGCCATCTTCCCGGTGTCCGTGATCGCGTAGCGAGGACGGCTCGTCGGCACCGGCGCCAGTGTAACACCGGCGCCGGTAGGTGTCACACCGCGGCTAGTTGCCGACGCCGACCGTGACGGAGATCGACGTGACCGGCGGGGGAGGGGTGGCGCCCGAGGCGATCAGGGCCTGGTACTGCGCGACGGCCTCGGCGTAGGTGACGTTGTAGAAGACGAAGCCGCCGATGCTGATCACGGACGTGAACGTCGGCTCGGGAGCCAGGGCGGGCGTCGGCTCGGACGTCTGGACCGCCTCGACCGCCGGGACGGACGCGGTCTGGACGGCGACCGGCTTGGCGGCCTTCTTCTTGGCGGGCGCCTTCTTCTTCTTGGCGACGGCGGTGCGCTTGGTCTTCTTGGTGGCGGCGTCGGCGGGATCGGCAGCGGCCGGGACGGCAGCGACGGCAAGGGCCAGGGCAGCGAGGCCGGTGCGAAGGAGGGTGGTCACACTCCCGGTATCGGCACCTGACCGTTTGGGTTGAATCGGTGACGTCCTTGCGCACCGGTCCGCGGAACCTGGAATGGTTGGACCCGTTCCGCCGTCTGGCTGTTGAGGCAACCGTGATCCACGACCGCGAAGAGCAGACCCAGCAGCTGCGCTCCCCGGCCCAGGCCGCTCCGTCGCCGACGCCGCACCGGGCGCTGCTCGCGCTCCAGCAGAGCGCCGGCAACCAGGCGGTGGCGAAGCTCCTGCGCCTGGAGACCACGCCCACCGCGCGCGACGGCGTCGCCGCGGCGGCCGAGACGATCGCCACCTACTTCATCAACGCCCCGACGTCGGCCCGGCGCGAGCAGCTGCTGCAGACGCTGCTGCAGAACCGCGACCGGGCGGCCGAGCTGCGCGCGGCCTACGAGGGGACCTGGAAGCGCGACCTCGACCGGGATCTCGCGTCGATGGGCGGCGCCGACGCCCTGCGCGCGCTGGATTCGCTCAACTACGGCGAGCTGCGCCCGATGTCGAAGGTGCTGATCGCGCTCGGCGGCGCGGGCACGGACACGACGACGCTGTTCCGCGTGCTCAAGGAGTGCAACCGCGCGGCGCCGGCCGGCCAGGGCTTCGCGCGCTTCGAGACCATGTGGTCTGCCGTCACCGGCTCGCTGCCCGACACCGTGTTCCCGGACTTCAAGTCCCAGACGCTGAGCGCGGCGCTCGACGAGGACCTCGACGGCTACGAGCTGGTGAAGGCCCACGCCACGCTCGCCTACGGCGACCTGCGCCCGATCGACAAGGTCTACATCGCCACGATCCAGTCCGGGACCGACGAGGCGATGCTGTTCGAGGGTCTCGCGCGCTGCAACCCGAACACCATCGAGGCCGACTTCCAGGCGTACGAGTTCCGCAATCTCGCGTTCTCCGACAACGCGAGCTCGATCTGGGACGCGCTGGACGCCGAGCTCTCGGGCGAGGACTACCGGCGCGCGCTCGCGCTGCTGGGCCGCGAGCCCAACCCGGAGTACGGCTGGGTCTTCGGGTCGAGCGAGAAGACGCGCAAGCTCGGCGACAACCAGCGGCTCGTCGCGCTCGTCAAGGCCGCCGTGCACGGCGCCGGCACCAACGTCGAGCTGATCATGAGCGCGATCGACGAGGCCACGCAGGCCGAGCGCGACGTCCTGCGCGCCGAGGTCGAGGCCCGCAGCGACCCGCTCGGCCTGGCGGGCTGGTTCGGCGACCTCTCCAGCGGTGAGCTGAGCCGCCTGAAGGCCAAGCTCGGCATCCAGGAGAGCGCCGCCGACGCCGCCGGACAGGTCACCGACGGACAGCTCGCCGACCCCGCCGTGCAGCTGCTGCGCAGCCTCGGCGGCGTCGACCGCAGCACGATCTTCGACCAGCTCAAGCTCTCCGCGGGCGCGACGTGGGCGCGCTTCAAGGCCGAGTGGGAGAAGGGGAGAGGCCCCTTCAACGAGTACGTGTCGGCGAACACCACCGCGATCGAGAAGGGCTACCTCAGCGGCACGATCTTCTCCACGGACCTGGACCTGCGCCTGAACTTCTGCTTCGGCGTGCTCAGCGACGACGAGGACTACTTCTTCCACCTGCTCGGCAACTTCGCGTCCAACGCCGACAAGCGCCGGCTGGCGGGCGACGCGAAGTTCATGGGAGACATGCGCTCGGCGCTGTCCAGCAGCGAGCTCGGCCGGGCGATCACGCTGCTCAAGCCGTCCGACCTCACGCCGCAGGAGAACGCCAAGTGGCTCACGCAGGCGGTCGAGCGCGAGCGCAGCGGCTTCTTCGACCTGTTCAGCTCCACGGGCGACGCGGTCGCCGACGAGAACCGCGAGCTGCAGGCCGGCACGACGCTCGCCGGCCTGGACGGCAACCTCACACCCGAGGAGCGCCGGCTGCTCGAGCAGCGCGGGGCGCGCACGCAGGGCGCGCTCGACGACTACACGGCGGCGCGCGACGAGTTCGCCAACACCGCGTCGATGGTCGCCAACACCGCGGTGTCGGTGATCATCGCCGCGATCACCGGCGGCGCGGCGGGCCCGATCGTGCTCGCCCAGCTCGCCCGCGCGGCGGCCGCGATGGCCGTGGCCAAGGTGCTCACGGAGAAGGTCATCCGCGGCGACCGCTTCGACATCATCGGCGCCGACGGCGCGGTCGCGTTCGCCACGGGCGCCGTCGAGGGCGTGATGAACGTCTCCGGCGGCCTGGCGGCCAAGGGCGTGATCGGCGCGCAGCTGGACGCGGTCGGCCTGTCGGCCAAGGCGGCGTCCGGGTCGCTGTTCCGCGGCGCCGCCCGCAACGGCCTGCTGGCCGTCACCGAGGGCACGCTCGCCGGCGGCTCGACCTCGATGGTGGACACGATGGCGCGCGACGAGACCTGGCGCCAGGGCATCGCCGAAGGCCTCGAGCGCGTCGCGTCGAGCACCGCCGGCGGCGCGGCCACCGGCGCCGGCATGGCGCTCTCCCTGCACGCCGCGCTCGGCGGCATCAAGGCGCTCCGGGGCGCGCCGGAGGAGGCGCTGCCGCTCTCGCACGCGGACAATCCGCTCGTCGGCAAGGTCCTGGCCGGCGACGAGGGCGCGATGAAGCGGCTCGTCACCCGCATGGAGCGCTGGGAGAAGGGGATCGGCGAGCTCAAGAACGGCACCGGGCTCGGCGAAGGGCTCGAGAAGGCCATGCGTGACGAGCTGGTCGCGAAGCTGGTCGCGCATCGCCAGGGGATCGTCGAGACGCTGGGCAAGCAGTTCAACGCGCACGCCGTGGGCGACGCGAGCGCCGAGGCCGGCAGCGACGTCGACCTCAATGTCAAGGGCGACGACGCCGGCGCGAAGCTGATCGCCGCCGAGCAGTACATGGAGAGCGCCTATCCGGGCTGGCAGAAGAAGTACCGGATGGGGCTGCTGATCGACGCGAGCCGGATCGGCAGCGCCGAGGAGCTGATCGCCGCGCTGCCCGCGGACGCCAAGGCGCGCGTGCGGGCGCGCGTGACGCAGGAGACGGCGACGCTCATGTACGCGCGCCGGCTGAGCTTCCTCCAGGGCGCCGAGCGCGCCGCCATGGAGGCCGACCCGCCGCCGGGGGTGGACGTCGGACGCGCCAAGCAGCTCGCGGCCCTGGGCGGGGATGCGCGGATCCAGATGCGCAACGAGGCGCTGCTCAAGGGCGACCAGCTGCTGGCGGAGCTCAAGACCACCACCGATCCCGCGGTGAAGGCGCAGCTCGCCGAGAAGGTCACGTTCCAGCAGATGCTCGCCAACGCGATGGACGACGAGGCGTACATCTCCGCCGGCGGCGTGAAGGGCTTCGCGCTCGGCCAGAAGCTGACCAACGCGGCCGAGCAGTACCAGGCGCTGCTCGACCAGGTCGGGATGATCGCGCACACCGTCAAGGAGGCGGGCGGCGTGATCGAGGCCGCACGCCGCTACGAGCTGTTCAAGTACGTGTTCCGGATCTGCCAGCTGTTCGAGCAGGCGGGCATCCAGGACGAGCGGCTGGCGTTCTTCAAGAACTGGTCCGAGCTGGTGTACCGCGTGGACCGCGAGGCGACCGGCGCGCTCGACCGTCCGGGCCCGATCGAGCTCGCGGGCAGCGCGAAGAAGGCGAGCGTGATGACCGACGCGGGCGCGCCGCAGACCGCGCCCTCGGACCGCTTCCTGCTCGACAACTACGGGCGCTTCGGCGAGATGGTCGAGCACCACGGCCTCGACCTCGCCAAGCAGGCGGACGCCGGCGGCGGCGCGTCCGGCTCGCCGCAGCTGCTCCGGCTTCCGCGTCCGACGCCCGCCGACGGCGTCGGCGGCGCGGCCTCACCGGCCGTGCCCACGGCGATCGCGGGGGACAGCGCCGCGCTGATGCAGCGGCTCACGCAGTCACGCCGGACGCTCGAGCAGGAGATCGCCGACACCGAGGCCTTCCCGGCCCAGAAGCTGGCGGCCGAGCGCATGCTGGCCGACATCAAGGCCAAGCCGTTCCGCCAGCTCACGCCCGCCGACCTGATGGTGAGCGCCGCGGTCCAGCAGACGCTGTTCGACGCCGCGGGCGGCGCCGTCGACCGCATGAAGGCGTTCGCCGCGCAGATGCTCAAGGGCGCCGACGCGGAGATCATCTCGATCCGCAAGCGCGAGGACCTCGCCGGGTTCGTGACCGGCATCCTCGAGAAGTGCGAGCGCAAGCACTATCCGATCCTCGGCCAGATGGACGACATCATCCGCGGGCGCCTGAACATCACGGACGGGCCGGAGGTCGCCCGGGTCGCGCAGGCGATGCGCGAGCAGTCCGGGTTCCGGGTGACGGACGTCGTCGAGCCGCGCATCATCAAGGACACCGGCGTGACCCGCTACCCGCGCTGGCACATCATCGTCGAGGACCCGCAGACCGGGCTCACGCACGAGTGGCAGATCGGCACGCGCGCGACGAGCTCGCTCTACGAGACCAAGGGCATCAAGATCCCGGGGGAGCTCGAGGCGGCGGCCAAGAGGCTCGGCAAGCACTTCCGCAACGACATCCACGACATCGAGTACGACATCTTCCAGGCCTTCGCCAAGCGCGAGCCGGCGGCGGCCGCGGAGCTCGGCATCCCGCAGTTCGTTACCAAGGTCGCGCAGGCCTCCGACCGCTCGGGCGCGGGCGCGGCGCACACCGGCCTCGGCGCGGACATCGCGTCGCTGCACGACGAAGCCGGCCGGATCCTGCAGGCGCTGGTCGACAAGGTCGGCGCCGACGACGTCGCGAGGCTCCTGCATTGAGCCACCGCGTGATCCACGACGAACGGCTGCGCCAGGCGTGGGCCCGCTGCCCGGACGACAACCACGTGCTCGTTCCGACCGGCGCCATGTACTCCAGCGACGAGTCCGGCCGTACGTGGTCGATCGCGTTCACGTGCCCGGAGCACCCGGAGGAGCTGCTGCGCCTGTGGAAGCCGGAGCTGCAGCCGCTGATCGACGAGGTGCTCGCGGGAGTGGACGTGGAGTCGCTCCCGCTCGTCGATCGACCCACTTGAAACGGGTCGGGACACAAAACCTTCTGCTGCCGTTACCAAAGCTCTGGACTTCCGCCCGCGTCTTGGCATAAGGTACGCACAGTCCGGGTGAGGTTGCCGACAGTGAAGTCGGGAACCGTTCGAGGAGGAGAGGGCACTTGTTGGCACACCGGAAGGTGCGAGGAGCGATCGCGGCCGCGTTGGCGGCCGGCGCGATGCTCACCGGCGCGACCGCCGCGGAGGCGCAGCGCGCGCCGTCCATGGGCGAGGGCGCGCCCGTGGGGCAGAGCGGCATCCAGCTGTACAACTTCAGGGACTACCTGAGCAACGGCTCGGGCGAGATCCTGTGTCCGGCCTCGCCGGCACCTCCGACGCCGTACTGCACGCCGACGCTCCCGCCGAACACGGTGATGGGGCGGATGGAGCGCCTGCTGGCGTTCCTGCAGGCGAACGACATCAAGAACGTCGAGCTCTACGGGTTCCCGGGCAACCCGTTCCCGAGCTCGAGCAGCCCGCAGGGCAACCTGCAGGGGACGATCGAGCTGCGGGCGCTGGGTGACAAGTACGGGATCCGCTTCCCGGCGCGCCACGGCAGCCTCAACGAGGCCCGCTGGGACGCGGAGATCGCGCACGCGAAGATCCTCGGCCAGGACCACCTGGGTGAGGGCAGCCTCGGCGGGATCGGCGGCCTCGGCAGCTACACCCAGACGCTGACGACGGCGCAGACGCTCAACCGGCTGGGCAAGCGCTCGGTCGAGGCGGGCCTCGGGCCGGCGTACTTCCACAACCACAACGCCGAGTTCAGCACGCGCTTCATCGACTCCCAGGGCGACGGGCAGAACAAGAGCGCGTGGGAGATCGTGATGGAGCGCACCGATCCGCGCTACGTCGTCGCGCAGATCGACATCGGCTGGGCCGTCTGCGGCGCGTCGGGCCACGCGACCCCGGTCGACCCGGGCGTCGGCGCGGCCTACGTCAACCAGATGATCCAGAAGTTCGGTCGCCGCGTGATCTCCTTCCACGTCAAGGACATGGACCCGGCCGGCATCCGCCCGAGCTGCGGCGACGCCGACCAGCGCACGCTCGGTCAGGGCGGCATCAACTTCGGCCCGCTGTTCGCCTCGGGCAAGAACAAGACGCGCTACTACTTCTCCGAGCGCGATCCGGTCGCGATCGGTGGGCCGACGAACTTCAACCCGTTCACCAACGCGGGGGACGGCGCCAAGGCGCTGCGCGCGAACCCGATGCCTTCGCTGAAGGCCGCTCCGAAGCTGTTCCCGTCGGTGCCGGTGGGCACGGCGGCGTCGGCCAACCAGGCGCCGATCCTGGTCACCAACGACGGTGACGCGCCGATGGTGATCGCCTCGGGGGCCGACGCGATCAAGATCGAGGCCGAGGAGGCCGACGGCGGCGCCGCCACAGCCGCGGACTTCGCCGTGGTCAGCGAGGACTGCCGCGGCAAGTCGATCGCGCCGAAGGGCACCTGCACGATCAACGTCGGCTACAAGCCGACCCGCGCCGGATACACGTCGGTCGCGCGCCTGGTGATCGACGCCAACGGCGACGACGCCGTCGAGCGCGTCCTGCTCGCCGGCACGCAGACGGCGCCGGACACGTCCGCGCCCACCGTGGTCGCGCAGATCAACGGCCGGACGCCCGCGACCAGCTACACCGCGCCCGTGACGTTCACGGTGCGCGCGACCGACGGCACCGGCGCGGCCGGTGTCGAGTACATCGAGCGCCGGATCGACGGCGGCGCGTGGACGCGGGCCGACAACACCAGCAGCGCCGAGCCGTTCGAGACCTCGTTCACGGTGGCCGGCAACGGCTCGCACACGGTCGAGTTCCGCGCGCGCGACCGCGCCGGCAACGTGTCCGACCCGGTCGGCTCGGTCACGTTCTCGATCTCCGCGCCCACCGGCGGCTGCAACGCGCTGTCGGACCAGTTCGACGGCACGGCGGTCGACAACAAGTGGCAGGTCGTGAACCCGGTCGCCGGCAAGGCGCCGACGGTCGCCAACGGCCATCTCACGATGCCGATGCTGCGCGGCGATCTCTACCAGGACCAGGGCACCGCCCAGACGCTCCTGCAGCCCATGCCGACGGGCTCGTGGGTCGCGACCGCCAAGTTCAAGCACGCGAACATCAACGCCGACGGCAAGGCGGCCGGCCTGGCGCTGATCAACACGCTCAACCCGAACAACCTGCTCAAGACGACGGTCCAGTACAAGAACGACGTCGACCCGAACACGTCCGGCAACCAGAACGGCAAGTGGGCCGAGCGCGTGCTGACGTCCAACAACCAGTCGATCACGATCCCGCCGGCGACGGTGCCGTGGCCCAACTCGGGCGCGCTGAACCTGACGGGCGAGTACGTCTACGTCCGCTTCGTCTATGACGACGCGACCAAGCAGATCACGACCTGGAGCTCCGCCAACGGCACGACGTTCGCGTCCTTCGGCGCCCCGATCTCGGTCACGCAGTACCTGTCCGGGGCCGGTGGCCTGCGCGTCGGCGTGTTCTCCAAGCACGACGGCTCGGCCGACAGCACCGTCGACTTCGACGCGTTCAACGTCGTCTCGGGCGCCGACCCGCAGACGCCGGGCGACGACTGCGGCGGCATCAAGGGCTGCCCGCAGGTCGACGAGTTCAACGGCACGGCGCTGGACTCCAAGTGGGAGATCGTCAATCCGACGCCGGCGAACCTGGCCGTCGCCAACGGCAACCTCTCGCTGACGAGCGCGCAGGGCGACGTCAACCAGGGCAACTTCACCGCGCGCAACATCCTCCTGCAGGCGGTCCCGACGGGTCCGTGGACGATGACCGCCAAGCTCGACCACACGACGGTCAACCAGAACGGTCGTGCCGGTGGCGTGGTGCTCTACGGCGCCCAGAGCCCGAACTACTTCGCGAAGTTCAGCATCCAGTACAAGAACACCGACCTCTCGGGCCAGCCGATGAACGCGTTCTGGGCCGAGCGCGCGCTGACCTCCAACGGCACGAACAACAACGCGCACGGCGGCCAGTACCCGAACTCGGGCAAGCTGACCCCGACGTCGAACGACCTCTGGCTGCGCGCGTCCTACGACGGGACGAGCGTGACCACGCTGTACTCGTACGACGGGACGACGTTCACCGCCGTCGGCCCGGCGATCCCGGTCAACGCGTCGACGTTCGGCGCGGCCGGCATCACGAAGATCGGCCTGTTCGTCAAGCACGACGGGGGCGGCACCGCGGCTCCCATCCGCTTTGACTCGTTCAACGTGACGGCCGGCAGCTGCGGCTCCGCGCCCGACACGACGGCCGCGACGACCACCCACACGCTCGATCCGGCCGCTCCGGACGGGTCCGCCGGGTGGTACAAGGGCAACGTCAAGGTCACGCTGGCCGCGACTGACAACACGGGCGGCTCGGGCGTGGACTACGTCGAGTACCGCACGCAGGGCGCCGCGACGTGGACGCGCTACAGCGTGCCGTTCACGGTCGACGCGGCCGGCAGCACGACGATCGAGTACCGCTCGGTCGACAAGGCCGCCAACACCGAGACGACCCGCTCGGTGACGTTCATGATCGACAAGGCCGCTCCGGCGACGACGGTCAAGCTCAACGGCGCCGCGCCGGCCGCGGGCTACACCGGTCCGGTGACGGTCGCGCTCGAGGCGGCCGACGGCACGGGCTCGGGCGTGGCGAAGACCGAGGTCCGCGTCGACGGCGGCGCCTGGACGGCGTACACCGGGACGTTCCAGGTCACGGGCAACGGCGCGCACAGCGTCGAGTTCCGCTCGACCGACGCGGCGGGCAACGTGGAGACGGCCGGCAAGGTCGACTTCACGATCACGCCGAGCGAGTCCGTCTCCGAGGACGCTGACGTCGTCGCTCAGATCGGGCGCGTGCTGGGCATCTCGCTCCAGGGCGGGAGCGTGGCGCTCGGGGCGATGCAGCCGGGCGTGGCGCAGGACTACGACAGCGAGCTCACGGTGCGGGCGACGTCGAGCCTGCGCTCCTCGCGGCTGACGATCCATGACGAGAGCACCACGGCCACGGGGCACCTGGTCAACGGCACCTTCCCGCTGCCGCAGCCGCTGAAGGTGGCCGCCGGCACCGGCGCGTACGGTGCGGTCGGCGGCACGTCCGCGCCGACGGTGCTCGCCACGTGGGCGCACCCGCTCGCCAACGAGGCGGTGGCGGTCAAGTTCCGCCAGTCCGTCGCGTCGACCGACCGCCTGCTGGCCGGGAGCTACAGCAAGCGCCTCACGCTCACCCTGTCGGCGACCACGCCGTAGAGCTACCGGGGGGTCCCTGTCCCCGCGGCCTCCTGCCGCGGGGACAGGTCCGGTCCGCTTGCCATTGCATGTGGATTGCATGCAGTGCATGCACACTGATAGCATCGGGGCATGAACGTGCAGGTCCGCGACGTGCCGGATGATGTGCACCGCCGGCTCAAAGCCCAGGCCGCGATGGCGGGGCAGTCGCTCAACGAGTTTCTGCTCGAGCACATGCGCCAAATCGCGAGCACGCCCACGGTCGACGAGCTCGCCGAGCGCATCCGGGGGCGTGCGACGGCCGAGCTGCCGCCGAGCGCCGACGTGCTGCGCGGCGAACGCCGGTGATCGTCCTCGACGCATCGGCGCTCGCGGACTTCCTGCTCGGTCGCGAAGCCGCACTCGCGACGATCCTCGGCGCGCTCGAGGGCCGGGAGCACGAGTGGCTGCACGCGCCCGAGCTGATCGAGCCCGAGACGCTCAGCGTGCTGCGCCGGCACGCGCTCAGCGGCGCCATCAGCGCCGAGCGCGCGCGGGCCGCGCTGGACGATCTCGGCGATCTGCGGCTGATGCGACACCCGCACGCGCCGCTGCGCGAACGCGTGTGGGCGCTGCGCCACAACCTGACGAGTTACGACGCCACGTATCTGGCCCTGGCCGAGGCGCTGCCCGATCCGCTGCTGATCACCGGGGACAGAGGGCTCTTCGACGTGGCCCGTCGCTCCGTTGAATGCTCGCTAATCGACGTTATGTGAACCTGCACATCAACTCAGGGCGAGGGCCACGTTCACGGGTACCCTCATCGATCCCGTGCGCACGCTTCTCGTCCTGGCCGTGCTGGCCGCACTCATCTCGCCCACGACCGCCCACGCGTGGATTCCCGACGACAAGGGCATCGGCGGCCTCGGGTGGCAGGCCGACCAGTGGAACTTCCTGCCCGGGACCGGCGTCGACGCCCCGCGCGCGTGGGACAACCTGTTCGCCGCGGGCCGGCCGGGCGGCAAGGGCGTCAAGATCGCCGTGCTCGACAGCGGCGCGGCGTACCGCTCCAACGGGCGGTTCAAGCAGTCGCCGGAGCTCAAGTCGATCCGCTTCGCCAAGGGCTACGACTTCTGCGCGCGCACGAGCGACGGGTTCAACGCGTGTGAGGGCCGCGACGCGTACCCGAACGACGACTACGGCCACGGGACGCACGTCATCAGCACGATCGCGGAGACCACGGGCAACGGCGTCGGGCTGACCGGGCTCGCGTACGGCGCGACGATCATCCCGGTCAAGGTGCTCAACGCGCGTGGCGAAGGCGACGAGGCGACGATCGCCGCCGGCATCCGCTACGCCGTCAAGCAGGGCGCGCAGGTGATCAACCTCTCGTTCGAGTTCGGCGAGGGCACCACGTCGGCGAACCAGATCCGGTCGATCGCCGCGGCGGTCCGGTACGCGCGCTCGAAGAACGTCACGCTCGTGGCGGCGTCCGGGAACACGAAGTCCAGCCGGGTCGGGTTCCCGGCGGCGCTGCCGGGCGTGATCAGCGTCGGGGCGGTCACCGAGCGCGGGTGCGCGGCGGTGTACTCGAACACGGGCGACGGCCTGGATCTCGTCGCGCCGGGCGGCGGCCGCGACATGGCGGTCCCCGGCCAGGCGAACTGCCTCCCGAACGGCCCTGACGGCCGCCCGATCTTCCAGCTCACGTTCGCGCGCGAGCGCAAGGTCACGTCGTTCGGCTATCCCGGCGACTACTTCGGCACCTCGATGGCGACCCCGCACGTCTCGGCGACCGCGGCGCTGATCATTGCCTCCGGTGTGCTCGGCTCGAAGCCGACGCCCGACCAGATCGAGGCGCACCTGAAGGCCACGGCGCGCGATCTCGGCGTGCCGGGCGTGGACTCGATCTACGGCGCGGGAATGGTCGACGCGGGCGCCGCGACCGCACGCCCATGAGCCTGCTGCGCCGGCTGTTCGGGCCGCGGCCGGAGCCGCCGCCGAAGCCCGAGCACGTCCCGGACGAGTACGAGCGGTTCTGGCGCGACCACGTGCTGCTGTGGGTCGGCGTGTGGCCCGAGGACTGGGACAACCCCTCGCTGACAGCCATCGACGCCGTCGAACGCACGCTGCGGGCGATGCCGGAGTTCCATGACATGACCATCGTCGGCACGCCCGAGAGCCCGCGCTTCGATGTCTGGCTGCGCCGCGACACGCCCGGCGACGACGACATGATCTACATGGACCGCGCCGCGGGCGCGCTCAAGCCGTTCGACGACAGCGACGAGATCGGCTACAGCATCGAGTTCGGCGACTACTGAGCCGCGAGCCCCGGCGCATGAGCCGGCCGACCGCGCGGTGTAGCCGCGCTCGGCCATACCGCCAAGTCTCACGCTACCCCTGAGGGGTATCTAAACCGCGATCCGCTCCTCTTCGTGCAGGAGGAAGCCGGCGGCGTCGAGCACGCGGCGGTCGCGCAGCCGGGCGAGCCGCTCCTGCGCCTCGTGGTCGGTCTCCCACGCGGCGACGGCGGCCGTGTCCTCCAGCCCCTTCAAGCCGTGCTCGGACGGCTCGTCGAAGGCCTGGCGCAGCCACGCGAGGTCGTCGGAGATACGGCGGGGACGCTGCGCGCGACCGGCTGCCGCCCACGGATCGTCGCCCGCGCGACGCTCCGGCACACCGGCCGGCCGCGTCAGGGCCACGGTCAGGGCGCCCATCCAATCGGGGCGTGAGCTCACGAGTTCCAGAACAGCCATGTCTTATCGGTTACCCCTCACTGCGTGACTTCATGGCAGATATCCGTCCAGTGCAGCGACGTACCGCTCAACTGAGCGGCGGACGATACCGCTGCCGTCGGCCTCGATGACCGCTTCCCACCACGCGCCGTAGATCCGCTCGAACGCGAACGGCTCCAGCGCGGCGCCCACCGCCCGGACGGCGGCCGCCGGCAGCGGGATGTAGTTCGGGAACGAGTACATGAAGGCCACCCACTGCCGGTCCGGGATGACCTGCACGATGTCGCCGGCGAACAGGTCGCCGCCAGGCGGCCTTTCGAGGTGAGGTGGTTGATCAGGCCGTGAGGCCGGATCGACCTCCGAGAAATCGGCGCCGAGGTGCAGGACGGTCCCGCCCGCGAAGTGCCCGCCGCAGCGGATCAGCGTCATACCCGCGCCGAGGTCGTACGTCTCGCCCGACCAGTACTCCACGCGCGCGTCCGGCCGCATCACCCACTCGCGGTCGGCCTCGTGGATCAGCACCGGGCAGTCGAAGGCGTGCGCCCACTCGACCATGGACGAGTAGTAGTGCGGGTGCGAGATCGCGATCGCGCGCAACGAGCCGATGCGCTCGATCGTCTCCTCGTCGAGCAGCGTGATGCAGTCCCAGAGGACGTCCTCGACGAGCAGCGCGCGCTGGCCGATGCCGAATTTCGGCGTCGTGCCGACGCCCAGCACGCCGTGGTCGGAGTCGAAGCGGTTGCGGTGGTCGACGCGCAGCGCCTCCAGCGAGGTCCAGGCCTGACCGGACACCGGCACGTACTGCCGCGGGTCCTCGCACACCGGGCAGGAGGAGACGGAACCGCCGTACTGCACGCCGCAGGTGACGCAGATCGGGTAGCTCACGCCGACGATCCTGTCAGCTTTGAGCGCCGTGAGCCGCGAGTTCATGATCGGCATCGGCATCCTCAACGCGACGCAGGCGCTGCTCGTGCTGCTGCCCGGCGCGGGCATCCCCGCCTGGCTGAACCGCCTGAAGACGAGCGCGTGGGCGCTGCTGGCGCCGCTGTCGATCGCGATCGTGGTCGCCGCGATCGCGCTCGTCCCCGAGGTCGCGGACGGGCTCACCTGGTTCGCGCTGCTGTTGGTCCCGCCGGGCGCGCTGCTGGCGCTGGGCTGGGCGATGCGCGGCGCCAAGCCGGTCTACGCGCTGCTCGCGGTCGCCGCGTTCGTGGTCGCGCTGATCGACGTCGACTCGCCGCCCAGCGAGGGCGCCGCCGCGTTCCTGACCGCGCTGAGCTGCATCACGCTCGGCCGGCTGCTCGCCGGCCTGGTCCCGGCGTGGCCGCTGAAGCTCGGCATCATCGCGATGGCGGTGATCGACGCGATCCTCGTGTTCGGCAATCAGTTGCAGGGGCCGAACGCGACGCTCAACGCCGCGATCCCCGCGCCCGGCCTCCCCCAGCTGCAGTTCCTGGACGTCACGTGGGCGCGCATGGGTTATGGAGACGTGTTCGTCGCCGGCCTGCTGGGCGGGATCCTCGCCGTCGAGGGCCGCCGGCAGGGTCCGGCCGCGCTGCTCGTGTTCGGGCTGTGCTGCGCCTGGGACCTGCTGTTCCTGCACTTCAATACGCTCCCGGCGACGGTGCCGATCGCCGTCGCGATCGTGATCCTGGAGCTCCACCACCGCCGTGCCTCATCCACCCGCCCCCTGGCACCTCAACGGTGAGCTGGTCGTCGTCCCGGCGCTCACGCGCGGCCGCCGGCTGGGCGGCGTCATGCTCGCCAACTACACGTCCGGCACGCTCGTCTACCGCGAGCTGATCGTCTTCTCGCACGCGACGCCGCGCGGCATGGTCGTGAGCCACATCTACGTCGACGACGAGCAGTCGATGAGTGGCGGCCGCGAGATCTGGGGCCTGCCCAAGGAGCTGGCGCAGTTCGAGTACGGCGCCGCCAGCTTCACGGCGCGCCAGGGTGAGACGACCCTGCTGCACGCCCGCCTGCGACGGCGCCGCGGCGGGCTCCCGATCGTGATCCCGACCCCGATCACCAGCCCCGCCGGCGACACGATCGGCCGCGCGCGCATCAAGGCCGCGCCCGCGCTGGTCGAGCTGCAGATCCCGCACAACAGCCCGTTCGCCCACCTGGGACTGGCCGGACGGCACCTCGCGCTGGCGGGCGACGACCTGCGCCTGCACATGCCTTCGCCACACTCCTAAGCGTGCGCCACTTTCTGCGTCCCCTCTTCGACCGCGTCGTCGTCAAGGAACTCGAACCCGACCGCATCCGCCAGTCCGGCCTGCTCGTCCCCGCCGGGACGCACGAGCCGCCGCCGCAGCACGGGATCGTGCTCGCCATCGGCCCTGGCCTGGACTGGTGGGAGGGCGCCGGGATCAACATGCCGGTCAAGCCCGGTGATCACGTCGTCTTCCCGGCCAGCGCGGGCGCGTGGGTCGAAGTCGACGAGGAGCGCCTGCTGGTGTGCCGCGTCGGCGAGCTGCTGGGCGTGCTCGACGAGGTCCCGGACGAGGTGCCCGCGTGATCGAGGAGCTGGGCCACGGCATCCACCGCTGGCTGCTCCGACACCCCGAGTGGCATCCGGGCGAGTTCGGCGCGCTCGTCGGCTCCTGTCTCGTCCACGAGGGCGAGAACACGGTGCTCGTGGACCCGCTGCTCGACGACGAGGTGACCACGCAGCTCGACGACCTCGTCCGCGGCGAGGTGGTGATCGCGATCACGATCCCCTACCACGTCCGCAACTGCGTGGACGCGCTGGAGCGTTGGGGCGGGACGCTCGTCGGCCACCCCGACATCGCGAACAAGCTGCCCGAGGGCACGCCGGTGCACGGCGACCGGGACCTGCCGCTGGACCTGGTCATGCACACGCTCAGCCGCGGCAAGGAGCGCCCGCTCGAGCTCCCGCGCGCCAAGGCGCTCGTGTTCGGCGACCGCATCGTCGGCGTCGACGGCGGCCTGCGCTACTGGATGAACGATCCGATCACCGAGCAGCGGCGTACGTGGTTCCAGCAGACCGGCGCGCCGGCCCTGCGCCACCTGCTCGAGATCGACTTCGAGCACGCGCTCGTCACCCACGGCGAGCCGGTCATGGATTCGGGCAAGCCCGCGCTCGAGGACGCATTGAACGCCGACCCCTGGTATCACCGCCCGTCATGAGCGATCACGTGTACAAGTCCGTCGAGATCACGGGCACCTCCCCCGACGGCGTGCAGGCCGCGATCGACCGCGCCCTCTCGAAGGCCGGCGAGACCATCCGCAACATCGACTGGTTCGAGGTCACCGAGATCCGCGGCGCGATCGTCGAGAACGCGACGCACTACCAGACCACCCTCAAGATCGGGTTCCGGATCGAGGATTAGTGCTGAACGCGTTCACGGGGGCCGCGCTCGATCGCGCGGGAGACGGCCGGCGCCGCGACGACGCGTGGCTCGCGGCGCAGCTCGAGCACCCGGCCGCCCGCGCGGTCGTCGCGGGTGACCGCGGGCTGCGGATCGCCGACGGGGCGATCGAGCTCGTGCCGCTGGCGCAGCTGAACGGCGGCACCCCGCTGCTGCTCGGGCTGGACGCGAGCGGCCCCGTGTTCGCGTACGACGAGGACCCGCCGCGCGACGGGCGCGTGCCGATGATCGGCTCGGGCGGCGTGCGCGGCGAGCCGCCGAAGGAGGCCTCGGGCGACCGCGTGCCGCTGCGCCAGGCCGCGGCGCGGCTCTCGCGTGAGGACGGCGGCCTCGCCGCCTACACCGCCGCGCTGCTCAACTGGCACCGCCGGCACCGTTACTGCAGCGCCTGCGGGCACGAGAGCGACCTGGTCGAGGGCGGCCTGACGCGCCGCTGCCCGAACTGCGGCGCCGAACATCACCCGCGCACCGACCCGGTCGTGATCATGCTCGTCACCGACGGCGACCGGCTGCTGCTCGGGCGCCAGGCCGCGTGGCCGACCGGCCGCTATTCCGCACTGGCGGGCTTCGTCGAGCCGGGCGAGTCGCTGGAGGAAGCGGTCGCGCGCGAGGTGCTCGAAGAGGCGGGCGTGCGCGTCGGGCGCGTCGACTACATCTCCTCCCAGCCGTGGCCGTTCCCCGCCAGCCTGATGCTCGGCTTCTCGGCGACCTACGAGAGCGGGAAGCCGCGGATCGGCGACGAGGAGCTCCAGGACGTGCGCTGGTTCACGCGCGACGAGGTCGAGACGGCGGCCGGCGAGGCGAGCAACGAGGACTGGACCGCGGGCAGCCCGGACGGCCCGCTCGCGCTGCCGCCGAAGCTCGCGATCGCCCGCCGTCTGATCGAGAACTGGCTCACGCCTTAGTCACAACCGGCCGCGGCCGCGGTCGTACGGTCCGGCGATGCTCACCGCGCTCGCCGTCGCCGCGGCCCTGCCGCTCGGCGCCCCCGGACTGCCCGAGACCCGTGAGAGCCGCACGCTCGCGCCGGGTGTCGAGTACACGAAGATCGTCCGCGGGACGCCGGACGCCGACGCGTTCTGGACCGTCGACGTCGCCGTGCTCGCGGACCGCGCCGCCGCCGAGGCGCGCGCGGCGCAGATCCCGGGCGCCCGCGTGGACGCGCTTCCCCGCCCGGACGACGACCGCGCCCCCGGCCCGCTCGGCTACCGCGTGCGCGCCGGGCGCTTCGCGACGCAGACCGAGGCGAACGCGTACCGCGCGACGCTCGGCACCGGCAGCGTCGTCTACAGCGGCGAGGACGGCACCGCCACCACCGGGCCGTGGGTGGTCAACGTCCTGCGCGTGCAGCGGCGCTTCCGGGGCGAGGTCGAGCCGGTGCTGGCGACGGGCGTCGTCCCCGGCCGCGAGCCGCTGAGCGCGCTCGCCGCGCGCACGGGCGCGTTCGCCTCCGTCAACGGCGGGTACTTCGTGATCGGCGCCGCCAACGGCACCGACGGCGACCTCGCCGGCCTGTCGGTGATCGACGGCGAGCTCGTGTCCGAGGCGGTCGACGGGCGCACGTCGCTCGTCTTCGACGGCGACCGCACCGAGATCTCGACGCTCGCCGACAAGCACACGCTCGTCACCTCCTCCCGCGCCCACCGCGAGCTCGACGGCGTCAACCGCGAGCCCGGGCTGATCCGCGCGTGCGGCGACGAGACGGCGCCGGCCAAGCACGACTTCACCTGCACCGATCCGAGCGAGGTCATCCGCTACGAGACGGTGTTCGGGACCACGACGCCCGCCGGCGCGGGCTCGGAGGCCGTGCTCGACCGTTGGGGCCGCGTCGTCGCCCAGCGCCCACGCGGCGGTGCGCTGCCGCTCTCGGGGTCCGTGCTCGCGGGGACCGGCGACGGCGCCACTTGGCTCGCGCAGCACGCCCGGCCGGGCCGCTTCGTGACCACGCTGAGCGCGATCCACGGTGATGACGGCCTGCTCTGGCTCAAGCGCGGGACCGGCGTCGTCAACGGCGGCCCGCGGCTGCTGCCGCGCATCACGGCCGAGGCCGAGGGCTTCGACTGGGCCGAGGACCCGGGCTTCTACTACCGCTTCGGCCTGCGCCGCAACCCGCGCACGTTCGCGGGCACGACGCCGTCCGGCGACCTGCTGCTGGTGACCGTCGACGGCCGCGCGCCGGGGTACTCCGCCGGTGCCAGCTTCGCCGAGGAGGCGGCGATCCTGGAGGCGCTCGGAGCGCGCGAGGGCGTCAACCTCGACGGCGGCGGCTCGACCACGATGACGGTCGGATCCAGCGTCGTCACGCGGCCTTCGGACGCCGGCCAGGTGGAACGCCCGATCGCCGACGCCATTGTCCTGACGGCGAAGGGGTGACAGCGCGCGGGAGTTGTCCTAGTCTTCGACGTGAGGTGACGCTGGAGGGGTGGATCTTCATGGTCGGTCTCCGAGTCTTCGACATCGGAGCCCTCGTCGTGTGGCTCGTGTGGTTCTTCCGGCTGCGCGACGACGACGATGACGATGGAGACGACTTCCGGCGTGGGAAGGACGACGGGCACGAGCCCGAAGAGCCCCGGGACCCGGGCGGCTCGAAGCTGCCGCTGCCCGAGTCCCAGCCGTGGCATTCGCGCCGGCGCGACCACGGCGGCGACCGGCGCGGCGCGCCGCTCACGCCGCGACGGACGCCCCACCGCACGCCGACGCGCACGCCGACGCGCGGGCCTCATCGATAGTCGGGTTCTCCCCGCGCGGCAGCGCGCCATAATCGTGAGCGATGGCTGATCGGAGTCGCTGCCCCAACTGCAAAGAGCCCGTGAGCCCGTTCGCGGCGGGCTGCGCCGTGTGCGGCGCGGACCTGGACACGAGGCGCTGGGACGCCGGGCCCGGGCTCGGCAACCGCGTCGGCTCGTGGTTCTCTTCCCTTGGCTCCGGCCCGTCACTGCCCTACGGCATGGGCTGGGTCCTCGTCCTGTTCTTCTTCCTGTTCGGCGGCGCGATCCTCAGCTTCCTGTTCGGGTGGGTGTGAGCGGGGAATAGCGCCCGCGGGCCCGGCGTCTGACGGGCCATGCGCTTCCTCTTCGCCAGCACGCGCGGCGCCGCTCATATCGCGCCGCTGGTCCCGTTCGCCCTCGCCTGCAAGCGCGCCGGGCACGACGTCCTGCTCGCCGCCCCACATTCGTCGTGGGAGCACGTCGCGCGCGCCGGGCTGCCGTTCGCGGGCTTCGACTTCCCGGCGGAGGCGGAGATCGGGCCGATCTGGGCGCGCGTGAAGGCCTCGACGGACCCCGACGAGCAGAACCGGATCGTGCGCGGCGAGTTGTTCGCCGGGGCGTACGCGCGCGAGGCCTACCCGGGCCTGCTGGCGCTGGCGCGGCGCATGCGCCCCGACGCGATCCTGCACGAGACCGAGGAGCACGCGTCGCCGCGCGTCGCCGAGGTGCTCGGCACTCCGGTGTGGCGCGTCGAGTGCTACCTCGGCCCGGCTGTCCCCGAGAGCGGCCCATTTCTCACGCTGTCGCCTGCTTCGTTCGACCCGCGGCCCGGTGCGGTGCGCTTCCGCGCGCGTGTGCGACCGGAGCCGCCGCTGCCCGACTGGTGGCGCGGCTCGGACGCGCCGCTGGTGTACGTCTCGTTCGGCTCGACCGCCGCGGGCAACGGCTTCTTCCCGGGCCTGTACCGCGCGGCGGCCTCCGCGCTGGCGGAGCTCGACGTGCGTGTGCTGATGACGCTCGGCACCGAGGTGGATGCGTCCGAGCTCGGGCCCGTGCCGGCGAACGTCCATGTCGAGCGCTGGGTCCCGCAGGCGCAGGTCATGCCGGAAGCGGCGGCGATGGTCGGCCACGGTGGGTCGGCCTCCACCTTGGCCGCGATGGCCGCGGGCGTGCCGCTCGCGTGCGTGCCGCTGTACGCCGATCAGCCCGACAACGCGGCCCGCGTCGCGGCGCTCGGCGCGGGCATCGCGCTGGACGGCGTCGACGGGCTCGCGGACGCGGTGCGCGCGCTGCTGGGCGACCCGCTCTACCGCGACGGCGCCCGTCGGATCGCGCGGGAGATCGCCTCGCACGCGCTCGTCGACGACGTCAGCTGGTTTCTTCGCGCGGAAGGTCTCGCTGCGTGAGCTGGCCGGCGTACGGGCCGCGGCCGGTGAGGTTCGCGGCGCCCGCGCGGGCGGCGAGCTTGAGCGCATCGTCGATCGAGTAGCCGGCGCCGAGGCCGTAGGTGAAACCCGCGGCGAACGTGTCGCCGGCGCCGTACTCGTCCACCAGCGGGCCCGGGAGCTCAGCCACCTCGAAGCGCCCGTTGCCCTCGCGGCCGGTCCAGCTCCCGCCTTCTTTGCCCGCCGTGGTGATGATCAGGTGCGGGCGCGGATCCAGCGTGTCCGGGTCGACCTGCTCGAGGCGGTCCCTGCCAGAACCGACGAGCGCGTCGAGCTGGACGCCTTGCAGGGTCTCGACCGCGCGCGGTGTGGCGACGAGCAGCTCCCCGCGGCGGGCCTGGCGCATGGCCGCGTTGTCGCCGCCAGAGACGAAGACGGCCGCGGCGCCGTCGATGCGCTCCCACGGGAGGTCGTCGCTGCCGAGCGGGACGTGACGCTCACCGAGGATCGAGATCGTGCGCTCGCCGTCGTCGTCGAGGTGGACGAAGCCCCAGCGCTGCATGGCCTCGCGCCGCGCGGCGTGGACGCGGACGCCGAGCTCCTCCAGCCGCTCCTTGGCCCGCGCGCCGCGCCAGTCGTTGCCGAGCGCGGTGAAGAAGTCGACGTCGCCGGAGAGCTTGGCGAGCTGGACGGCGACGACGGCCGCGCTGCCCGCGGCCTCGGAGAACCACTCGGTGGCGTCGATGATCTCGCCGGGCTCGGGCACGTGGCTGAAGCGCCCGAACTCGATCCACTCGACGTGGCCGACAACGGCGAATCGCTTCGCAGATTCGCTCGGAAACGCTTCGCGGTCTCGTGAGGCGAATCGCGTCATGCCCGCAGCTTCGCCTCGGCGAACTCGCGCATGCCGGCCTCGAAGTCCTCCTGCGCCTCAAAGCCGAGCTCGGCACGCGCCTTCTCGGCGGACGCGAACACGTGCCGCACGTCTCCCCCACGCCACTGGCCCGTGACCACCGGCTCGGGGCCGTCCGTCGCGCGGGCGAGCGCGGCGGCCATGTCCCCGACGGTGCGCGGGGTGCCGGAACAGACGTTGAACGCGCCCGCGACGGCGTGCTCGAGCGCGAGCACGTTCGCGCGGGCGACGTCGCGGACGTGCACGAAGTCGCGCTTCTGGCCGCCGTCCTCGAACACGCGCGGCGCTTCGCCGGCGGCCAGCGAGGAGCGGAAGATGCTGGCCACTCCCGCGTAGGGGGTGTCGCGCGGCATTCGCGGCCCGTAGACGTTGTGGTAGCGCAGCGCGGTGACCGGCGCGCCCGTCTCCCGGGCGTATGCGTTGGTCAGGTGCTCCTGCGCCAGCTTGGTCGCAGCGTAGACGCTGCGCGGGTCCAGCGGCGCGTCCTCGGGGACGGCTTCCGGGGACAGAGGCCGGCCGCACACGGGGCACGGCGGCTCGAAGTTCCGTGCGTCCAGCTCCTGCGGCGCGCGCGGGCCCGGACGCACGACGCCGTGCTCGGCGCAGCGGTAGCGGCCCTCCCCGTAGACGACCATGCTCGACGCCAGCACGAGCGGCACGGGGTTGCGGGCCAGCACCCGGATCAGCTGGGCGGTCGCGAGGTCGTTGTGGGAGACGTAGTCGGCGATGTCGCCCAGGTCGAGCCCGAGGCCGACCATCGCGGACTGGTGGCAGATCGCGGACGCGCCCTCGACGGCGGCGGCGATCGTCGCCGGATCACGCGCGTCGGCCTCGACGAACTCGGCGCGCGGGTTCAGGTAGTCGGGCCGTTCGCGGTGCGCGGCCTCCAGCAGCATGTCGAGCACCCGCACGTCGTGGCCGCGCTCGAGCAGCGCGTCGACGATGTGCGAACCGATGAACCCGGCCCCGCCGGTTACGAGGATCACGCCGCGCCAGGCTATACCGTCCCGCCGCGTGCCCGACGTGATCCTCCCGGTCCTCAACGAACGCGACGCCCTGCCGTGGGTGCTCGAGCGGATGCCCGACGGCTACCTGCCGATCGTGGTCGACAACGGGTCCACGGACGGCTCGGGCGAGCTGGCGGCGTCCCTCGGCGCGCGCGTGGTCCCCGAGTCCACGCCCGGGTTCGGCGCCGCCTGTTACGCCGGATTGACGGCGGCGACGGCCGAGATCGTGTGCTTCATGGACTGCGACGCGTCCTTCGACCCGCGGGAGCTGCCGAAGGTCGCCGACCCGGTCGCGGCGGGGAGCGTCGACCTGATGCTCGGCGCGCGGCGGCCGACGGCGCGCGGGGCGTGGCCGATCCACGCCCGCGCGGCCAACACGGTGCTCGCGCTCGAGCTGCGGCGGCGGACCAAGGTGAAGTTGAAGGATCTGGGACCCATGCGCGCCGCCCGGCGCGAGGCGCTGCTCGCCCTCGGCATCCGCGACCGCCGCTTCGGCTGGCCGCTGGAGATGGTCCTGCGCGCGGCCGACGCCGGGTGGCGGATCGGCGAGACCCAGGTCGCCTACCACCCCCGCGACGGCGAGTCCAAGGTCACCGGAACGGCCAAAGGTACGGTCCGTGCCATCCGCGACATGGCCGGTGTGTTGCGCGAATGAGTGATCCAGGAACGAGTCGGGCACGCTAGAAGTCCTGTGGGCCCAGCAATTCTCGTGATCGCCAAGGCACCGATCCCCGGCCGGGTGAAGACGCGTCTCACCCCGCCGCTGGAACCGGAGCAGGCGGCCGCGCTCGCACGCGCGGCGTTGACGGACACCCTCGCCGCCGTGGCTGCCGCGCGCGGCGCCGCCCGCCGCGTCGTCGTGCTCGACGGCCAGCCGGGCCCGTGGCTTCCGCCCGGCTTCGAGGTCATCCCCCAGCGCGGCGACGGCCTGGACGAGCGGCTCGCGGCCGCCTTCGAGGACGTCGGCGCCCCCGCGTTCCTCGTCGGCATGGACACGCCGCAGGTCACCCCTTCGCTGATCGAGCAGGGCCTGCGCACCGTGCGCGGCGGCGGAACGGCGTTCGGCACCGCGCTCGACGGCGGCTTCTGGTGCATCGGCCTGCAGCCCGGCGACCACCCGGTCTTCGACGGCGTGCCGATGAGCACGGAGCGCACCGGCGCCGTCCAGCTGGCGAGAATGCGCGCCCGCGGGTTGACGCCCGCGATCCTGAAGCCGCTGCGCGACGTCGACACCTACGAGGACGCCGTCGCGGTCGCCCGGGAGGCGCACGGGTCGCACTTCGCGGCGCTGCTGGCGGAGTTCGCGCTCGAAGAAGAGATCGCGGTATGACCTCGCTCGAGCACGACCACCTCGCACCGCGCGGCGAGGTGGGCGGCGGCGTGCGCCGCTTCTCCGGCGACGGTCGCGGGCCACGGTTCGCGCGGCCGGACGACGACGTGCCGGCGCTGCCCGCGGACGCGCTCTACGGGCGGCTGCTCGCCAGCGCGGCGCAGCATCTCGACGGCGCCGGGCCGCCGCCGCGGGCGCGGATTCGGCTCGCGGACGGCGCGCTCGAGCCGCTGCCGCTCGACCGTTGGCTCGCGCCCGCGGACGCGGCGGACGAGGCCATCCTCACCGCGGTCGAGGCGCCCGTGCTCGATCTCGGCTGTGGGCCGGGGCGGCACCTGGCCCGGCTGCGCGAGCTGGGCAAGGACGGGCTGGGCGTCGACCTGTCGCCGGTCGCGGTGGCGTTCGCGCGCGAGCGGGGCGCGACGGCGATCAACGGCTCGCTGTGGGACGCGGTGCCCGGGACCTACGCGACGATCCTCCTGCTCGACGGGAACATCGGGATCGGCGGGAACCCGGTGGCGCTGCTGCAGCGCGCGGGCGAGCTGCTCGCGCCGGGCGGCGCGATCGTCGTCGAGACGGGCGCGGCCACGCGCCGCGTGCGGGTGCGCATCGAGGCGCCCGGGATGGTGTCGGACTGGTTCAGATGGGCGTGGGTCGGGGGCGATGATGCGGCCGCGGTCGCCGGGCGGGCGGGGTTCGAGGTCGCGGGCAGGCGGGAGCTGTCGGGCCGCACCTTCGTCACGCTGCGGCGGCCCGAATGAGACCTCCGGGACCGTTCCGCGAAGGCTTCTTCCGGTCCCCGATCCGCGGGCCGGTGCTCACGGGCATCCTCGGGTCGATCCTGCTCGTCCTGACCGCGATCGTCGCGCTGACGGGCTTCCTCAGCCACATCGCGTACATGCCGGACCTGCCCGGGAACGCGATCGTGCCGAAGGACCGGGACTTCCCGCTCACGTTCGACTGGCCGACCTCGCCGAGCTGGCTCTACGCGCTCACGCAGGGCCTGCACACGAACGTGGGTCTCGTCGTGATCCCGTTCGTGCTGGCGAAGCTGTGGTCGGTCTTCCCGAGGCTGTTCGTCTGGCCGCCGGCGAAGTCGCCCGCGCAGGCGATCGAGCGGCTGTCGATCGCGCTGCTGGTCTCGAGCACGATCTTCCAGCTCGCGACGGGCGTCGCCAACGCGCAGTACTGGTACCCGTTCAAGTTCAACTTCGTGGTCGCGCACTACTACGGCGCGATCGTGTTCGTGGCCGCGCTGGCGATCCACGTGATCGTGAAGATGCCGATGGTCCTGCGGGTCTACAAGGACCGCGAGTGGATCAAGCCGATCCGCCAGGACCTCGATGAGCCGACCATCTCGCGCCGCGGCGTGATCGCGTTCGCCGGCGCGGGCGCGCTGACCCTCCTCCTCGGCAACGTCGGCCAGTCGATCGGCGGCCCGCTGCGCAAGACGGCGCTGTTCGCGCCCCGCCGCGACAGCGGGTTCCCGGTCAACAAGACGGCCCGGCAGGCCGGCATCACGCCCGCGATGGTCGGCGACGACTACCAGCTCGTCCTGCGCGCCGGGCAGCGCGTCACGTCGCTCACCCGCGAGGACCTGCTCGCCCTCCCCCAGCACACGGCGCGCCTGCCGATCGCGTGCGTCGAGGGCTGGAGCACGACCCAGGAGTGGACCGGCGTGCGGCTGTCGGACCTGCGCCGGCGCGCGGGCGCGTCCGAGGACGCCACCGTGCTCGTGCAGTCGCTGCAGGAGGCGGGTGTCCTCAGACGCGCGTCGCTGTCGGCCGACCAGCTCGGCGCGGACGACGCGATGCTGGCGCTGAAGGTCAACGGCGAGGACCTCTCGCTCGACCACGGCTACCCGGCCCGGATCATCGTCCCGGCCCTCCCCGGCGTGCACAACACCAAGTGGGTCGCGCAGATGGATTTCAACCGGGAAGCCAGGACGTGACCACGCTCCGTGAACGTCCCCGCATGCAGGGTGGTCTCGCATGAGGCTCTGGCTGGCCCATCTGATCTTCCTGCCGCTCGCCGTGTGGGCGCTGATCACCGTGTTCGACTTCCGGGCGGCGGCGAACGTCGCGCTGTGGCTGGTCGCTGCCGTGATCGTGCACGACTTCGTGATCCTGCCGCTCTACAGCGCGGCCGACCGCGCGGGCCGGCTCGCGCTGCCCGGCACGCTGATCAACTACGTGCGCGTCCCCGCCGGGCTCTCGCTGCTGGTACTCGTGGTGTTCTGGAGCACGATCCGCGGCAAGGGCGAAGGCACCTACACGCGCGTCAGCGGCCTCGCCTGGGACGGCTACGGCACCCGCTGGCTGCTGGTCACCGCGGCGCTGTTCGCGCTCTCGGCCGCCGTCTACTTCGCCCGCAGGCGCTGAACCTCGGTTTGGCTCTGGACCGTGATCTCGTCGCCCTCGGCGGCGATGTGCCGCGCGTCCCGGATCGACGGGTACGTCTGCTCGAGCACCGGCCGCCAGCCCGCCTTGTAGAAGACGACGTCGTTGGCCCCGTTGCGGGTGATCCACAGCCCCCAGCGCTCGCGGTCGAACGCGATCGCGTACGGTGCCCCGCCGAGATGGACGCGACGGATCAACTGGAACGGGCGGCGGCGATAGACGAGCAGCGCCTCGCCGAGGGAGTCGACGACGTAGGTCGCGTCCTTGCCGTCGGTCACCATGCGGGTCGGTCCGATGCCGGCCGAGGCGGTCGCCACGCGCTTGCCCGTCTGCGTGTCCAGCAGCCGCAGCTCGCGCGCACGGCCGCACAGGACGACGGCCTGCGCGCCGCCCGCGAGCCCGTCCTCGGCGAGCGGGTCCTGGCACGGTGCGCTGTCCACGATGCGGAACGCGTCCGGCGCCGGCTGCGCCGGCTCGACCACGCCCGCCGGCTCGGCCGTGAGCGGCGGCGAGGCGGGCGGCCCGGCGGGCGCGGGCAGCTCCGCGACCGCCGTCGAGCCACAGCCGCAGAGCAGGACGAGCAGTAACGGTGCGAGCCGGAACATTCGTCAAGCAGCATGCCACGCCGCTGGCCGCGGCCATCCTCGGCGTGCTCACCGTGGCCGTCGGGCTCTACGAGGACGCCAACGGACGCCTGCTCGGCGTCCCGCATCCGCCGTTCATCGGCGGCTACAACCCCGAGGCCACCGGATGGCTCGCGCTCGCCATCCCCTGCTTCGCCGTGGCCGTCGCGCTCGTGAACCCGCTGCTGGCCAAGCCGAAGGCGCTCGCGTTCGCCGCGGCGATCTTCGCGACGACGCTCGTGCTGCGCATCGTCCTGTTCGCCGCCCGGCTCGGCGGCGACTTCGACCGCACGCTCACGGTGCTCCCACGCGGCGAGGGCAAGAACGAGTACCTGCCGACGATGGCGGCGTTCGAGTACGGCCCGCGCTTCGTGCTCGACCGCTTCGCCGAGCTGGTGCCCGCGCTGCCCGTGCACTCGGCCGGCCACCCGCCCGGGCTGATCCTCACGATGCACTACCTCGGGCTCACGACCGGGATGCGGCTCGCCTGGTTCTGCCTGATCGTGGGCGCGCTCGCCACCCCGCTCACCTACGTGCTGGCGAAGCAGCTGTTCGACGAGCGCACGGCCCGGATCGCCGGCGTCCTGATGGTCTTCGCGCCGGTCGTCCTGCACTTCGGCGCCGTCTCACCCGACGCGGTCTACCTGACGCTCGGCCTGCTCGCCGCCATCCCGCTGGCGTCCGGCCGGCTCGTGCTCGGCGGGATCGCGCTCGCGGTCGTGGTGATGTTCGCCTGGAGCGAGCTCGCGGTCGGCGCCTGGGCGGCGATCCTCGTCCTCACCCGCGACGGCTTCAGGCCGGCGCTCAAGCTCGGCGTGGTCTGCGGGATCGCGGTGCTCGGCGTGCAGGCGCTGCTCGCGCTCACGACCGGGTGGGACCCGATCGGCACCTTCCACGCCACCCACGAGGTCTACGACGTCGGCATCGCTTCCCGGCGCCCGTACTGGTACTGGCTGTTCGGCTCCCCGACAGCGTTCTTCCTGATCCTCGGCCCCGCGATCTCCTGGCTGGCCTTCACCCGCCTGCAGCAGCGTGCGCCCGAGGCGTTCGCGATCTTCGCCGTCATCCTCGTCGCCACCGTCGCCGGCTTCACGAAGGCCGAGACGGAGCGCATCTGGCTGTTCCTCGTGCCGTTCGTGTGCCTCGCCGCCGCACCGCTCGTGCGCCGGCCGACGCTGATCGCCGCGACGCTCGCCGTCCAGGCGATCGTCTACGAGCTGCTGTTCGACACGCTGTGGTGAACGGAGCCGCGGCCGGCCAGCAGCCGCGCGTCCCGCCACAGCGACCACTGCTCGACGTACTCGTCGTCGTCGAGCCCTGACCGCGGCCCGATCAGGCCCGGCGTCATCAGCCGGCGCGGCCCCGTGTAGCTCGTGCCGGGCGCGGCCACGCGCGGCCCGACGAAGCTCAGCCGCCCGCGCAGGACCGTCAGCAGCAGCGGGAGCTCACGTGCGCCGGCGCGCTGGAGCGCGCGCCCGAACGCGCCGCCCGGGAGCTCCCGGAAGCGCGTCAGCACGATCGGCTTGCCGTTGCGGCCGAGGCGCGTGCGGCGCTCGATCAACCCGTCCCCGGCGAAGCCGAGCAGCAGCAAGACGATGACGAACACCGGCAGCGCGGCGAGCAGCATCGCCAGCGCCAGGGTCACGTCCAGCAGCCGCTTGCACGCGAGCGCCGCCCGGGAACGCGGGCGTGCGAGCCGCGCAGCGGCCCGTTCGACGTCGGGTGACCGTTCGAGTCCGTGTTCCATCGTTCGCGTTGCCACGCGGCACACCCCTTCGAGTGGGCGCAGCCACCATCCCAGATGGAGGGGTCGCAGCCAAGGCGAACCCGACAGATGTCCAGGTGCTTTTAGGAAAGCGGACGCAATTCTTCGGCATAAGACAGCGAGTGCCGCCGCAGCTCGCCGCCGTCGAGGACCTCGTAGGCCCCCATGCGCCACAGCGGGGGCGAATACGCGTGGATCGTCACCGCCGGCTCGTCACCCACGTGACGGACGCGATGGATGTCCGCCGCGGTGAAGTGGAACGACTCCCCCGCTTGCGCCACACGCGTGGCCGGCGGACCGCCGAGTGCGAGGCGATCCTCCGCGACCGCACCGACGGCGACGGCGACCGCGCCGCTGGAAAGGTCGTGGTCGTGGAACCCGGTGTCGTGCTCGTCCATCCAGCAGATCAGCCAGACCGCCACGTCGTCGTCGCGGTGCAGCTCGACGTACTCGCGCTGCCCGCGCGAGTGGCGCACGAGGTGCTCCCAGCGCTCGCGGTCGGCGGCCAGCTCGCGCGCCAGGGCTTCCAGCTCGGTCTCAGTCACAGCACTCGCTCCGGGTTGGCGACCATCAAGGCGTGCAGCGCCGCCTCCCCCAGCGGCGCCAGGTCGGAGGGCGCGACCACGGGCACGTCGGTCCCGTACAGCAGACGGTCCACGCCGACCACCCGCACCATCGCGTCGATCGCCCGCGGGCCGTACGAGGACGTGTCGAAGAACGTCAACGGGTCGTGGACGGCGTCCGAGGGGCCGCCGCGCGCCGCCAGCCGCTCCGCGTGTAGCGGCGCGAGCCCGGCGAGCATGGCGAAGATCACGCGCAGCCGCGGGTGCCGCGGGCGGCCGTACGCGGCCCACGCGTGCCAGGCCGCGTGCATCTCCGCGACGTAGTCCGTGAGCGCCGGCAGCCACGCCGGCGAGCCGGAGGCCGGGCCGGGATGCACGAACAGCGGCTTGCCGGCCTCCGCCAGGCGTTCGAGCGCCGGCGCCCAGCGCTCATCCACGAGCTCCCGGCCCGCGAGCGCGATCCCCGCCGCGCCCGCCTTCAGAAGCTCGTCCACGAGCGCCGGGCGCGCCGGGCTCGCCCACAGCGTGAACGGGGCGCCCAACGCGAGCACCCCACTGTGGAAGTCCTCGAGCAACGCCTCCGCCTCCGGCAGCGCCTCGACGCCGAGTGGCAGCGAAGGCGCGACGACCACGCGGTCGAAGCCCACCCGGGCGGCCGGGTCGTGATCAGCCGGGTTGAACCGCGCCGGGGCGTCGCCGGCCAGTTCCAGCCACCACCCGTGCCCGTCGCGCTTGAGCCGAGGAGGAGCCGTACGGCGCGCCAGGGAGGAGAGAAAGGCATCCGGCCACAGGTGCTGGTGGATGTCGATGGCGCGCCGCACGGCCCGACACACAATATCGATAAATCCGATCGACTTTCAAGTATTAGGGTCGCTCGACCATGACGGAGGTCGCTTTCACCGCCGCCGTGGCCGCCACGCCGGGCGCCAGGCCGAGCTCCTCGACCGAGTCGCGCGTGACCGCCGCGACGACGATGTGCGGGCCGGCCTCGATCTCCACCAGCGCCATCACGCCGTCCACCTCGACCGAGCGCACGATGCCCGAGAAGCGGTTGCGGGCCGAGAGCTTGGTCCCCGTCGGCGGCCGCTGCGGACGCTCGGAGAGCCGCGCGACCTCCTCCTCGGGCACGAGCCGGCGATTGCGTGCGTCCCGGACCGTGCGCAGCTTGCCGGCGCGGTCCCAGCGCCGCAGCGTGTCCGCGGAGACGCCGAGCGCCCGCGCGGCCTCACCGAGCGTCAGGTCGGCCACTGCGGCAGCGCGCCTTCCACGCGCTGCGGGCCCTCCGGCGTGAGCTCGACCTTCCAGATCGGCGCCTCGGCCTTCGCCCGGTCGATCAGCTCGCGGGCCCCGGCGAACGTCTCCCCCCGGTGGGCGCCGGACGCGGCGGCGAGCACGGACGGCTCGCTCAGCGGCACGCGGCCGACGCGGTGGACGACGGCGACGCCCCACAACCCGTGCTTGGAGGCCACCTCACCGGCGATCGCCTCGAGCTTGGAGATCGCCATCTCGGCGTAGGCCTCATAGTCGAGCGCCGGGACGTCACGCGTGACGCCCTCGAACAGCACGACGGCGCCCGCGCGCGGGTCGCGCACCGCGGCGAGCACGACCGCCGGGTCCAGCGTCTCCTCGGTGACGGCGACCAGCCGCACCGTGTCCGACGCGCCGCCGCTGACGGGCGGGATCAGCGCCACCTCGTGCGACGGCAGCACGGGCTCGTCCACGCGCGCGTACTCGCGGTCGAGGGCGACGATGCACTGGCCCGGCTCGAGCCCCATCGCGGCGAGGACGTCGCCGGCGCGGGCGTCGTCGGGCAGCTCGAGCTCGACGCGGTCGGCGCCCGCGCGCTCGCGCAGGCCGGCGAACAGACGCACGGAGATCTTCACGCGCAGGATCCTACGCTCTGGCGGTAGCCACGTTTTGACTACCATGGACGTCGTGGAGGCCTCGCTCACCCACCTCGACGCCGAGGGCAACGCCCGCATGGTCGACGTCAGCGGCAAGGCGCAGACGTCGCGCTGGGCCCGCGCCCGCGCTGTCGTGCGCATGTCGCCGGAGACGGCCGCGCGTGTGCAGGCCGGGGACGCGCCGAAGGGCGACGTGCTGACGGTCGCCCGGCTGGCCGCGATCCAGGCCGCCAAGCGCACCGACGAGCTGATCCCGCTCGCGCACTCGCTGCCGCTGAACTCCGTCGACACGGACATCACCGTGGACGTCGAGGCCGGCACGGTCACGCTGGTCTGCGAGGCGCGCGTGGACGCCAAGACCGGCGTCGAGATGGAGGCCATGGTGGCGTGCTCGATCGGCGCGCTGGCCGTCTATGACATGGTCAAGGGCATCGAGCACGGCGTCGTGGTCGAGCGCGTGGAGCTGCTCGACAAGACCGGCGGCAAGAAGGACTATCACCGGTGAGAGCCCAACTGATCGACGGCCACAAGCGCAAGATCGGCGACGTCCGCATCTCGGTGACGGACCGCTGCAACTTCCGCTGCCAGTACTGCATGCCCGCCGAGGGTCTCCCCTGGCTGGACCGCGACGACCTGCTCAGCTACGAGGAGATCGCGCGCCTGGTGTCGCTGATGGCGAGCATGGGCGTGCACGACGTGCGCCTGACGGGCGGCGAGCCGCTCGCACGCCGGGAGCTGTGGCGCCTGGTGGAGCTGCTGAGCGCCGACGAGCACGTCCACGACCTCTCGCTCACGACCAACGGCTACCTGCTCGAGCGCCAGGTCGAGCAGCTGGTGAAGGCGGGCCTGCGCCGCGTGAACGTCTCGTTGGACGCGCTCGCCCCTGACCGCTTCTTCCAGCTCACCCGCCGCAACTCGCTGCAGAAGGTGCTGGACGGGCTCGCGGCGGCCGAGCGGCACCCCGAGCTGCGCCCGATCAAGGTCAACGTCGTCGCGCTCAAGGACTTCACCGAGGACGAGGTCGTGCGCTTCGCCGAGTTCGCGCGCAAGCACCCGTACGAGGTCCGCTTCATCGAGTTCATGCCGCTGGACGCCGACCGCACGTGGTCGCGCGACCGCGTGCTGCCCAACGCCGAGGTCCGGCGGCTGATCCACGCCGCGTACCCGCTCAAGGACATGGGCCGCGAGCGCCACGGCACGAGCCGCCGCTGGGAGTTCGCCGACGGCCAGGGCTCGATCGGCTTCATCTCCCCCGTGAGCGAGCCGTTCTGCGGCGACTGCAACCGCATTCGCGTCACCGCCGAGGGCAAGCTGCGCACGTGCCTGTTCTCGATGACCGAGACCGACCTGCGCGGCCCGCTGCGCGCGGGCGCGTCCGACGACGAGCTGGAGACGATCATCCGCGACGCGGTGTGGGAGAAGGAGCTCAAGCACCACGTCAACGACGAGGGCTTCGTGCAGCCGGCCCGCACCATGTCGCAGATCGGCGGCTGACCCTGAAGGACTTCGACGAGGCGCTCGCGCTGGTCCTCGAGGGGATCGAGCCGCTGGCGCCCGAGACCGTCCCGCTCCCCCGGGCGGAGGGGCGCGTGATCGCCGAGCCCGCGCGCGCCGCGATCGACCTGCCGCCGTTCGACCGCACCGCGATGGACGGCTACGCCGTGCGCGCGGCCGATGTCGCGCCCGGCGTGGCGCTGCAGGTGGTCGGCGACCTGGCCGCGGGCGGCGAGACGCTGGTCATCGGCCCGCACACCGCGGCACGCATCTCGACGGGCGCGGCCATCCCGGAGGGCGCGGACAGCATCCTCAAGGTCGAGGACACCGAGGGCGGCGACGGCGTCGTCACGGCGACCGCGAGCGTGCGGGAGGGCCTGCACATCCGCCGCCGCGGCGAGGACGTGCACGCGGGCGACGTGCTCGCCCGGCCCGGCGACGTGCTCACCGTCGCGCGCCTGTCCGCGCTCGCCAGCGCCGGCGTCGCCACCGTCTCCGTCCCGCGGGTGCCGAAGGTCAGCCTGATCGTCACCGGCGACGAGCTGCTGCCCCCGGGCGCGCCGCCCGAGCCGGGCAAGATCTACGAGTCCAACTCGCTGGTCGTGGCTTCGCTCGTGCGCGCGGTCGGTGCCGAGGTCGAGCAGCAGCCGCCCGTCCCCGATGACTTCGAGGCGACGAAGGCCGCCATCGAGCACGGCCTTGAGAGCGACATCCTGATCGTGTCCGGCGGCGTGAGCGTCGGCCCGCACGACCACGTCAAGCCCGCGTTCGAGGCCTGCGGCGTGGACGAGGTCTTCTGGCGGGTACGGATCAAGCCCGGCAAGCCGCTGTGGTTCGGCCGCCGTGGCAGGACGCTCGTCTTCGGGCTGCCCGGCAACCCGCTGTCGGCGATCGTCGGCACGGCCATGTTCGTCCTCCCCGCGCTGCGCTCACTGCGCGGCGAGCCGAACGTCCAGCCGCGGCTCGTCAAGGGCCGGCTCGGTGAGCCCGCCGGTCCGTCCGACAACCGCACGACGTTCCTCATCTCCAAGCTCGTGGAGGACGAGGACGGCACGCTGGTCGCGTGGCCGACCGAGCGCCAGGGCTCGCACATGACGGGCGCGCTGGGCGAGAGCGACGGGTTCGCGATCGCCCCCCACGGCTCCGGCTCGCTCCCCGCGGGCGCCGAAGTCCAGCTGCTGCGGCTCTAAGAGCCCGCCGAACTCTTAGTCCGTCACATCCGCCGCCGCGCGCGGTTTCACGTACGCACACCGGGGCCCCGGGCGTGTCAAGTCCGACACACGAACCTCAGGAGCTACGTCCTCATGAGCATGAAGAAGACCCTCACCGCGTGCGCGGTGGTCGGCGCCGCCGCGCTCGCCGCGAGCCCGGCGGGCGCCGCCGAGCCGCCGCGCATCCTCCCGCCGGACATCCCGTTCCCCGCCGACCAGATCGAGCATCGGGTCTCGCGCCACTGCCAGGAGGTCTCGGGGATCTACGCGCAGTTCGGCCGCAACGGCTGCCTCACCATCGACAGCTGGATCACGAGCGACCGCGACCATGAGGTCGCACGCGACGCGACCAGCGGTGAGCTGATCGCCGAGAACGCGACCGTGGACGGCACGGTCTTCTCCTGGACGGCCAACCGCAACGTGCTGTTCGTCGTGCCCACCACGCCGAACCGGCCCAGCAACATCACGCGCGAGGCGCGGGCGGCGATGACGCGAGAGCTGATCCAGCGCGGGTGGTACCAGGTGAGCGGCGAGCAGGTCCGTGACGGCCGCGCCCTGCTCGTCCTCACCGAGACCGCGCAGTCGCCGGCCGACTCGGGCAACACGACGCTGCTCGTGGACAAGGCGAGCTACGAGACGGTCGAGATGACCTTCGTCTCCCGCGACGGCAAGCAGAAGTTCGTCGACACCCAGCTGTCCGTCGAGCAGCTGCCCCGCAACGCGGCCAACAGCAAGCTGCTCAACATGGGCGATCACCCGACCGCGACGGTCCGCCAGGTCGAGGGCGACGACGACGTGATCGCGTCCGCCGCTCGCAAGGTCGGCATCAAGGCCAAGACGCGCGCCAAGATCGCCCGCAAGGCCCGCGCCGGCAAGAAGGCCGGCCGGTAGATGACGACCCTGCGGAGGCCGGCCACGCGCCGGCCTCTCGCTGTGGCGGGCCTGACGGCCCTCGTGCTCGCCGCCGGTGCGATCACCGCGCCGGCGGCGTCCGCCGGATCCACCGACCGCGTGTGCGCGCCGCGGGCGAACCTGTACGAGAGCCCGGGCGGGCTGCAGATCGGCGTGATCGCCGAAGGACGGACGGTGATCATCCTGCGGCGCGCCGCGTCCGGGCGCTGGGTGCGGGTGCGCACGAACATCGGCGCGCGCGGCTGGGTGAAGTCCCGGTTGCTGTGCGACGAGGGCGCGTGAGTGGCCGTCGTCACGCGCATGTCCGACCAGCAGCTGCTCGCGCGCTATCGCGCCGGCGACGACGAGGCGCTCGCCATCGCGCTGCGGCGCTATCAGCCGCGCCTGCTGCGCTTCGCGCGCCGCATCCTCGGCGATCGCTCGCCGAACGCCGAGGACGTGGTGCAGGAGGCGCTCCTGCGCACGCACCTCGTGCTGCGGCGCGGCGACCGCGCGCTCGACCTCGGCCCGTGGCTGTTCAAGCTCGTCCGCAACTGCGCGCTCGACGAGCTCGCCCGCGTGCGAGCGGAGCTGACGCCGCTCGACGACGCGCCCGAACCCGCAGCGGCCGGCGCCGACCCCGCGGACGTCTCCCTCGCGCGCGGGCACGTGCGCGACACGCTGTCAGACGTCGCGGCGCTCCCGGACCTGCAGCGTCACGCGCTGCTGCGCCGCGAGCTGGAAGGCGCGCCGCACGTGGAGATCGCCGCGGAGCTGGGGATCAGCGAGGCGGCCTCGCGCGTGCTCGTGCTGCGGGCGCGGAGCAACCTCGTCAAGGCCCGCGCGGGCCGCAACGCCCGCTGCGACGACATCCGCGAGCAGGTGCTGCTCGCCGAGGACGCGCGCCGGCGCGCCACCGCGCACGTCTACCGCCACCTCGCCGCGTGCGCGCCGTGCCGGGAGTTCCGGAGCGAGCTGCGCCGCCGCCGCGCCGACCTGCGGGTGCTGGTCCCCGGGCCGGTGCTGCTCGGCGTGCTGCTGAGTGCGGCGGTGCCGGCGGGCTCCTCGAAGCTGATCACGGCCGGCGCGATGAGCGTCGCGGTGGCCGGCGGCGCGCTCGGCATCGACCGCCTCGCCGGGCCCGGCTCCCCCGCGCCCGTCACGGTCCGCAGCGCGGTCGTCCCCGGCGGCGTGCTGCCGCTCGGCAGCGCGGTCCCGCAGGGCACCGCGGTCGTCACCCGCACGGTGGCCACGACCCCGGGCCTGCCGGTCGGCCGCTACCGCATCGCCTGTCCCCCGGGCCACCGCGTCGCGGGCCTGCAGCCGACGACGGCGAAGACCTCGCACGCATTCGCGCCCGAGACGATCGTCGGCGCGAGCACGGCCGCGGTCGTGCTGGTCGAGCCGACGCCGCACCCGCTCACGATCGCCGTCGTCTGCAAGCGCCCGGGCGCCGACGGGTCGATCCTCGCTGCCCCGGTCACCGCGCCCGGCCGGCCGGCGGCCGTGTGCGTGGACCGCGTCTACCTGCGCCGCCGCCCCGGCGGGCCGATCGTCGGCTCGCTCACCCGCGGGCAGCCCGTGACGATCCGCGCCACGCGGGACGGCTGGCGCCGGGTCACGGCGGATTCCGGCGCCCGCGGCTGGCTTCCGGCAGACCGGCTCTGCGCCCGGTAGGGTCGCGCCATGGGACTGATGAACGACTGGCTGCGGAGCAAGCGGATGAAGGACCCGGTCCGCGGCAGCGCGCACGTCGTCGCCTGCAGCCGGTACCTGAGTCCCGCGGTGAAGTCGAACCTCGTCATGAACCTGATCGTCAGCGCCGAGGGCCTGCAGCCGACGCCGGTCGAGCACGAGTGCATGTGCCGCAGGACCAGTGGCCGCAGCAGGGCATGACGCTGCCGGTCACGCTCGACCGGGCCGATCCGACGCGGCTGAAGGTCGAATGGGACGAGCTGCCGACGGCGCAGGAGCTCATCCAGCAGCGCACGGAGGCGATGCTGTCCGGCGGCCTGCCGGGCGTGACGATGGGCCAGCCGCTGGTGATCGACCTGCGCGGGCAGCCCGCGCAGAGCAACGGCGGCGACCAGGTCGACCGGCTGGAGCGGCTGGCCGCCCTGCACGCGTCGGGCGTGCTCACCGACGAGGAGCTCGCCGCCGCGAAGGCGAAGCTACTCGGCTAGCTCGTAGCCGTCGGTGACGGGCCCGCACGCGAGTCCGTTGCCGAGCAGGACGTGCGCGTTGACGTCGCGCAGCACGGCGGCCTGCTCCTCGGTGAGGTAGCGGCTGAAGATCTCCTCGACCGCGGCGAAGTGCAGGGGCTTGGCCTCCTCGAGCACCGTGCGGCCCTGCTCCGTGATGCGGGCGAAGGTCGCGCGGCGGTCCTCCTTGGGGATCTCGCGCTCGACGAGCCCCGCTTCCTCCATGCGGGCGACCAGGCGGGTCGCGCCGCCGCGCGACAGGGTCAGCGAGTCGGCCAGGTCCCCCATGCGCACCGGACCCTTGTACAGCTGCGCGAGCACCTCGAACCACGCCGGCGCGAGCCCGGACTCGCGCTCCATGCGGTCGCCCACGAGCTCCAGCAGCCGGCTGCTGACCTGCAGCATCCCGTAGAAGGCGAGGTACTTCGGGTCATCCATGAGCGAAGACTGTAGAGGCAACGGTTGACAAGTCAATCCTTGCGAGCTTTACTTCGCAACGGTTGCTATGTCAATGCTTGCTCCGGAAAGGGAGTTGACGACCGTGCCCGTCACCCGCCTCGCCCGCCTCGGCGCGTTCGCCTTCCGGCGACGCCGCCTCGTCCTCGCTGCCTGGGTCGGCGCCCTGGTCGCGGCCTTCGCGCTCGCCGCCACGTTCTCGGCCGACTACAACACGCCCGGATCGGACTCCAAGGCGGCCGCCGATGCGCTCGCCGATCGCTTCCCGGCGACGTCGCCGGACACCGTCGACGTCGTCTGGCGCACCGCCGAGGGCACGCCGACCGCGCTGCTGCGCGAAGCGTCCACGCTCCCCGGCCTGGCCGCCGCGGGCGAGCCGCAGATCTCGCCCGACGGCCAGGTCGGCGTCGCGCGGATTCCCCTCACCGTGCTGCCGGACGAGGTGCCGCGCGCGACCGGCGAGCGGCTGCTGGAGCTGGGTGAGGCGGCGGACGTCGAGCTCGGCGGGCAGGTGATCGCCACCGCGCAGCAGGGGCCGATCTCGAGCGAGATCGTCGGCATGGCCGTGGCCTTCATCGTGCTGCTGATCGCGCTCGGCACGATCGTCGCCGCTGGATTGCCGTTGATCCTGGCGCTGTTCGGGCTGGGGATCGCGTCCGCGCTGATCATGCTGCTGGCGGCCGTGCTGCCGACGCCCGACTGGTCCTCGACCGTGGCCGCGATGCTCGGCATCGGCGTCGGGATTCGACTACGCGCTGCTGATCCTGACGCGCTACCGGGCCGCGGGCGGCGGTGAGGGCGCGATCCGCGAGGCCGTCGCGACCGCGGGCCGCTCGGTGCTGATCGCGGGTCTGACCGTTGTGATCTCGCTGCTCGGCCTGTTCGCGATGGGCCTGACCTACCTCTACGGCGTCGCGCTGGCCGCGATCATCGCCGTGCTGGTCGTGATGGCGGCGGCCATCACGCTGCTGCCCGCGCTGCTCGGGTTCGCGGGGCCGCGGATCGAGCGGCTGCGCCTGCCCGGTCGCCGGCGTTCCTCCGGCGGCGCCTTCGCCGCGCGCTGGAGCCGCGCCGTGCAGCGCCGGCCGTGGACGGCGGCGATCGCCGGCGCGCTCGTCCTGCTGGCGCTGGCCTCCCCCGTGACCGGGCTGCGGCTCGGCTTCCCGGACGCGGGCAACGACCGCGCCGAGACGACGACGCGGCAGGCGTTCGACCTGATGACCGCGCACTTCGGCGCGGGCGCGAACGGGCCGCTCGTCGTGGTCGCCCCGGCCGCCGCGGCCGCCGGCGTCGCGGAGACGATCGGGCGCGACCCGGGCGTCGCGTCCGTCGCGCCGCCGCAGCTCAACCCCGCGGGTGACACGGCGCTCGTGCTCGCCACGCCGACGACCTCGCCCGAGGCCACCGCGACCGAGGACCTGCTCGCGCGGCTGCGCGACGGGCGGCTCGGCGAGGAGGTCGTGATCGGCGGGCGCACCGCACAGGCCGTCGACCAGGCGCAGGCCACCGCCGACCGGCTGCCGCTGTTCATCGGCGGCGTCGTCGGCCTCTCGCTGTTGCTGCTGCTCGTCGCGTTCCGGTCGGTCACGGTGGCGCTGAAGGCGGCCGCGCTCAACCTGTTCAGCGTCGGCGCGGCCTACGGCGTGGTCGCGCTGCTCGCCCAGGGCGGCTGGGCCGGCCAGCTCGTCGGCATCGACACCGCCACGCCCGTGCCGCCGTTCATCCCCGTGATCATGTTCGCGACGCTGTTCGGGCTCTCGATGGACTACGAGGTGTTCTTGCTCTCGCGCGTGCGGGAGGCGTGGCTGGGCGGACGCTCGACCTCACGCGCCGTCACCGAGGGTCTCACGCGCACGGCGGGCGTGATCAGCGCCGCCGCGGCGATCATGGTCGTGGTCTTCGGGGCGCTCGCGCTCTCGCCCGAGGTGTTCCTGAAGCTGATCGGTATCGGGCTGGCGACCGCGGTGCTGGTCGACGCGACAATCGTGCGGATGGTGCTCGTGCCCGCCGTGATGCAGCTGCTGGGCGAGCGCAGCTGGTGGATGCCGCGCTGGCTGGACCGGATCGTGCCCCATACCGAACTGGAGGCGCCCGCACTGTCGCGCGCTTGACAGTTTGCGTGTAGCGGATGAGCGCGACGGGCGCGACGCGCAGGAGGAGGCTTGGGGCATCGTGACGCACACCACCCTCGTCTCCGAGGCCACCTCCCCCGGGGTGCGCCTCGCCCGCGCCCAACTCGTCGCGCTGATCCAGCAGCAGGTGGTGCGCGTCGCCGCCCTGCGCGCGCAGCTCTCGGCCGGGCTGCCGGTCACCGGCGACCTCGCCGCCGAGCTGCACGAGCTCGAACTCCTCCAAGACCGCCTCGACCTTCCCGGAGAAGCCCGATGAACCCGTCCCGTCCGCTCATCCTGGCCACCGCGCTCCTCGCCACGCTCGCCGTTCCCGCGGCGGCGTCCGCCGCCGGGCTCGGCACGACGAACGTGCAGAAGAAGCACCTGGCGACGATCACGCACGAGCCGGTCACCGCTCGCTGACGCGGTCAGCTAGGTTCGGCGCATGCAGTGGCCGATCCTGGCTGGCGTTCCCGAGGAGGACGCGCGGCGCGTGCTGTCGATCGCGCGCCGCCGCACCTTCGCCCGCCGCGAGGTCGTCTTCCACCACGGCGACCCGGCCGACACGCTGCACCTCGTCGCCAGCGGGCGCTTCGCCGTGCGCATCCAGACACCGCTCGGCGACACGGTCATGCTCTCGCTGCTCGGGCCGGGCGAGACGTTCGGCGAGATCGCGCTGCTCGACGGCGTCGGGCCGCGCTCGGCCACGGTCGTGGCGCTGGAGAGGGCCGAGACGCGCGCGATCCACAAGCTCGACTTCGACACGCTCGTCGCCCGCCATCCCGGCATCGCCGACCTGCTCGCCCGCGCGCTCGCCCTGCGCGTGCGGCGGCTCTCGGAGCTGCTGCTGGAAGCGCACTACGTGCCCGCCGACCGGCGCGTGCTGCGCCGGCTGGCCGAGTTCGGTCTCGAGGACGGCGTCGTGCCGCTGACGCAGGAGGAGCTCTCCAACCTCGCGGGCACGTCCCGCGCGACCGTCAACCGCGTCGTGCGCGACGCCCAGGCCCGCGGCGAGCTCGCCCTCCGGCGCGGGCGTATCGAGGTGCTCGACGCCGCCTCGCTCGTGGCGCGCGCTGGCTAGCCTGGGATCCATGCCCGTGGGTCTCATTCTCGCCGCCGGTGCCGGCCGCCGCTTCGGCGCCACCAAGCAGCTGGCGCTGCTCCGTGGGCGGCCGCTGCTCTCGCACGCGGTCGAGACGATGAACGCGGCGCTCGACCGGGTGGTCGTCGTGCTCGGCCACGAGGCGGAAGCGATCCGCGCCCGCGTGGACTTCGGCGGTGCCGAGGTGGTCGTCGCGGACGACTGGGCCGACGGCCAGGCGGCCTCGTTGCGGCGCGGCCTGCGGGCCGCGGGCGAAGCGGACGCCGTCGTGATCACGCTGGGCGACCAGCCGTTCATCACGCCGCAGGTGATCACCGCGGCGATGGCCCAGCTGCCGGGCTACGACGCGGTGCGCGCGGTCTACGACGGCAAGCCGGGCCATCCGGTGGTGCTCGGCCGCACGGTGCTGGCCGCGGCGGATGAGCTGCAAGGCGACCAGGGCGCGCGCGAACTGCTCGCGCGCTTCAACGTGCGTCGCTGGGACGCGGGGCACCTGGCCGACGCGACCGACGTGGACACGCCCGAGGAGCTCCAGGCGCTCTCATGAGGATCGAGCACACCTTCGAGGTCCGCGCCGAAGCGGACGAGGTCTTCGCGGCCCTGAACGACCTCGAGCGGGTCGTGCCGTGCCTGCCGGGCGCGCGCATCACCGGGCGCGAGGAGGACGGCAGCGTCCACGGCGACCTGAGCGTCGGCTTCACGCGCCTGCGCGGCACGGTCGCCATCACGGCGTCGGACCCGGTCACGCGGACGATGGAGCTGACCACCGGGCATCACCGGGCGCAGCTCGCGGTCGCCGCGCGTGACGGCGTCGCCGACGTCACCGCCGCCGCCGACCTGGCGGAGATCGGCGCGCTGGCCCTGTTCGGGGGCCTCGTGCACGACCTCTCCGGGCGGCTGCTGCGCGACTTCGGCGACTGCCTCTCGCGCAAGCTGGGCGACGTGCCGAGCGGCGAGGACATCGCAGGGGGCCGGGCCGCGCCGGAGGAGGCGCTCCGCGACTCGCCCACCCCCGACCCGGACACGGCGGCGGGATGAGCGACCCTCGGACGGCGGGAAGCGACGTGAAAGTGAATCCGCGAAGCGATTCGCCGGACTGCGGCGTCTGCGCGGGCGACGTCCCGCCGCTGATCGGCCAGATCCTCACGGGCACCGGCCTGACGCTGGACCAGGCCGCGCGGCGGCTCGCCGCCGGCGAGCAGCTCCCCGACCTCACGCCGCTGCAGCGGCGGATGGTCGAGGAGTACGCCGAGCGTGTCTAGCGCGGCGTCGGCGCCTTGATCGCGAGCTACAGAGCGAGTGTCAAGCTCACGACACTTCGGCTTCCATCAGCGCGGCCAGCGTCTCCAGCGAAGCGATCGAGTTGCCGGGCAGCAGCCGGTCCACGTGCGGCATCGCCGCCTTCATGCCGCGCGTGAGCGGCTCGTAGCGCGGGTCGGCGGCCAGCGGGTTGAGCCAGATCACGCGGTGCGCGGTGCGCTGCAGGCGGGCCATCTCTTCGGCCAGCTCCTCGGGCTCGCCACGGTCCCAGCCGTCCGAGAGCAGGATCACGACCGACCCGCGGCCGATCCGGCGGCCGTGCTCGCGGTTGAGCACGGCGATCGCCTCGCCGATCCGGGTGCCGCCGCTCCAGTCGTCGACCGCGGCGGCCGCGCGGGCGAGGGCGCGATCGGAGTCGCGCCCGCGCAGCTCACGGGTCACGCGCGTGAGCCGGGTGCCGAACACGAACGCCTCCACGCGGGCCCGCGCGGCGACGCACGCCTGCATGTACTGCAGGAGCATGCGGCTGTACGGCGCCATCGAGCCGCTGACGTCGCACACGAGCACGAGCCGCCGCGGCCGCTCGGCCTGCTCGCGGTAGCGGCGTTCGAGCAGCTCGCCGCCCGTGCGCAGGGACGCGCGGATGGTCGCGCGCAGGTCGTGCGTCTCGCGCCGGCGCCGCGTCGGCACCGTCCGGCGCGAGCGGCGCGTCGGCCCGCGCAGCGCGATCCGCATCAGAAGCCGCCGCGCGACGGCGCGCTCGGCGTCCGTGTAAGCGGCGAAGTCCTTCTCGCGCAGCAGCTCCTCCTCGCTCCACGCCGCCGGGGCGGGCAACAGCTCGGCGCCGGGCGCCTCGTCGCCCTGTGGCGGGATGCCGACCCGCGGCAGCGCCTGCTTGGCGATCTCCCCCAGCTCGTCGAGCGCGTCGCGGGCCTCTTCGGCGCCGAAGACCGCCGTGAAGGCACTCGCGAACGCGCTCATCTCGGCCCGCGTGGAGCACAGCGCAGCACGCAGCGCGAAGAAGACCTCAGTCCGGTCGGTGGCGTCGACCGCGGCGAGCGCCCGCTGAGCGGCGAGCACCTCTCCCATCCCCACTCGGGCCCCGTGCGCACGGAGTTGTTGGGCCACCGCGCTGACCCGGCCAGAGAGGTGGTCCGCGAGTGGAGCGAAGTCGGTGACGGAGGCGGCCCGCGCGATCGTCGCCTCGTCCGCCACCCGCGCGCGCTCGCGGCGCGCGACGTTCTCGCGCGCCTGCTCGGCGATCTGCCCGTGGCCGGAGGCGATGCGCGGGCCGCTAGGCACCCTCGAGGATCCTGTCGCGGCGCACGCGATCGATGTCCTCACGGACCTTCAGCGCCACGCCCAGCGTGTCGTCGAGCGAAGCGGCGCCGTCGAGCGCCAGCAGCGCCCGCGCCCAGGTGATCGTCTCCCCCACGCCGGGCAGCTTGTACAGCTCACGCTCGCGCAGCTTCGCGACGGCGCTGCACACGCGCGCGGCGACCTCCTCCGGCACGCCCGGCAGCCGCGTGCGGACGATCTCGGCCTCGCGCTCGGGCGTCGGGTAGTCGATCCAGTGGTACAGGCAGCGGCGCTTGAGCGCGTCGTGCAGCTCACGCGTGCGGTTCGACGTCAGGATCACCAGAGGACGATGCGCGGCCGTGATCGTCCCCAGCTCCGGGATCGTGATCGCGAAGTCGGCCAGGAACTCGAGCAGGAAGGCCTCGAACTCGTCGTCGGCGCGGTCGATCTCGTCGATCAGCAGCACGGCGGGCCCGCCCTCGTGCTCGAGCGCCTCCAGCAGCGGCCGCTTGAGCAGGAACTCGGGCCCGAACAGCTCCCGCGCCGGCGCGCCCGCCTCGGCCGCCCGGATCGCGAGCAGCTGGCGCTGGTAGTCCCAGTCGTAGACGGCGTGGTGGAGGTCGATGCCCTCGTGGCACTGCAGCCGGATCAACTCGGAGCCGGTCGCGGCCGCCAGCGCCCGCGCGACCTCGGTCTTGCCGACGCCCGCCTCCCCCTCCAGCAGCAGCGGCTGCTCGAGCGCGAAGGCGAGGTACGCGGCGGTGGCGAGCCCCTGGTCGGCGAGGTAGCCCTCGCCGGCCAGGGCCCGCGAAACATCCTGCGGGGTCTGCACCTACCTCATTCTGACGCGGTGGTGAGCGCCCGCCGCGTCAGCACCCGTGCCAGGTGGCGCTTGTAATCCTGGGAGGCGTTGAGGTCGGCCGGCGGCTCCGTGCCCTCGGCGGCATGCGACGCCGCCGACGCGATCGACTCGGCCGTCAGCGGCTGCCCGCGCAGCGCCTGCTCGGCCGCGGTCGCCCGCAGCGGCACCGAGCCCATGTGCGTGAGCCCGATCCGGACGTCCTCGCACGTGCCGTCCGCCGCCTTCTTGACCAGTGCGGACACGGCCACCATCGCCCAGTCCTCCTGGCGGCGGTTGAACTTCTCGTAGCCGTACCCGTAGCCCTCGAGCCGCGGGAAGCGGACCTCGGTCAGGATCTCGCCCTCGCCCACCGCGGTGGTGAGGAAGTCCTCGAACAGGTCGTTCGCGGCCACCTCGCGCTCGCCGGACGACCCGCGGATCACCACGGAGCCCTCGAGCGCGAGCAGCACCGCGGGCATGTCGGAGGCGGGGTCCCCGTGTGCGAGCGTCCCGCCGATCGTGCCCATGTTGCGGACCTGCTGGTCGGCGATCGTGGCCGCGGCGGCCGAGGCCAGCCCGAAGTTGCCCGTCGCCACGCGGTGGTGCGTGACCATCGCGCCGAGCCGGATCTGCCCGTTGTCGGCGTTCACCGACTTGAGGTCCTGGAGCTGGCGCAGGTCCACCAGCAGCGACGGCTGCGACATCCGCAGCTTCATCAGCGGGATCAGCGAGTGCCCGCCGGCCAGGATCTTCGCGTCCTCGCCGCCTTGCGCGAGCGCCTGAAGCGCCTCGTCGAGCGACTGCGGCGCGACGTAGTCGAACTCAGCGGGGATCAACGCTTCGCCTCCTCGATGGCCTCCCAGACCCGCTGTGGGCCGAGGGGCATGTTGATGAACGTCACGCCGAGCGGGCGCAGGGCGTCGATGACGGCGTTCGTGATGCACGGCGAGGCGGCGATCGTGCCCGCCTCCCCGATGCCCTTGACGCCGAGCGAGTTGACCGGCGACGGGGTCTCCGTGCGGTCCAGGTCGAAGGACGGCACGTCTGCCGCGCTCGGGAGCGCGTAGTCGGCGAAGTTGCCGGTGACGAGCTGGCCGTCCTCGTCGTAGTGGATGCGCTCGAACAGCGCCTGGCCGATCGCGTGCACGATGCCGCCGTGGACCTGCCCGTCGATGATCTTCGGGTTGATCGCCGGGCCGCAGTCGTCGACCGCCGCGTACTTGATCACGTCCACGTTGCCGGTGTCCGGGTCCACCTCGACCACGCACCCGTGCGCGCCGAACGGGAACACGAAGTTCTCCGGGTCGTAGAACGCGAGCTCCTCGAGCCCCGGCTCCATGCCCTCCGGCAGGTTCTCCGGGATGTAGGCCGCGCCGGAGATCTCGCCGATCGTCATGCCCTTGTCCGGCGAGCCCTTGACCGCGAACTTGCCGTCGATCAGCTCGATGTCCTCGGGCGAGGCCTCGAGCTGGTGGGCGACGATCTGGCGCGCCTTTTCGACGATCTTGGCCGTCGCGCGCGCGACCGACTCGCCACCGACCGCGGTGGAGCGCGAGCCGTAGGTGCCCAGGCCCTGCGGCCCGGTGCCCGTGTCGCCGTGGATGACCTCCACGTTCTGCGGGTCGACCCCGAGCCGCTGGGCGACGATCTGCGCCATCGTCGTCTCCAGCCCCTGGCCGTGCGGCGAGGTGCCGGTGTAGACGGTGACCGCGCCGGTTATGTGCACGCGCACCATCGCCGACTCCCACAGGCCGGTCTGCAGGCCGAACCCGGACGGCCCCGTCACGCGCGACGGCGCCAGGCCGCAGATCTCCGTGTAGGTCGAGTACCCGACGCCGCGCAGCTTGCCCGCGGGCGCCTGCGCCTTGATCGCGTCCAGGTCGGCCATCTCGAGCAGCGTGTCCAGCGCCTTCGGGTAGTCGCCGGAGTCATAGACCACGCCGAGCGCCGTCTCGTGCGGGAACGACTCCGGCGTCATGAAGTTCTTGCGCCGCAGCTCGAGCCGGTCCATGCCCAGCTCGTCCGCGAGCTGGTCGATCATCATCTCGATCTGGTGCGTGGCCTCCGGCCGTCCCGCCCCGCGGATGGCGTCGGTCGGCATCTTGTTGGTGAAGACGCCGACGATGTCGGTCTGCACCGCCGGGATGTCGTAGACGCCGCTCATCACGAACGCGCCGAGCGACGGGATCGTCGGGGTGAGCAGCATCAGGTACGCGCCGAGGTCCTGCAGGATCTTGGTGTGGTAGGCGGTGATCTTGCCGTCGCGCGTCGCGCCGATCTTGGCGTAGGCGATCTGGTCGCGCCCGTGATGGGTGGCGAGCATGCCCTCGGTGCGCGACTCGACCCACTTGACCGGCCGCTCGAGCTTGCGCGATGCCCACGCGAGCGCGATCTCCTCACCGTAGATCTGCAGCTTGGAACCGAAGCCGCCGCCGACCTCGGGCGCGATCGCCCGCACCCGGTCCTCGGAGATGCCCAGTTGCAGCGCGAGGAAGAGCCGCAGGAAGTGCGGGACCTGCGTGCTCGACGTGAGCGTGAGCGAGCCCGCGCGGTAGTCCGCGAGCACGCCGCGCGGCTCGATCGCCGCGCCGGCCGTGCGGTGGTTGACGATCCGCCGCTCCACCACGACCTCGGCGGCGTTGAAGCCCGCCTCCAGGTCTCCTCCGCCGAGTGACCACTCGTGGCACTGGTTGGTGCCGAGGTCGGCGTGCACGAGGTCGCCGCCCTCGTAGGCCTTCTCCAGGTCGACGACGACCGGGAGCGGCTCGTACTCGACGCTCACCAGCTGCGCCGCGTCGACCACCGCATAGCGGTCCGAGCCGATCACCAGCGCGACCGGGTCGCCCACGTGGTGGACCTCGTCCTTGGCCAGCGCCCAGTGCGGCGGGTTCTTGACCTCGACCCCCGGCGGGACCCAGGCCATCGGCAGCGGCGCCTCGAGGTCGAGGTCATTGCCGACGTACACGGCGTGCACGCCGGGCTGGGCCGCTGCCTCCGCGGTGTCGATCGAGACGATCCTGGCGTGGGCCTCGGGGGAGCGCACGAACGACGCCCACAGCTGACCGGTGACGTTGATGTCGTCGATGTAGCGGGCGCGGCCCATGATCAGCCGCGGGTCCTCCTTGCGCTTGAGCGGCTTGCCCACCCAAGGCTCTGCGGCCGTGGCGCTCATGACGCCTCGCTGGCCGCGAGAACCGCCTTGACGATGTTGTGGTAGCCGGTACAGCGGCAGAGGTTGCCGGCGAGCGCCTCGCGGACCTCTTCCTCGTTCGGCTTCGGGTTGCGTTCGAGCAGGTCGGCCGAGGCCATGATCATGCCCGGCGTGCAGTAGCCGCACTGGAGCCCGTGGTGCTCCCAGAACGCCTCCTGCAGCGGATGCAGCGCGCCTTCCTGGCCCATTCCTTCGATCGTCGTGATCTCCGCGCCGTCCGCCTGGGCGGCCAGCAGCGTGCACGACTTGATCGCCTCGCCGTTCAGATGAACCGTGCACGCGCCGCAGTTGGACGTGTCGCAGCCGACATGCGTACCGGTCAGACCCAGCGTCTCACGCAGGAAGTGGACCAGGAGCAGGCGAGGTTCCACCTCGGCGCTCTGTTGAGCGCCGTTCACGGTCATCGTGACCCGCACCGAACCAGCCATGCGTCTCCTCCCAGTCGGAAAACTGGGCGGAGCGTATCGATTGCTACTTCGCGGCGCGACGGCGGTGGAAGGCGAATGTCAGCTGGGCGAGCAGCAGACGATCGCTGGGCCCGATGTCGACGAACGACAACGAGACGTCCTGGTTGGTGACGCGCACGGTCTCGGCCGTGGCGCGGATCTCGGCGTTGGCCTGGACGAGGCCGATCACGATCTCGTGCAGGTCGGCCTCGAGGTAGCTCGACTGCTTGGCGACGCGCAGGCCGCCGGCGCTGATGTCGCGCGTGAAGGTGGTGTTCGGCGGGTTCTCGGTGCCGGCCGGGCGCAGGTGCGCGGGCAGCACGAGGGGTGCCCGCGAGAACGTCCGGCGTTGGCCGAGACGGAAGGGATCGAGCAGCGTGGCGATCAGCTCACCATCGGCGTAGCCCGGCCTCACGCTCGCCTTGAGCGCCTGCAGGCTGCCGCCCGCCTCGATCAGCAGATAGGTCGTGAGACCTGGCGCGAGCGCGTCCTCGGGCAACGGCGCTTGCGGCGCGAGCATCACGTCGGCGCCGGTGAACCCGACCACGAGGCAGGGCACGGCGTCGTCACCCAGGTCAAGCTGGGCGGGCTGTCCTTCACTCAGCGCGCTCGCGAATCCGGTGGCCATGGGTCTCTAGTCCGGGTATCGGCCGGGGCCGACCTTCGGTTGAGGGTCATTTCATGACCAACTCGAACGCGCGTGCGTGCGGGGCGCAGAACCGGGCCGTGCGCCGGGCCTCCGCCTCGATCCCGTCGGTCGGGAAGTCCGTGTGGGCCGCGATCGTCATGGTCTCGTCGTCGACGCGCCAGCTCGCCACGACCCGGCCGCCGACCGTGAGCGTCTGGTCGCCCGAGAGCGTGAGCTTGAGCGGCAGCACCTCGGGCGGCAGGATCCGGTCGCGGTCCTTGTACGCGAGCAGCGGCTGGTCCCAGTTGCCGAGAAAGCGCGGCGGGAGCGGCGTGTCGCCGGGCAGGATCTCGGCGCCGGCCAGGTCGAGCAGCTCGCGGCCGGCCTCGTCGCGGTAGCGGACGGTCTCGAGCGCGTCGAAGTCGAAGTCACGCTGGGCCGCGCCCGCCCAGGCGGCCACGTCGCGCTTCTGCGCCGGCCCGAACGCGCCGAGATACCGGGTGAGGACGAGCTTCGCCGCGTCCTCGGGGGTCGGAAGCGGGCGCGGGTCCTTGACGAACAGCGTGTCGCGGCCGCGGTCGTCGTAGTGGCCGGCGGGCGGAAGCTGCACGAGCGGCACGAGCGTGCGGGCGCGCAGGATCGGCGTCCACAGGTCCGGCGCCTCGATCTTGGCGCGGATGTCCTGGTTGGTGCGCGGGGTGGTCAACCACGCCGCGAGCTCGGCCGCCTCGTCGTCGACGCCGGGGTCGGTCGCGCGCCACTTGCGCATCCGGGAGTGCCGCAGCAGTGCGGCGTAGGCCGGGAAGTCCTCGCCGCTGGCCAGGTGCAGCGTGAGCCGCATCAGCGTGGACTTGACGACGTGGCGTTCGGTGAGGGCCCGTTCCAGCGCCGCGCGCGTGAAGCCCTCCACCCGCGCGGCGAGCGCGACGAACGGCGCTCGCGCCTCCTGGCCCTGGAGCGGCGTGAGACGCGTGATGGCCGCGGCCGGCGTCGTGTTCCAGCGGGTGATCAGGCCCTGCCGGTGGGCGAGCGTGGCGGTCAGTTCGGCGCGTGTGAGGACCCGCATCGGGCGCAGCGTAAGGTGCAGCGCATGGCCCTCGCGTTCACGCTGCCCGACACGTTCGGCTCGATGGTTTCCCTGCACGAGGACGGCGCGCGAGTGGCCGTCGTGGTCTTCACCTGCAACCACTGTCCCTACGCGCTCGCGTGGCACGAGCGGCTGCAGGACGTCGCGCGCGACTACGCGGCGCAGGGCGTGCGGTTCCTCCAGATCAACGCCAACGACGCCGACAAGTACCCGCGCGACCGCGTGGACGCGATGCGCGCGCGGGTCGACGCGGCGAGTTCGCCGGGCCGTACCTGGTCGACGAGACGCAGGAGGTCGCGCGGGCGTGGGGCGCGCGGGTCACGCCGGACGTGTTCGTCACGGACGCCACGGGGGTCGTGTACCGGGGCGCGCCCGACGCGGACCACGGCGATCCGTCCCTGCGCGCTTCGTGGCTGCGCGAGGCGCTCGACGACGTGCTCGCGGGCCGGCCGGTCGCTCGCGCCGAAACCGAGCCGAAGGGCTGCTCGATCAAGTGGAAGTAGAGCTGCTGTGGTGGGCCGGGTGCCCGTCGCATCCGGCCGTTCGGAGCATGCTGGAGGGGCTCGGCGTGCGCGTCGTGGAGCGTGAGATCGTCAGCGAGCAGGACGCCGAGCGCGCGGGGTTCGTGGGCTCGCCGACGCTGCGCGTGGACGGAGAGGACCTGTTCCCGACCGACGAGCCGCCCGGCCTGACGTGCCGCATCTACCGCCTGGCCGACGGGCGCATCTCCCCCACGCCTGATCCCGACGCGCTGCGCACCGCGCTCGCGGAACGGCGCCACGGGAGGGCGTGACAACCGCACCGCGGGCCACCGGCAGCCTCGACCGCGGGCGCTTTCAGTGGCCCGTACGGTCACGGCATGACCGCGACCTTTGAACCCGCCCCGTCCTTCCCGCCCGCTCCGGCGCCCGCTCCCAAGCGCCGCTGGGGCCGCATCGCCCTGATCGTCGGCGGGGTGATGATCGCGACGCTGGCCGCGATCGTCGTCGCGCTCGTCCTGTTCGTGAACGCGTCGACCAAGGACGCGCAGAAGGTCTCCGACCAGCTCGTGACCGCCGTGCAGACCGGCGACGCCGCCAAGGCCTACGCCCTCGGCGGCGCGGACTTCCGCACGGTGGCGACCGAGGCCGACGTCAAGGCGATCGTCGAGCAGATCTCGCCGCTGGTGACGCGCGAGCCGGTCTCGCCGAACGGCAAGTCCATCAACGCGAGCACCGACCGCGGCAAGGTGGCCGTGTTCACCTACAAGCTCGACGGCAACGGCCGTGCGCCGGTCTACTTCCAGACGCAGATCCAGGAGACCGACGGCGCCTGGCGGGTCCTGAGCTTCCGCAGCGCGGACAACCCGTTCAGCACCGAGCTCGAGTAGCTCAGCCGACGAGCAGGGCCGGCCCGCAGGCCTCGAGGTCCTCGCGCAGCCGCGAGGCGCTGGTCTCGCTCCAGCGCTCCGTCGCGACGAGGTGCGCGCTGAGCGCGCGGATCGCCTCGAGCGCCTCGGCCGTCGCCGGTTCGTGCGCGTCCTCGGAGAAGAGCAGGACGTCGGCGGCCGCGCGCACGCGCTCCTGCTCCGCCGGCAGGAGCTTGCTCGGGCCAAGGTCCGCGAGCGTGCGCATCACGCGGCCGTACGCCTGAGAACGTTCCGATGTCATGCGACCATAATTGCTTACTTTCCGTACGTTGCCTGTGCGACGCCACACACAGCCCTCGGCCCGGCCGGGACATGGGGCCGGGCCGAGGGCGTCGCCAAGTGGTTCGTGCCGTTCGCCCCGGCCCGGCGGGGAGCGGACCGGGCCGGGGCGTCGTCAAATTCGGATGTCGCCCGCCCCGGCCCGGTGGGGGAACACCGGGCCGGGGCGCCGTCCTGGGGAGGGAAGCTCGCCCCGCCGGGCGCGCACGCCCGGCGGGTGGTCTGTCAGAGGCGATCGCGCCAGCCGACCGCGGCCGAGGCCACGTCGCCCAGCGCGTCCGTCAGGCCGCGACGGTCGCCGGCCGCACGGGCGCGATGCAGCGTCTTGAGCGCGTTGGCCATGACCGCGGGACCGGTCGGCCCCGAGTCACGCAGGTCCGCCAGCTCCGCACGCGTCAGCTGACGCGGCTCACCGCAGACGAGCGTGGCCAGCTCGCGCGCACGCCGCTCGGCCACGGCCGCACGGTCCTCGGCCGCCCGCGCGGCCGCCATGGCCGCCGCGACCGCGCCGCCGGACTCGGCCTGCGCCTGCGCCACGGCCGCCGCGATCCGCGCGTCGACCTCGGCCTCGGACAGGCCGCGCGCGACATCTGTCGCGTGAAGGGGACTGTCCCCTTCACGCGACGCCTGTCGCGTTTCCGCGCCGCCGGTCACCGCGGACGAGCCGCGAGCGTCGTCGCCGCGCGTCACCGCGCCGCCACCGTTGGCCGTCGAGCCGCGCGTCGCCGCGCCGCCGTTCGCCTCGTTCCGCCCACCTGCGTGGGCGTATGTCGTGGTGCCGGTGGTCACCGAGGTGGCGGCCTCGAGCAGGCGCTCGGCCGCGTCGGCACGGGCCTCGGCCTCGGCCGCACGGGCCTCGGCCGCCGTCGCCGCACGGCGGGCGTCACGGGACCCCCCGACGGCCCCCGCCCCCTGGGCGTAGGCCGCGCGGGCGCCAGCGCCCGCGTCGGCCACGGCCGAGTCGGCCTCGACCGAGACGAGCTCGTTCGCCTCACGTACGCGGTCACGGGCCAGACGCGCGCGGCGCTCGCGGTCGCCGGCCCGACGCGCCCGCGCACGGGCGTCGTCGAGCAGGTCCTCCGCGCGCGACGCACGGCGCTCGGCCGCCGACACGGCACGCTCCAGCTCGGCCACGCGGCGCTCCAGAGCCTGCTCGCGCTCGTCGGCCTCCACCAGGGCGTCGTTGACGCTCCGGGGGACGGCCTCAGGCGCGCGCTGCTCGACCGCTGGGCGAGCCGTACGAGCCGGCCGGCGACGCGGGCCGGAGCGGTGAGGCTCCAGGCCGGCGGCACGCACGGCGGCGTCGAACGACCCGTCGAACGGGCGCTTGGCGGCGTTGGTGGAGGGCCAGATCCCGTCGCGGTACCGCTCGGCACGCCACTCCTGGGCGCGCCAACGGGCCAGCGAAGGGTTCCAGTCGGCCGAGCACGGCGGTTCGCCGTAGAGCTCGTTCCACTCTTGGATCTTCTCGATGATGCTTTCGCGGGTCCAGCGCGTCACTCGACGCCCGCCCGCGGTCTTCGCGGACGGGTGCATGTCAGGACCCTTCCGCTAGGTGCCGCGCGGCGTATCGATGTGCAGCTGCGCCTCGACACGCATGCCGGCCGCGCTCGCCCACGTCGACGTACCCGAGTTCACGGGCCGCTTGAAAGCGTGGTTGTAGGCGGTGCAAGTACGCATCGGTACGAAGCAAAGTACAGGTCGGACCCGCATTCGTCCACCCCTTCGAACCCAAAAGGTTCGAACCCTGCGAAGCTGCGCCCATGTCCGCCGAAGCCCCCACCCAGGTGGCCCCCGGGGTCCACCGGCTCGGGAACGAGCTCATCAACTGCTACCTGCTCGAGGAGGGCAACGACCTGACGCTGGTGGACGGCGGTCTCCCCGGCTTCCGCCCCCAACTGGACGCCTACCTGCAGTCCCGCGGCCGCAGCATCAAGGACATCGTGGCCGTGATCCTCACCCACGCGCACGGGGACCACGTCGGCATGGTGGAGCACGTGCGTGCCGACTCGGGCGCCCCCGTCCACGCGCACCACAAGGAAGAGCACATGGCGCGAACGGGCAAGGTCCACCCGCGCGACGGCTCGATCCTCCCCTACCTGCGCTACCCCGCGCTCTACAAGCTGTTCTTCGTCGCCGGCCGGCTCGGCGTGGCGCGCACGCCGAACATCGAGGCCGTCACGACCTTCGACGACCACGCCGACCTGGACGTCCCGGGCCGCCCGCGCGCGGTCCCGACGCCCGGCCACTCCCCCGGCCACGTCGTCTTCCACCTGCCCGAGCAGGGCGTGCTCATCACCGGCGACGCCATCTGCAACTACAACCCGCTCACCGGCAGGCGCGGGCCGCAGCTGATGCCGCGCGCGTTCGCGTACGACACCAAGACGATGCTGCAGAGCCTCGACAACGTCGCGGGCATCGACGCGACGCTGACGCTGTTCGGTCACGGTGAGCCCTGGACGGACCCGCCCGCTGAGGCCGTCGCGCGAGCCCGCGAGCGAGGCATCACCTAGTCCGCCTATCCTGGACACCCGGCGCGAGGTCGCGCCCGCTGACCCGTGAGCACGGACACGCCCACCTCAGAGCACCCCCTCGCGGCCGTCGCCCCACCGACCGCCCCACCGAGCCGGCGCCGCCGGTCCCTGCTGCCGATCCTCGGCATCCTCGTCTCGGTCGTGGCCCTGGCCGGCGTCGTGTGGTGGGCGACCAAGCAGGAGGCGCCGACCTTCCCGAGCACCGCGGGCCAGATCAGCGCGCTGATCGGCGCGATCGGGCTCTACGCGCTCGCCACGGTGGTGCGCGCGGAGCGCTGGGAGCGGCTGCTCAAGGACGAAGGCGCGACACCCAAGCGCGTCGACATGTACATGCTGACCGTGATCGGCTACATGGGCAACAACGTGCTGCCCGCGCGCGCCGGGGACGCGATCCGCGTCTTCCTCGCCGCGCCGCGCGCGAACGCGTCCAAGCGCACCGTCGTCGGGACGCTCGTGGCCGAGCGGCTGCTGGACGTCGCCGTCCTGCTCGTGCTCTTCGTCGCCGTCGGCTACGGCCTGCTGGGCGAGGTCGGCGGCAACTCGGTCGAGCTGATCGCGGTGCTCGCGGTGGGCGGCGCGGTAGCGGCCGCGGTGGGCTGGCGGCTGATCAGCAACAACGAGAAGGTGCACGGCGCGCTCGCGCCGATCGCGTCGGCCACGCTCGGCCTGCGCAAGGCGCACCACGGCGCCCGCCTGCTGGTCATGACGCTGCTGATCTGGGCGATCGAGACCGGCGTGTGGATGGCCACCGGCGCCGCCGTCGGCTTCAACATGGGCGTCATCGAGGGCCTCTACATGGTCGCGCTTGCCAGCGTGTTCTCGATGATCCCGAGCGGGCCCGGTTACGCGGGCACCCAGGACGCCGCGGTCGCGACCGGCGTCAAGGCGCTCGGCGGCACCGGCGGCACCGCGGTCTCCTACATGCTCATGCTGCGCTTCGTGATCGTCGTCCCGATCACGATCCTGGGTCTGATCCTGTTGGTCGCCCGCTACGGCGGGATCAAGAACCTGCGCGCCGCGCGCGCCGAAGCCCGGAGCTAGAGAACGAACGTGACCGAGATCGCCGCCACCCCCGCAACCCCGGTGACGACGGAAAAGGCGCGACGGCGCAGCCCGGCGCAGTGGTTCGCGGACCAGGACAAGCGCGAGCTCGCCGTCTGGGGCGCGCTGCTCGCGCTCGGGCTCGTGGTCCGCTTCATCGCCCTCGGCGAGCGCGCGTTCCACCACGACGAGAGCCAAGACGCGTACTTCTCCTACCTGTTCCGGCAGACGGGCGACTACGAGTACAACCCGCTGCTGCACGGCCCGCTGCGCTTCTACCTGACGGCGCTGATGTACGTGACGTTCGGCGACAGCGACTTCACCGCCCGCCTCGCCCCGGCGCTGATGGGCGCGGCGATGATCCCGCTGTGCTGGGGCCTGCGCAGCGTCATCGGGCGCGTCGCCGCGTGCGCCGCGGCGGTGTTCTTCGCCTTCGGCCCGAGCTTTCTGTACTTCAGTCGCTTCGCGCGCGAGGACATCTACTTCGCGTCGCTCACGCTCGCGTTGATCGTCGTGATCTGGCGCGGGATCGACCGTCCGCGCAAGTACCACCCGGCGCTGATCGGCGTCCTGTTCGCGCTGCTGTTCGGGACCAAGGAGACGATGTTCATCTCCCTGTTCGCGATGGGCTTGTTCTTCATCGTCGCGTTGCTGCTGTCCATCTTCGTGCAGTCGTGGCGTGCCCAGCTGATCCCGGCGCTGGTCCGGCCCGGCGTGGACGGGTGGGGCTACTTCCTGGCCGCGTTCGCGGGCGTGTTCACGCTGCTGTTCACGACCTTCCTGACGCATCCGTCAGGGCTCTACGACGGCGTCGTCACCGGCCTGGACTACTGGCTCGGCCAGCACGAAGTCGGCCGCGGCGGCGAGCACCCGACGTTCTACTGGTGGATCATCGCCACGGTCGAGTGGCCGATCCTGATCCTGGCCGGGATCGGCGCCGTGTCGCTGTGGTCGCGCAACGGCATGCTGTCGGCGTTCCTGGTCTTCTACTTCGTCGTCAACCTGATCGTCTACGCCGTCGCGGGCGAGAAGTTCGCCTGGCTCGTGCTGCACCAGCTGCTGCCGCTGATCCTGCTGGCGGGCGTCGGCGTCCAGGCCATCTGGGAGGCGCGCGGCGTGCTGCGCGCCGCGGGGCTCGCGTTCGCGGCCCTGGCCGCCGTGTACCTGGCGCTGAGCTCATGGTGGGTCAACCACGACCGGGGCACCGACCCGCGCGAGTTCCTGGTCTCCACGCAGTCCTCCGAGCAGGTCAAGCAGGTCGCCGACCAGGTGCTCGCGCTCGCCGAGAGCCGTGGGCCGACGCAGCCGCCGCTGACGGTGACGGTGGACTCGGCCGAAGGCGCCACGTTCCCGTACGCCTGGTACTTCCGCCACCTGCAGTCGGGGTACATCGACTACCACCAGGAGAACGCCGCGCCGCCGACGAGCGACGTCCTGATCCTCACGGACACGAGCAAGGCGCGCATGGAGGCCGCGGGCCAACTGGCACCCTACGACGGTCGCCAGTTCGACTTCCGCATCTGGTGGGTGCGCGAGTACGACAAGATCAACACGCCCAACCCGACCAACTGGTTCAACTACGTCACCAAGCGTGAGGTCTGGAACCCCACGGGCGGGATGAAGGAGTGGCTCTACATCAAGCGGTGAGGCGCCAGACGGTGGTGCCTTCCGCGCTGAAGACGCGCTCGCCGAGCTGGTCCCACTTGGCCGTGCCGGCGTCGCCGTAGGTGGTCTGCTCGATCGGGCCGACGACGACGTAATCGATCCCGTACTTGTCGATCAGCGACTGTGCGGCCGTGGTGTCGGTGGTCGTGTAGAGCACCTGGATCTCGGCGCTGCGCTGGCCCGGGTCGTGCTGCCACTGCACCTCGTGCCCGGCCCAGCCCATCACGGTCGGACGGCCGGTGAAGGTCGAGATGCGCGCGTGCCCGAACGCGCTGTAGTCCTCGCCGAACGCCTCCAGGATCACGGCGTCGCCGTCCGTGTTGGCCCGGATCCACTCCATCGCCGCCGGGTCGCCGGGCGAGTTGGTCTTCAGCCACTTCAGGCCGTCGAGCGTCGGCGCGTTGGCGTAGCCGTTCGTGCGCGCGTAGCCGGCCGCGTAGGGGTACACGAGCCCCAGCACGAGCAGCACGGCCATGCCGGCCGCCCACGGCGGCCACAGCCAGCGCGGCAGCCACACGGCGGCCCACGGCAGCGCGGCGCCCGCGGCCAGGCCGAGCACGAGGTACGCCTGGTAGCCGGCCTTGAAGACCGTGTTCATGCGCTCGAGCGGGCTGTTGTCGAACGCGTCGCGCAGGAACAGCAGCTCCGGGATCAGCAGCAGCGCGGCGCCGCCCGCGACCAGCACCCACAGGAAGCGCGCGGGCGGTGAGACGTCGTCGTCGACGGCCGCCGCGACGCCGATGATCATCGCCACCGCGACGAGCGCCGCGCCGGTCATGTCGCTGGACGCCAGCAGCGAGCCGGCGACGACGGACGCCGCGAGCCCCCAGGCGGTCCAGCGGACGGCGTGCTGGGCGTCCAGCAGGCGGCGCAGGTACAGCGCCAGCAGCGGCCACAGCAGGATGCCGTAGATCAGCGCCATGTCGCCCAGCCAGTGCCCGAAGTCACGCCGCGTCCCGACGCGCCCGATTCCGCGCGACTCGGGCTCGAACTGGAGCACGAACGGCAGGATCAGCGCGAAGCTCGCGACCACGACGAGCACGAACCACACGAGCGCGTAGCCTGTCCGCCCCCGCGCCTCGGGCGAGCGCAGCCAGACGATCAGCGCAGCGGCGAGCAGGCCCGCCGCCACCGGATACGACCACGTGTTGATGGCGTACAGCGCCCCGATGGCGATCGCGGCGGCGAGGACTTCGGCCGCGGACCGCCACAGCGCATCTCCGCGCGGGCCGTGCAGGGCCACCTGGAGCGCGAACGCGATCGCCAGCACCGTGAACGGGAGCGCGATCACGTGCGCGTGCAGGTCGCCGAGGATGAACGAGAACGCCGGGAACTCGTTGATCGTGTCCGGGATCACGCGCGACGGGTCAAACCACGCGTAGTCGCTCGGCGGATCCTCGGCGTTCATCCACGCGCGGACGCCGGCGAGGTTGCCCAGGACGGCGACGAGCGCCGCCCCCACCAGTCCGGCCAGCACCGGCCCGCCGCGCGGCGCCATCTCCCCCAGGTGCTCACGCGCCGAGGCCCACAGCGTCCCACAGAACGCGTACACGGCGGTGGCCGTGAGCGCGAGCAGCAGGCCCCAGGACAGCAGGTAGCCCGCGTCCGGCCGCAGCCCGAGCAGCTGGAGCGGCCAGGCGAAGACGACGTGGCCGAAGTAGTAGTAGTTGAGCGTCTCCCCGCTCATCCACGGGTCGTGCGGCGGGAACGAGTCGGACGCGTTGATGGCCGTGATGAACGCCATGTCCATCGGCTTCTCGGTGTTCCAGACGTCCGGCGCCGACGCGGCGAACAGCACGCCGAGCGCGTACACCGCGACGAACACGAGCTCCGCGCCCCAGAACAGCCGCCGGCGCACCGGGTCCTCGGGGAGGGCGAGCCGGCGCAGGCGCCTGGAGCGCGACTCGGGGTCCAGCGAGCGCAGCCGCAGCCCGACCAGCAGGCCGGCGAGCGCGACCAGCACGATCACGCCGATGATCAGCCCTCTGCCGTAGGGCGCGATCCCGAGCGACGCGGCGAGCCAGATCAGCCACGTGACGAGCAGCAGGCCGAGGACCTTGCCGAACGCGAGGCCGGCGCCCGGCAGCCGGCCGAGCACGAGCGCGGCGAGCGGCGTGGCCGCCAGGCCCACCACCTCGATCAGCACGAAGAGCCCGACGGCGTCCAGCATCAGCGGCCGGGGATCGTAGGAGATCCGCGAAGCGATCTCCAAGCCGAGGTGAGCACGCACCGCGCAGCGGCCGCGCGCACGAACCGCCGTGTACGTTGGACGGCCATGGCGCTCTACGACGCAATCGCCGAACTGCCGCTGAAGATCGACGGCTACTCCCTGCAACGGCTGTCCCGCATGGTGTCCTCCGGCTTCGAGCGGGTCTCGACCGTGTTCGTCCTCGAGGGCGGCGGCGAGACCGGCAAGGGCGAGGACGTCACCTACGACGCCGAGGACCAGGAGGCGCAGATCGCGGCCGGCCCGGTGCTCGAGCTGGCCGGCGAGTGGACCTTCGACGCGTTCTCCGAGCACCTCGGCACGCTCGACCTGTTCGAAGGCCGCACGCTCGCGCAGGAGGCCTACCGCGGCTACCGCCGCTGGGGCCTGGAGTCCGCGGCGCTCGACCTCGCGCTGCGCCAGGCCGGCACGTCGCTGCACGCGCTGCTCGGCCGCGAGCCGCAGCCCGTCACGTTCGTCGTCTCCTCCCGGATGGGCGACCCGCCGACGCTCGACCCCGTCACGCGCCGGCTCGCCCGCTACCCGAGCATCCGCTTCAAGCTCGACGGCACGCCCGACTGGAGCGACGAGCTGATCGACGGACTCGTGAAGACCGGCGCCGTCGACTCGATCGACTTCAAGGGCGCCTACAAGGGCACCGTCGTGGACGTCGACACCGACCCGGCGTTCTATCGCCGGATCGCCGAGACGTTCCCGGACGCATGGCTGGAGGACCCGGACCTCGACGACGAGGAGGCGTTCAAGGCGCTGGCCCCGTTCCAGGACCGGATCACGTGGGACGCGCCGATCCACAGCGTCGACGACATCCTCGCCCGCAAGGTGATCCCGCGCACGGTCAACCTCAAGCCGTCGCGCTTCGGGTCGGTCAAGGCGCTGTTCGCCGCCTACGAGTTCTGCGAGCAGCGCGGTATGGGTGCCTACGGCGGCGGCCAGTACGAGCTCGGCGTCGGCCGCGGGCAGGTGCAGATGCTGGCCGCGATCTTCCACCCGAACGCGCCCAACGACATCGCCCCGGGCGGCTACGACGACCTCGATCCCGAGCCGGGGTTGCCCGAGTCACCGCTGGACGTCGATCCGGCTCCCGTCGGGTTCCGGCGGAACGTAGACTGATAGGCCCATGCCGCCGAAGCCCCGCCAAGTCCGCATCGAATCCAAGTCTGCGATGGCTGCCATGCAGCAGCTCGAGCAGCGCTCCGACGAAGAGTTGGAGAAGGAGACCCGCTTCAAGTCCGCCGCGCAGGCCATCCTCGGCACCCGCGCGGCCGAGCGGATGGACGCGCAGAAGGCCCGCGTGCACTTCCGCGCCGCGATCGCGGCCGCCCGGCCGCAGGAGCGCCTGCAGCTGCGGCGAATGGCGGAGGCCTCGCTGGCGCTGGCCGAGCGCCGCGCGGGCGACCTGAAGGTGGCGACGGAGAAGCTCGGCGGCACGCCGCCGACGAACCGCCAGCTGCTGATGCTGCGCGTGATGGGCGTCATCGCGCCGCCCAAGAGCGCCGGGCTGCCGCGCCGGATCGGCGGCATCCTGCTCGTGCTGCTGTTCGTCGCGCTCGTGATCACCGTCGGCATGCTGCTCGTCAGGCTGGTCGCGTGGCCGCTCGGCTGGGACCCGGGCAGCGCGGCGTGGTTCTACGGCTTCCTGCTCGTGCTCGTCGTGCTCGGCGTGCTGGCCGTGCTCGGCAGGCGCCGGCAGCGGACGGCGCGGGCCAAGATGGCCGAGCAACGCGCCTCCATGTACGGCGGCGGGAAGCGGTAGCTCACAAATCCGGCAGGGCGTCCGTTGGAACGGGTGTGCTGCCACCGTTCTGGTCCCTGGTTGAAGCCCACGGCGATGAGCTGCTCGTCCACGCTCGTCGCCTGAGCGGGGAAGCGGCCGAGGACGTCCTGCAGGACGCGCTGCTGCGCGCGCTGCGGGCGTACCCGAAGCTGCGCCACGCCGAGCACCTGCGCGCGTGGCTGTACCGCGTGACGACGACGACCGCGATCGACCATCACCGCCGCGCCAAGCGCGAGGTCGTGATGGACGAGCTGCCCGTCGTCGCCACCTACGACACCGACCACGACGACTTCGAGGGCCTGATCGCGCCCCTGAACGAGACGGCGCAGACCGCGTTGCGGCTGCGCTTCGTCGACGACCTCGACTACGACGGGATCGCGGCGCGGCTCGGCTGCAGCTCCGCCGCGGCGCGCCAGCGCGTCTCGACCGCCGTCCGCACCCTCCGGGAGAGCTACGCATGACCGGCCTGCCTGCTTCGCTGCTGGAGTCCGTCGCCGCCGCCGCGGTGCGCGAAGGGCTCGCCGACGCGCTGTTCACGCGCCTGAAGACCCCGATCGGACGGCTGCTCGTCGTCTCCGGGCCGCAGGGCGTCGTGCGGGTCGCGTTCGAGACCGAGGACGAGGACGCCGCGCTGGCCGAGGTCGCCGCGGCGCTGGGGCCGCGGGTGATCGGCTCCGACCGCGAGATGGCCGCGCCGCGGGACGCGCTCGCGGGCTACTTCGAGGGCGAGCCGCTGGACCTCCCGGTCGACCTGCGGCTCGCGCGCGCCCCGTTCCGGCACGCGGTGCTGGAGCGGCTGCGGGAGGTCCCGCGCGGCAAGACCGTGTCCTACGGCGAGCTCGCGGCGCGGGCCGGGAACCCGAAGGCGGCGCGGGCCGTGGGCACGGCGTGCGCGCGCAACCCCGTGCCGATCATCGTTCCCTGCCACCGCGTGCTGCCCGGCACCGGGCGGCTCGGGAGCTACCGCGGCGGGCCGGAGCGCAAGGCCGCGCTCCTGGACCTCGAGGGAATCAGGACTCGCTGACGGTCACGGAGTTGATCACGACGGCGGCCGCGGGCGCGCCGTCCGGGCCGGCCGGGATGCTGCCGATCTTCTCCGCGACCTCCATGCCCTTGGTCACCTCGCCCACGAGCGCGTACTCGGGCGGCAGCTGCTCGGCGCCCGCGCCGGTCACCACGAAGAACTGCGAGCCGGACGTGCCCGGCGCCTCGTCGGCCGTCTTGGCCATGGCGACGATGCCCTTCGTGTACTTGAGGTCGCTCGGCGGCTCCTCCACGACCGAGTAGCCCGAGCCGCCCGTCCCGGCGCCGAGCGGGTCCCCGCCCTGGATCACGAAGTCGGCGACGATCCGGTGGAACGTCAGGCCGTCGAAGAACTTCTCGTCGGCGAGGTACTTGAACGAGCCGCCGGTGATCGGGGCGCGCTCGGCGTCCAGCGTGATCTCGAAGTCGCCGCAGGTGGTAGACACGGTCGCCACGTACGTCTTGGCCTTGTCGAGCTCTTCCTTGGGCTCCTCGAGCGTCCCGTCCTCCTTGGGCGCGGGCTTCTCGACGTTCTCGCAGCCCTCCGGCAGGAACTCGTCCGCGCCGGCCGGCGTCTCCTCCGCCGTGGCCTCCGCCGTGGGCGTCGCGGTCGCAGCGGTTTCGTCGCCGCCGTCGTCACCACCGCACGAGGCGAGCACGAGGGCCAACAGGCAGGCGGTGAGGAGGGCGATCAGTCGGGACACGGCGGGCAAGGATAATGCGGCGCTTGTCCGTTTCCGCCGCGGTTCGTCCGTATGACCACATTCTCCTCGACCTCGACGGCTGCCTCTGGGTGGGCGACGAGGCCCTGCCCGGCGCCGTCGGCGCCGTCGCCGCCCTGCGTGAAGCGGGCAAATCGGTCCTCTTCCTCACCAACGACGTGCGCCACGCACCCGAGGGGTTCGTGCGCAAGCTCTGGCGTCTGGGCTTCCAGGCCTCGCTGCCGGAGATCCTGAGCGTCGGCGCGGCCGTCCAGTTCGCGCTGGCCGAGCGCGTGAGGGGCGGCACGGCGTACGTCGTGGGCTCGCAGGCCCTGGTCGACCACGTCGCCGAGGCCGGTCTGCGCGTCGTCAACAACACGCCGTTCGCGACCCGCGCGGACGTCGTCGTCGTCGGCGGCCACGACGAGTTCGTGTTCGAGGAGCTCAAGGTCGCCACCCAGGCCGTCCTGCGCGGCGCCGACCTGATCGGCGCGACCCGCGACGCCGTCTTCCCCATGCCCGACGGGCCGTGGCCGGGCACGGGCGCGATCCTGGCCGCGGTCGAGACGGCGACGGGCCGCACGGCGTCGACGGTGATCGGCAAGCCGGAGTCGACGATGTACGCCGCCGCGCGAGATCGGCTGGGCGAGGGTCGCATCCTCGGCGTCGGCGACCGGCTGGAGATCGACGTCCTCGGCGCCCGCCGCGCCGGCCTCGACCAGGCGCTCGTGCTCACCGGCGGCGCCTCCCGCGAAGCGGCCGAGGCCGCCGACCCCGCCCCGACCTTCGTCGCCGACTCGCTCGCCACCCTCGTCCTTTCCTAAAGAGGGACTGTCCCTCTTTATGTGCGCTCACACCGACATGAACCCCAGCTAAAGCAGCGCGGCGCCGGAGGCGGCGCCCGCCGGAGCGATCTCGTCGATGCGGGCCAGGACGTCGGCGGAGAGCGGCACGTCGGCGGCGGCCAGGTTCTCGTCGAGGTGGGACGGGGTGCGGGTGCTCGGGATCGGGACGATGTCCTCGCGCTGGTGCAGGATCCAGGCCAGCGCGAGCTGGGCGGGCGTGATGTCCAGCTCGTCGGCGATGCCGCGCAGTGGGGCGAAGCGGTCGGTGTTGGCGGCCAGGTTGTCGCGGCTGAAGCGCGGGTGGTTGGCGCGGAAGTCCTTGTCGGTGTCCTTGACCGCGCCCGCGAAGAAGCCGGCGCCCAGCGGCGACCACGGGACGAAGCCGATGCCGAGCTCGGCCAGCACGGGCAGCAGCTCGCGCTCGGGGTCGCGGGTCCACAGCGAGTACTCGGACTGGACGGCGTCGATCTTCGCCACCTGATGCGCCGCGAGCACCTGCTCGGTCGTGACGTTGCACAGGCCGAGTTGGCGGACCTTGCCCTCGGCGACGAGCTCGGCCATGGCGCCCACCGTCTCCTCCACCGGGACGCCCGGGTCCGGGAAGTGCAGGTACCAGAGGTCGACGTGGTCGGTGCCGAGCCGCCGCAGGCTCGCCTCCAGCGCCTCGCGAGCGCGCTCGGGACGCGCGTCGACGCGGATCTCCTGGGCGTGACAGTGCTGCAGGACGCGGCCGCCCTCGAACACGATCCCCCACTTGGTCGCGAGCTGGACCGCGTCGCGGCGGCCCGCGAGCGCTCGGGCGACGAGCTGCTCGTTGCCGCCCGCGGCATAGGCGTCGGCGGTGTCGATGAAGGTCGCGCTCGCCTCGATCGCGTGCGTGAGCGTGGCGACCGCCTGCTCGTCGTCAGAGTCACCGTACATGCCGGGCACGAGCGCCATGGCGCCGTACCCGATGGTCGAGGTCGCGAGCGTTCCGAGGGTGCGCATGCCGGTCATGCTCTCCGCGGGCAGTCGGTCGCTCCACACGAGTTGCCGCAGCGTGGTATCGGTTGCGCCGATGGCCGAGATCCGCCAGCTGCGCTACGTGCTCGCCGTCGCCGAGCACGGCAGCGTCTCGCGCGCCGCAACCGAGCTGCACCTGAGCCAGTCCGCGCTGTCGGAGACGCTGCGCAAGCTCGAGGTGGAGCTCGGCGTGCAGCTGTTCACGCGCGGCGGGCGCGGCGTGACACCCACGGCGGCGGGCGAGGCGCTCGTGAGCGCGGGCGCCGAGGCGGTGCGGGCGTTCGACGCGGCGCTCGACGCCGCGCGGGGGCAGACGGGCCGGCTGCGGGTCGGGTTCGAGGCCACCGGCGCCGGCCGGCTCTCGACCCAGGCCCGCGCGCGCTTCCTGGCCCGCTTCCCGCACGTGCGCGTGGAGCCGCGCCGCTACGACTGGGGCGGCGAGGTGGCGGCCCTGCGCGAGGGCGAGACCGACGTCGCGTTCGTGTGGCTGCCGGCGGATCTCACGGGCCTGAAGTCCGAGATCGTGGCCAGCGAGCCGCGCTTCGCCGGCCTCGCATGCGACCACCCGCTGGCGCGCCGCGCCGAGCTGGCGGTCGACGAGCTCAACGACGAGCCGATCATGTGGACGCGCCGCGCACCCCGCTACTGGGTCGACTGGTGGGCCGTGAACCCGCGCCCGAGCGGCGCGCAGCCGCGCTGGGGCCCCGAGAACGACAACGTCGAAGAGATGCTCGAGCAGGTCGCCGATGGCTCCGCCTACTGCATCGTCGGCGCCTCGATGACGACCTTCTACGCCCGCCCGGACCTCGCATGGGTGCCGATCGCCGACATCGACCCACTGCGCGTCGCGCTCGCCTGGCGCCAACGCGACGCCAACCCGCTCGTCGCGGCCTTCGCGGCGATCGTGCGCGAGCTGACCGTCTAGCCTCCCGGACCTCGTGATCGACGGCCCTGTCTGCCTGATCGTCAACCCCCACGCCGGCGGCGGCCGGGCGCTGCGCCTGCTGCCCGGCGTGGAGGCCGCGCTGCGCAGCCAGGGACGGCGGTTCCGGATGACCGAGACGACGTCCATGCAGCACGCGCGCGAGCTTGCGCGGGAGGCGTGCGACGCGGGCGAGATCATCGCGGCGATGGGCGGCGACGGCATCACCGGCGCCGTCGCCGGCGAGCTGCGCGACCGCCAGGGACTGCTCGCGGTCCTCCCCGGCGGCCGCGGCAACGACTTCGCACGCAAGCTGAAGATCCCGTTCGACCCCGTCGAGGCCGTCAAGCTGCTGGAGACCGGGCGGGAGCGCCACATCGACCTCGCGGTCGCCAACGGCACGGTCTACCTCGGGATCCTGAGCGCGGGGATCGACTCCGACGTGTCCCGGATCGCGCTGGAGACCCGGCTCAAGCTCGGCACGTTCGTCTACACCTATGGCGTGCTGCGCGCGATCGCCCGCTGGAAGCCCGCCGACTGGCGGGTGACGATCGACGGCACCGCGCACGACTACCCCGGCTACTCGGTGGCGGTCGCGAACTCCGGCGTCTTCGGCGGCGGGATGTTCCTCGCGCCCGACGCGTCCATGGAGGACGGCCAGCTGGACGTGGTGATGATCCGCCAGCAGTCCCGCCTGCGCTACCTGCGCGGCCTCCCGCGCGTGTTCAACGGCAGCCACCTCAAGGACCCGGCGATCACGCTGCTGCAGGGCAGCGAGATCACGTTCGAGGCCGACCGCCCGTTCACGGCCTACGCCGACGGCGACCCGATCGGCGACCTGCCGCTCACGGTCACGGTCCAGCCGGGCGCGCTGCGGGTGGTGACGCCCGCATGATCCGGCTGGCCGCAGGGGTGGCCGCCGCGAAGGCGGTCGGCACACTCGCGCGCACGGCCGGCCGCGGCGGCGGCACGAGCCTGCCCGGCAAGGTGCTCACGCGCGTCGAGCCGGACGCGATCCGGCACCTGTCGGCCCGCCTCACCCGCGGCAGCGTCGTGATCTCGGCCACCAACGGCAAGACGACGACCGCGGCGATGGTCGCCTCGATCCTCGAGCGCACAGGCGCGCACCTCGTCCACAACCGCGCCGGGGCGAACATGGCGGGCGGTATCGCCTCAACGCTGGCCGGCGCGGCGCGCAACGGCGGACGGCGGCTCACCGGCGACTTCGGCCTGTTCGAGGTGGACGAGTTCTGGCTCGGGCAGGTCGCCGAGCAGGTGGAGCCGCGCGCCATGCTGCTCGGCAACCTGTTCCGGGACCAGCTGGATCGCTACGGCGAGCTGGAGACGATCGCCGACCGCTGGGCGGCGATCGTCCGAAACCGCGCCGGGCTCGTGCTCAACGCCGACGACCCGCTGGTCGCCGACCTCGGCCGCAACGCACCGGAGCCTGTGTACTTCGGCGTCGACGACGACCGCCTCGCGCTGCCCGAGCTCCAGCACGCGAGCGACTCCAAGCACTGCCGCCGCTGCGGGCACGCGTACACCTACAGCGCCGTGTACCTCGCCCATCTCGGGCACTACAAGTGCCCGAACTGCGGCCAGGAGCGCCCCACGCCGACCGTCGTGGCCACCAACGTGCAGCTCAACGGCATCCGCAACGCGGCCTTCGACCTCGACGGCCGCCGCGTCGAGCTCCCGCTCCCGGGCCTCTACAACGTCTACAACGCGCTCGGCGCCGCCGCGCTGACACTCAAGCTCGGCGTCGGGCTCGACGACGTGATCGCGGGCCTGCAGGCCGTCGCGCCCGCGTTCGGCCGCGCCGAGACGCTCGACCTCGGCCGCCCGACGAGCCTGCTCCTCGTCAAGAACCCGGCGGGCGCGAACGAGGTGCTCAGAACCCTCGCGCTGGAGGGCACCGAGCTCGACCTGCTCGGCGTGCTCAACGACCGCGTCGCCGACGGCCGCGACGTCAGCTGGGTCTGGGACGCCGACTGGGAGCTGCTGGTCGGCAGCGTGCGCTCGTTCACGGCTTCGGGCACGCGCGCCGCCGAGCTCGCGCTGCGCATGAAGTACGCCGGCCTGGACCCCACGAAGATCACCGTGATCGACAACCTCGAGCACGGGCTCGACCACGCCCTGAGGTCCGGCGACGGCCCGCTGTACGTGATCCCCACCTACACGGCCCTGCTCGAGCTGCGCGAGCTGCTCACCCGCCGCGGCCAGGCGGAGGCCTACTGGCGATGACGATCTCCGAGCTCGCCGCCTGGCACGACGTTGAATGCGGCCGCTACGAGGCCGACCTCCCGCTGTGGAAGGAGCTCGCCAAGGAGTCCCAGCACGGCGTGCTCGACATCGGGGCGGGAACGGGCCGTGTCGCGCTGCGGCTGGCCTACGCGGGCGTCGACGTCACCGCGCTCGACCTCGAGCCCGAGCTGCTCGACGTGCTGACCGAGCGGGCGCACGAAGCCGGCGTGACCGTGCCCACGGTCGCCGCCGACGCCCGCTCGTTCACGTTCGAGCGCCAGTTCGACCTGATCCTCGTCCCCATGCAGACGCTCCAGCTGCTGCCCACGCGCTTCGGATTCTTCGACTCGGTCCGCCGCGCACTGCACCCCGGCGGCCGCCTGGCCGTGGCCATCGTCACCCAGCTGGAGACCTACGACGGCCAGCCGCCGCTGCCCGCGCCCGACATCGGCCACTTCGGCGAGTACACCTATATCTCGCAGCCCGTCTCGGTCCAGGTCGGCCCGCACAGCGCCACGATCGACCGCCTGCGCCAGCGCGTCGCGCCCGACGGCGAGCGCGAGACCACCGAGGACCGGATCGAGCTCGCGGTCGTCTCCCCCGGCACCCTGGCCGAGGAGGCCGCCCAGCACGGCCTGGAGGCGGACGAGCTGCGCCACATCGAGGAGACGCCCGAGCACGTCGCGTCCGAGGTGGTGCTCTTCCGTGGCTGACGTGCTGCGCGTGTGCGCGTTCTATCCCGACCTGATGAACATCTACGCCGACCGCGGCAATCTGCAGCTGCTGCAGCGGCGCGCGCAGTGGCGCGGCCTCGGCTTCGAGCTCAGCGGCGTCGGCCTCGGCGACGAGCTGGACCCCGACGCGCACGACCTGCTCTACATCGGCGGCGGCCAGGACCGCGACCAGGCGCTGTGCGCGGAGGACATGGCGACGAACAAGCGCGCGGCGCTGCACCACGCGGCCGAGGACGGCAAGGTGATCTTCGCCGTCTGCGGCGGCTACCAGCTGCTCGGCCACGCCTACGAGCTCGACGGCACCAAGCTCCCGGGCGTCGGCCTCGTCGACTTGGAGACGGTCCGCGAGGACGGGCCGCGCCTGATCGGCAACGTCGCGATCGAGCTCGAGCTCGACGGCACCCGGCACGTCCTCGCCGGCTTCGAGAACCACGGCGGTCGCACCCGGCTGGGAGCGCACACGCGCCCGCTCGGCCGCGTGCTCAAGGGCCACGGGAACGACGGCCGCTCCGGCTTCGAGGGCGTCCGCGGCGGGCCCCGGGACACCGTCGTCGGGACCTACCTGCACGGCCCGCTGCTGCCCAAGAACGCGTGGTTCGCGGACTGGTTGACCGCAACCGCCCTGCACCGGGCGGTAAGTGAGCTCAAACCACTCGACGACCGGCTCGAAGACGCCGCACACGCCGCCGCACGGCGTGCCGCCGGTATCTGACCCAGTAGCATCCGGGCACCCTTCCCCCGAGGGACCCTCCTCTTGCCTCCGACCCACACCGCCCAATCAGAGGGGCCGTCCGGCTACCGCGAAGCGGTCGAGCTCGAGTTCGCCGAGGCCACGAAGCGCTATCCCGGGGCCGACTCCCCCGCGGTCGACGGCCTGAGCCTGACCGTCCCGGCGGGCGAGATCTGCGTGTTCGTGGGCCCGTCCGGCTGCGGCAAGACCACCGCGATGCGGATGGTCAACCGGATGATCGACATCTCCTCCGGCGACATCCTCGTCGGCGGGCGCAGCGTCAAGGACCGTGACGTGGACGAGCTGCGGCGCGAGATCGGCTACGTGATCCAGCAGATCGGCCTGTTCCCGCACCGCACGATCGCCGACAACATCGCCACCGTCCCGAGGCTGCTCGGCTGGGACCGGCCGAAGATCAACGCCCGCGTCGAGGAGCTGCTGGACCTGATCGGCCTGCCGCAGGACATGTCCAAGCGCTATCCGGCGCAGCTGTCCGGCGGCCAGCGCCAGCGCGTGGGCGTGGCCCGCGCACTCGCCGCCGACCCGCCGCTGATGCTGATGGACGAGCCGTTCGGCGCGATCGACCCGATTAACCGCGAGCGCCTCCAGAACGAGTTCCTGCGCCTGCAGGCCGAGATCCGCAAGACGATCGTCTTCGTCACCCACGACATCGACGAGGCGATCAAGATGGGCGACCGGATCGCGATCCTGCAGGTCGGCGGCAAGCTCGCGCAGTACGCGACGCCGTCCGAGATCCTGCTGCACCCCGCGAACGAGTTCGTCGAGGACTTCGTCGGCGCCGACCGCGCACTCAAGCGGCTCGCGCTGCTGCGGGTGTCCGACATCGAGCTCGGCCCGTCCAACGGCGGCCCGTCGATCCGGGACACGGCGCTCGTCCGCGACGCCCTGAGCGACCTGCTCCAGCACGGCGCGCTGCACGGCAACGTCGTCGACTCAGGCGGCCGCACCGTCGGCGGGATCAGCATGGAGGCCCTCGCGAGGTTGGCGAAGGCATGATCCTCGCCCAGCTGCAGATCCGCGGGGAGGACGACGCCGGTGACTCCTGCGTCGCCGACAACGGCTTCTGCCCGAGCTGGATCGCCGACAACTGGGAGCGCTACCAGGATCCGTTCCTCGAGCACCTGGCGCTGACGTTGATCAGCGTCGCAATCGGCTTCGTGATCGCGTTCGGCCTGGCGCTGGTGGCGCATCGCCGCCGCTGGCTGATCCCGCCGATCACGCAGATCACGGGCATCCTCTACACCCTGCCGAGCGTCGCGCTGTTCTTCCTGCTGCTGCCGCTCACCGGCCGCGGGAAGACGACCGCCGTCATCGCGCTGGTCGCCTACACGCTGCTGATCATCTTCCGCAACGTGATCACAGGCCTGGAGGGCGTCCCCGCCGAGGCGCGTGACGCCGGGCGCGGCATGGGCCTCACGCCCCGTCAGCTGCTGTGGCGGGTCGAGCTCCCGCTCGCGCTGCCGGCGATCATGGCCGGGCTGCGGATCGCGGTCACGACGACGGTCGGCCTGACCGCGCTCGTGTTCCTGGCCGGCGCCGGCGGGCTGGGCGAGGAGATCTTCAACGACATGCAGTTCCGCTCGAACGTCGTGGTCGCGGGCGGGCTGTGCGTGCTGCTGGCGGTCGTGCTCGACCTGCTCGTGCTGGCCGCGCAGAAGCTGATCACGCCGTGGACGCGGAAGGTGGCGACGTGAGCGCGACCTTCGCCGCCCTGGGCGAGTTCGGCGACGCGATCTCGTTCATCTTCAGCGAGCGCGAGAACCAGCGCGGGTCACCCGTCGGCGGCAGCCACAACCTGGCGCTGCTGTGGGAGCACCTGAAGCTGTCCGCGGCCGCCATGGGGCTCGCGATGGCCGTCGCGCTCCCGCTGGGCCTGATCCTCGGCCACACGGGCCGCTTCTCGTTCCTGACGATCAGCACGTCCAACGTCGGCCGTGCCGTGCCGAGCGTCGCCCTGATCGCGCTGTTCGTCGCGTTCTTCCCGCGCAGCCCCGAGTTCCTGAACGTGACGCTGGCGCTCGCCCTGCTGGCGATCCCGCCGATCCTGACCAACGCCTACGTCGGCGTGCGCCAGACGGACCGCGACGCCGTCGACGCGGCGCGCGGCATGGGGCTGTCGGGCGCGCAGGTGATTCGCCAGGTCGAGCTCCCGCTCGCGCTGCCGCTGATCTTCGGCGGCATCAAGACGTCGACCGTCAACGTCATCGCCACCGCGACGATCGCGCCGCTGGTCGGCGTCGTCACGCTCGGCGACCCGCTGGTGGCGTTCTCGGTCTACGGGCGCGAAGGGCAGATCGGCGCGTCGATCATCGTCGCCGTGCTGGCGATCGCCGCCGAGATCGGCCTGTCGGCCGTCCAGCGCGCCGTCACCCCGGAAGGCATCAAGCTTGAGCGCGGTCCCGAGGGCCGCGCGCGTTCCCGCTTCGGTCTCACCAAGAGGAGGATCCAGACCGCGCCATGAGACGAACCCCGTATCTACTCGCGACCGTGCTGACCACGCTGGCAGTCGGTGTCGCCGCCTGCGGGGGTGACGACGAGGAGCCGACCACGACCGGCTCGGAGTCGACGCCCACCGCGACGGCCGAGGCCTCCGGCCAGATCGTCGACAACCCCGACAACGCCAAGGTCTCGCTCACGATCGGCTCCAAGAGCTTCACCGAGCAGCGCGTGCTCGGCGAGATCTACGCCCAGGGCCTCGCGGCCGCGGGCTACACCACCAAGACGGACCTCAACCTCGCGGACGAGCAGTCCGCGATGCAGGCGCTCGAGGGCGGTCAGATCAGCGCCTACCCCGAGTACACGGGCAGCGCGCTGCTGATCTTCTTCGACAAGGACGCGGCGGACCTGCCCAAGGACCCACAGGCGGCCTACGACGAGGTCAAGACCTCGTTCGAGGGGGACGGCATCACCGCGTTCCCGCCCGCGCCGTTCACCTCGTCCAACGAGGTCGCGGTGACCAAGGAGACGGCCGACAAGTACGGCCTCAAGAACATCTCCGACCTCTCGAAGGTGGCCAAGGACCTGACGCTCTACGGCACGCCGGAGTGCCGCCAGCGCATGGACTGCCTGCTCGGCCTGCAGGAGATCTACGGCCTGGACTTCAAGCGCTTCGTGCCCGTCTCGGGCGACCAGCGCCACGAGGTCCTGGACTCCGGCCGCGCCGACGTCTCGATCGTCTACACGACCGACCCGCAGATCAAGCGCAACGGCGAGATCCTGCTCGAGGACGACAAGGGCATGTTCCCGCCGTACAACCCGACGCTGCTGATGAAGAAGGAGACCGCGGACGCCGCCGGCCCGGATCTGGCGAAGACGATCGACCTGATCCAGAAGCCGCTCACCGACGACGCGATGCAGGAGCTCGACGCGCGCGTGGACCTCGACAAGAAGGAGCCGGCCGAGGTCGCGAAGGAGTACCTGCAGGAGACCGGGCTGATCAAGTAGCCACCGCGGCGCCGAGCGCCGCGATCATCTGCTCGGGCGGCTGCGGGCGCCCGAGCAGGTAGCCCTGCACGAACCCGCAGCCCGCCGCGCGCAGCAGCTCGAGCTGGTCCTCGGTCTCCACGCCCTCGGCGACGACGTTGAGCTCGGCGGCGCGGCCGATGCTGACCGCCGCCTCGATGATGCGGCGGTCGCGCTCGCCGGTGTAGCGGGCGACGAAGCCGCGGTCGAGCTTGATCCCGTTCAGCGGCAACGTCGCGAGCCGGGTCAGGCTCGAGTAGCCCGTCCCGAAGTCGTCGAGCGAGATGTACAGGCCGGCGTCCGCGAGCCGCACCAGGGGGTCGATGCCGGCGTCCCCGCCCTCCATCAGCGTCGTCTCGGTGATCTCCAGCCCGATCCGCTCGGGCGGCGTGCCGGTGGCCTCGAGCGTTCCCAGGATGCGGTCCTCCAGGTCGGGATCGCTCAGCTCGCGCGCGGCGACGTTGACGCTGACGCGGATGTCGTCCGGGAACCGCCGGGCCTCGATGCACGCGCGGTGCAGCACCCAGCGGCCGATGCCCGAGATCAGCTGGGCGTCCTGCTCGGCGACGGGCAGGAACCGCGCGGGGCCGAGCAGGCCCTCCTCCGGGTGCTGCCAGCGCACGAGCGCCTCGACGGCGACCGTGCGGAACGGGTCGAGCTCCACGATCGGCTGGTAGACGAGGCGCAGCTCGTCCTTGGCGATCGCGCGCCGGATGCCGTCCTCGACCTTGAGGCGGTCGCGCAGGCGGCCCTCCATGGCGTGGTCGAAGATCTCGAACGTGTTGCCGCCGCGGGCCTTGACGCGCTGCATCGCGGCGTCGGCGCTCTGCAGCAGGTCCGCGGCGCGCTGGCCTTCCTCCTCGACGGCGATCCCGACCGAGGCGGTGATCTGGCTGCCGGTCTCCAGCGGCTTGAGCAGCGCGCCGCACAGCCGCTGGGCGAGCTCGGCGGAGCTGCGCTCGTCCTCGCACTCGGCCAGGACGGCGAACTCGTCGCCGCCGATGCGTGCGAGCGCGTGGGACGCTTCCAGCACGCCGCGCAGGCGGCCCGCGACCTCGCACAGGACGGCGTCGCCGGCGGCGTGCCCGTGCGTGTCGTTGACGGCGCGGAAGCGGTCGAGGCCGACGAGCAGCACGACCACGCGGCCGCGGTGCTCGCGCCTGAGCGCCTGCTCGAGACGTTCCTGGAAGAGCAGGCGGTTCGGAAGGCCGGTCAGCGGGTCGTGCAGCGCCTGGTGGGCGACCTGCGCCTGCAGCCGGCGCGCCTCGGTGACGTCGTCGATCGCGATCACGACGCCCTTGAGGGCGCCCTCGGGCCCGCTGCGCAGCGGCGTGTAGTTGGTGGAGACCTCGACGGTCTCGCCGTCCGGGCGCGTGATCCGTTGTGCCACGTCGCGCACGATCTCCCCGCGCGTGGCCCGCGCGCCGGGATGGTCGGGGTCATCGAGGAACAGGGGCGAGCCGTCCGCGTAGCGCAGCTGCAGCGACTCCCACCAGACGGGGTCGTCGAGCAGCTGCTCGCGCGGGATGCCGAGGATCGCGCAGGCGGCGGGATTGGCGTCCACGACGGCGCCTGCGAGGTCCACGGTCAGCAGCCCGTCCTCGACCGTCGCGATCACGGCCCGTAGGCGCTCCTCGTTCTCGCGCAGCGCGGTCACGTCCTCGGTATGGGCGAGGATGCGGTCTTCGCCGATCGGGACGAAGCTGATGGCGAGCCGGCGCTCGTGGTACTGGAGCTCGCGCTCGACGGTCTCGCCGGTGCGGGCCACGCGCGCCAGGTCGTCGGCGATCTCGGGCCGGTCGGCGAACACCTCGGTCACCGGGCGCCCGATGCGCTCGGCGAGCCGTTCACCGGTCAGGTCGAACGCGGCGCGATTGGCGTGTTCGAGCCAGAAGTTGCCCTTGGCGCGGTGCCAGACGTAGCACGGCACCGGTATCCCGTCGAGTTGTGCGTGCAAGGTTCGCCTTTCTGGACGCTCGCGGACCCTGTGGGTACCCGTCCAGCCCCGTTGTAGTCGTCCGCACACTGACCGCACGGTCGTTGTTCGACCCGCGCGGATCCGGGCATATTTGACTCATGGACGCCCTGGACATCCCCCGCCTGCGCGGTGTGTCGCACGCCTACGCGTTCTTCTTCGCCCTGGTGGCGGCGGTCTGCCTGATCGTGTTCACGCCCGGCGGCGCGCCGCGGATGGCCGCGGCGGTCTACGGCGCGGGCCTGTGCGCCGTCTTCGGCGGCAGCGGCCTCTACCACCGCTGGCGCTGGAACCCGCGCTGGCGCCCGATCCTGCGCCGCGTGGACCACTCGACCATCTACCTGTTCATCGCCGCCTCCTACACGCCGGTCGGCATGCTGGTGCTCTCGGGCACGGTGCAGTGGATCGTGCTGATCACGGTCTGGTCGGGCGCGCTCGCGGGCGTGACGCTCTCGGTCGCGTGGATCAACGCGCCGCGGGCCATCTGCGCGCTCTGTTACGTCGCCCTCGGCTGGGTCGCGGTGGTGGCGTTCCCGCAGATGCACGCCGAGCTGCCCGGCATCGCGCTCGTGCTCCTCGGCCTCGGCGGCCTCTTCTACACCGTGGGCGCGATCATCTACGCGCTCGGGCGCCCGAACCCGTGGCCGGCCGTGTTCGGCTTCCACGAGATCTTCCACGTATTCGTGATCCTCGCCGCGATCACGCACTTCATCACGATGGCCGGCTGGATCGTGCCGTCCGGGCTCGACGCTTAGCTCTAACGCATTCAAGTCCAGCTGCTGCATCCTGAGGCGCGGGTGCCCACCCGTGGGCGCGAAGGCGACGCCGCCTACGACCTCGCCTGCGTGGAGCCGTTCACGCTCGCGCCGGGCGAGCGGGCGCTGATCGCCACGGGCGTCGCGGTCGCGATCCCGCCGGGGTTGTGCGGGCTCGTGCTCCCGCGCTCGGGGCTGGCGATCAAGCACGGCATCTCGTGCGTGAACGCTCCCGGGCTGATCGACCCCAACTACCGCGGCGAGCTGCGCGTGATCTTGATCAACCACGGCTCCGAGCCGTGGAGCGCGCAGGCCGGCGACCGGATCGCCCAGCTGCTGCTGGTGGCGTTCGCCGCGCCGGCGCTGCAGGCCGTGGACGCGCTGCCGGACAGCGATCGCGGAACCGGAGGGTTCGGCTCCAGCGGTCGCTGAGTACCTTGGGCGCATGCGACCGCTGTGGCTGCGCCTGGCCGGTGGGTTCGTGGCGCTCGGCGCCGCGGCGGGCGGGCTCGTCCTGGTCTGGACGACGCTGTTCTGGCTGTACTGGTCGTTGACGCCGGTGCTGGCGGCGCTGGTCGTCGTCGCGGTCTCCCCGCTCGCCGCGTGGCCGCTGTTCGCGGGGCGCTGGGCCGACGGGTCCTGGGGCGTGCTGCAGCAGACCGCGCTGGTCGTCTCGGCCGGGGCCTACGCGCTCGTCGCGCTGGCCGCCGACGCGAAGGCGCTGCACGCGGTGACGACGCGCGAGGAGTACGCCACGCCCGCGATGGAGTGCGCGGGCTGGCTGGCGCTCGCCGCCGGCGCGGCGCTCGTGATCGCGACGCTGGCCGCCACGGCGCCGATGGAGCTGCCCGACGCCGCCCTCGCCTCGCTCATCGGAGTGCTCGGGCTCGCGGGCCTGGGGAGTGCGGGTGCGGCGGTCGCGATCGCCGCCGGGCCGAGCTCGTGCGAGCGGTTCGAGTTCAGCCGGGCGGCCTGGGAGCGCGACCCCACGCCGGTGGCCGAAGGGCTCGTGCGCTGCCGGACGCTCGTCGGTATGAGCGAACGCGAGGTCCAGCGGGTGCTCGGCGGTCGCCTCGGCCGGACGAGCTGGCACGCGGGGTCCGTCGACGACGGCTTCTTCGGCGCCGACGCACGCCTATCCGTGCGCTACGCCGGTCGCCACGTGCGGTCTACGCGCTTGGACTACGTCCACCGTTGAGCGAGAAGCGGCTGTAGCGCTCGGCGACGACCGGGTGCAGCCGGGCGGTCAGGCGCACGCCCTCGGGCGTGTCCTCGCGGCCCATCTCCCCCGCGATCTCGTGGATCTCATGCACGAGGCCGCCCTCGTCGTACGGGAGCAGCAGCTCGACGTCCTGCAGCGTCTTCTCGAACTCCTCGTGGATGCGCTCCTGGAGCTCCTCGAGGCCCTCGCCGGTCTGGGCGGACACGAGCACTGCGTCGGGATGGCGGAAGGAGAGCTCGCGGCGACGCTCGTCGTCGAGCGTGTCGGCCTTGTTGAGCACGAGCATGCGGGTCGAGCTGCCGGCGCCGATCTCCTCCAGCACGTCCTCCACGGCGCGGGTCATCGCCATCAGCTCCTCCTCGTCGGCGGAGGCGTCGACGACGTGCAGGACCAGGTCGGCGAGCTTGGTCTCCTCCAGCGTGGCCGCAAACGCGTTGACCAGTTGATGCGGGAGCTTGCGGATGAAGCCGACGGTGTCCGTCACGAGGAACGTGCGGCCGTGCAGCTTGAGCGTGCGCGTGGTCGGGTCCAGCGTGTGGAAAAGGCGGTCCCGGACGCCGACCTCGGCGCCCGTGAGCGCGTTCAGCAGCGTCGACTTGCCCGCGTTCGTGTAGCCCGCGAGGGCGACGTTGGGCAGGTGCGCGCGCTCGCGCTCGGCCCGCTGGGTCGCGCGGGTGGACTTGACGTCCTCCAGCCGGCGGCGCAGGACCGTGATGCGGTCGCGCGCGAGGCGGCGGTCCGTCTCGATCTGCGATTCGCCCGGGCCGCGGGTGCCGATGCCGCCCACGCCGCGGCCGGCGCCCAGACGCTCCAAGTGCGTCCACAGGCCGCGCATGCGGGCCATGTTGTACTCGAGCTGGGCGAGCTCGACCTGCATCTTGCCCTCGGCGGTGTGGGCGTGCGAGGCGAAGATGTCCAGGATCACCGACGTGCGGTCGAGCACCGGCAGATCCAGCGCGGCCTCCAGGTTGCGCTGCTGGCGGGGCGTGAGCTCGTCGTCGGCGACGACCACGTTCGCGTCGAAGCGCTTGAGCAGCGGCTTGATCTCGTCGACCTTGCCCGGGCCCATGTAGAGGTTGGGGTGCGGGCTGTCGCGCTTCTGGGCGAGCTCGCCGACCGTGGCGACGCCGGCGGTGCGCAGGAGCTCCTTGAGCTCCTCCAGGTCGGCCGTCTCCGGCGAGGCGGCGATGCAGAAGGCGCGTTGGCGGGCGCGGCCCTCACCGGGCTGCGCGACGGGACGGGACTGGGTTGTGCGGCCGTTACGAGAGCGTTCCAAGGCTTCCCATTCTAGAGTCCCCGGACCTATGCCCGTTGCCCCTGCGCCGAGCGAGTCCGAAGCCGCGGAGCGCCTCGCTGCGCGCACGCTCGAGCTGATCGACATCGCCTCGGAGTCCCGCCACGAGGCCGCGCTCGCCGAGCACGTGGCGAGCGTGCTGCGCGGGGGCGGCGCCGTGGTCGAGGACCTCGGCGACTCCTGTGTGCTCGCCTACCCGTCCGAGACGCGCCCCCAGGTGCTGCTCGCCGGTCACCTCGACACCGTGCCCGCGCAGGACAACCTCCCCGGTCGGATCGAGGACGGCCGCGTGTTCGGGCTCGGCGCTTCGGACATGAAGGGCGCCCTGGCCGTGATGATCGAGCTCGTGCTGGCGCGGGTGCCGTACGCGGCGGTGTTCTTCCCCCGTGAGGAGCTGCCGGCGACCGAGAGCGCGCTCGCGCCGCTGCTGGAGCGGCACACGCTCCAGCAGGAGTTCGTGGTGGTGATGGAGCCCACCGACGGCGAGCTGCACGCGGGCTGCCTGGGCAACATCAACGCCACGTGGACGTTCACCGGGCGCAGCGCGCACTCCGCGCGGCCGTGGCAGGGCGTCAACGCCATCCACCAGGCGGCGCTGGGGATCGCGGCGCTCGCGGCCGCGCCCTCGCTGCCCGTCGACTTCCACGGACTCACCTTCCACGAGGTGGCGTCGGTGACGAAGGTCAGCGGTGGGATCGCCATGAACGTGGTCCCGGAGACGGCGACGGCACACGTCAACTTCCGCTACGCGCCCGGCCGCACGCCGGCCGAGGCCGAGGCGCGGCTGCTCGCGCTCACGCAGGGCCTCGGGGCGCTGACGGTGGACGGGAACGCGCCTTCGGGCGCCGTCGCCGTCGATCACCCGCTCGCACAGAAGCTGATCACCGCGGGCGACCTGCACGTCGCGCCCAAGCAGGCGTGGACGCCCGTGGCCGAGTTCGCCGCGGCCGGCTACCCCGCGGTGAACTTCGGACCGGGCGAGACCGCGCAGGCGCACCAGCGCGGCGAGGGCATCGGCGTCGACCGGCTGCTGCACGCCCACCGCGTCCTGGAGGCGTTCGGCGCATGATCAGGCTCTCCCCCGTCCTCGACGGGCTCGGCACCTACCCGTTCGTGAAGCTCGAGGCCGCGCGGGCGCGGCTGCGCTCCCAGGGCGTGGAGCTCATCGACTTCGGCATGGGCGAGCCGCGTGAGGAGACCCCGGCGTTCATCCGCGAGGCGCTCGCGGCGGCGATCCAGCCGCTCGCGCCCTATCCCAGCGCGGTCGGGCTGCCGGAGCTGCGGGCGGCGATCGCGGGCTGGGCGCAGCGCCGCTTCGGCACTTCGCTGGACCCCGACACGCAGATCGTCCCGACGCTGGGCTCCAAGGAGGCGGTGTTCGGGCTCGCGCACGTGTTCGGCGGCGACCAGGTCGTGATCCCGCAGCCCGCCTATCCCGTCTACGACCGCGGCGCGCGCTTCGCGGGCAAGGAGGTCGTCGAGCTGCCGCTGCGCGAGGCCGACGGCTGGCTGCCGGACCTCGGCGCCGTCGACTGGTCGCGCGTCGCGATCCTCTGGCTCAACTACCCGAACAACCCGACGGGCGCGACCGCGCCGCTCGACTTCTACGTCGAGGCCGCGGCGCTGGCCCGCAAGCACGGGTTCGTGCTGGCGTCCGACGAGGCGTACTCGGAGCTGTACTTCGGCGACCGCGCCCCCGAGTCCGCCCTCCAGCTCACCGACCTGCGCCACGTCGCGGTGTTCAACACGCTGTCCAAGCGCTCGTCGATGCCCGGCTACCGTTCCGGCTTCGTCGCGGGCGACCCGGAGATCGTCGCCGCGCTCAAGAAGTACCGGCCGAACGTCGGCGTCGCACCTCCGGACGTGCTCCAGCACGCGGCGATCGCCGCCTGGAACGAGGAAGCGCACGTCACCGAGGTCCGCACCCGTTATCAGGCCAAGCGTGATCTGTTGCTGCCGGCGCTCGAGGCGCTGGGGCTGCGCTCCGCGGGCGGCGACGCGTCGTTCTTCCTGTGGATGGAAGGGTCCGACGAGCTCGCCGCCCGCTGGCTCGAGCGGGGCGTCATCGTCGCGCCCGGCTCGTTCTTCGGCCCTGCGGGCGAGGGCTACCTGCGGCTCGCGCTCGTCCCGCCGCTGGACGCGATCGAGCGTGCGGTCGAGCTCATGCGAGCACCTTGAAGCGCCGCACGAGCTCGTTGAGCTGCTCGGCGGTGCCGGCGAGGGTCTGAGCCGACGCGGCGATCTCCTGGGTCGCCGCGCTCGTCTGCTGCGTGGACGCCGACACCTGCTCGGCGGACGCCGAGGACTGCTCGGCCACGGCCGCGACCTCGGTGATGTCCTGCTCGGCGCGCGTGATGTCGCCCGCGATGCCCTGGGCCGACGCGGCGATCTCGCCGACGCGGGCGCCCATCTCGTCGATGCTCGCGCCGATCTGCTCGAACGCCGCGCGCGTGCGCCGCACGGTCTCGACGCCCTCCTCGGTCTGCTGCGCGCCGGCGCGGACGATTTCGACCGCCCGGCCGGTCTCGGCCTGGATCTCGGAGATCAGCGCGGCGATCTGGCCCGACGCGGTCTGGGACTCCTCGGCGAGCTTGCGCACTTCGTCGGCGACGACGGCGAACCCCTTGCCCTGCTCGCCGGCGCGGGCGGCCTCGATCGCGGCGTTGAGCGCGAGCAGATTGGTCTGCTCGGCGATGCCGGTGATCGTGTCCACGATCCCGCCGATGCGCTCGGAGCGCTGCGACAGGTCCTGGATGGTGACGCTGACCTGCTCGCTGGAGGTCGCGACCTGCTGGATCGCGGCCGTGGCGTGCTCGGCGGCCTCGGCGCCGCTGCGGGCCGCGGCCCGGGCGCTGTCGGCGGCCTCGGCGGTGGCCTGCGCCGTCTCGGCGCTCGCGTCCGCGGCGCGCGCCGCCTGCTGGACGGCCTCGCGCGTGGACTCGACCATCCGCACCTGGCGCTCGGCGCCCTGCGCGACGTCGCCCACCGCGGCGGCGATCTCGCCGACCGCGCGGCCCGTCTCGTCCGACGTGGACGCCATCTCGCGCGACGCCTCGTTGAGCGTGCCGGCGCTGTCGGTGACGTCGCCGACGAGCCGGCGCAGGTTGCCGACCATCGCCGCGAGGGCGTTGCCGAGAACGTCGTGCTCCGAGCGCGGCTCGACGTCGACCGTGAGGTCGCCGGCGGCGATGCGCTCGGCCACGCGCGCGGACTCGCTGAGGTAGGTCGAGAGGTCCTCGAGCGCCTCGCGGGTCTCCGCCAGGCCGCCGTCGGCCGCGGCCGGCTCACCCGTCGCGAGCTTGCGCATGCGCGCGGCGTCGGCGGCCACCGGACGCGAGATCGTCCGGCTGATCAGGAAGGTGAGCAGCGCGATGATCGCCAGCACCAGCCCGGTCTCCCAGGCGACGGTGATCGTGGCCGAGCGCACCGCGGCGTCCACGTCGTCGACGTAGATGCCGGTGCCGACGATCCAGCCCCACGGCTCGAAGCCGGCGACGTAGGAGAGCTTCGGCACGGGCTGCTCGGCGTTCGGCCGGTCCCACATGTAGTCGACGAAGCCGGCCTTGTCGGCCTTGACGACGTTGACCATCTCCACGAACAGGCGCTTGCCGTTCGGGTCCTGGTTGGCGCTGAGGTCCTTGCCCTCGAGCTCGGGTTTCATCGGATGCGCGACCATCACGGGGCGCATGTCGTTGATCCAGAAGTAGTCGTTGTCCCCGTAGCGCATCGACTTGACGGCGGCGATCGCGCCGGCCTGGGCCTGCGCGCGCGTCAGCTCGCCGGCCTGCTCGCGGGCCTGGAAGCCCGCGATGGTCGTCAGCGCCGTGTTCGTGAGGTCGCGCACCTTGTCCTGGCGCGCCTCCGTCTCAGTGGGACGCACCTCGGCGAGGCGCGTCCAACCCGTCGCAACCACCCCGAGGGCGGCGATCACGACGATCACCCACAGTTTCACCGGCACCCGTGTGCCTCGGAATCGGTCAAGCATGCCCCGATCGGTCGGCCGCTCGGGGCAGAACTTGCCGCTACGTGAGCTTTCAGTTGTTGGCGTGAAGTGCCGCGTTCAGGCCCTGCCAGCTGCCTGACCGCGGAAGCGCCTCGACCGTGCCGGTCTTCGAGTTGCGCCGGAACAGCAGGCCGTTCGCGCCGCTCAGGTCCCGTCCCTTGACGGTCTCACCGTCCGGCAACGTGACGACCGTGCCGGCCGTGACGTAGAGCCCGGCCTCGACCGTGCACTCGTCCCCGAGCGAGATGCCGATCCCGGCGTTCGCGCCCAGCAGGCAGCGCTCGCCGATCGAGATGACCTCGGAGCCGCCGCCGCTGAGCGTGCCCATGATCGACGCGCCGCCGCCGACGTCCGAGCCATCACCCACGACCACGCCGGCGCTGATCCGGCCCTCGACCATGCTCGTGCCGAGCGTGCCGGCGTTGAAGTTCACGAAGCCCTCGTGCATGACGGTCGTGCCCTCGGCCAGGTGCGCGCCCAGCCGCACGCGGTCGGCGTCCGCGACGCGCACGCCGGAGGGCGCGACGTAGTCGGTCATACGCGGGAACTTGTCGACGCTGAAGACCTGCAGCGCGATGCCCTCCCCACGCGCCTTGAGCTGCACCGCGGTGAGGTGGGCAGGGTCGACCGGGCCGGCGCTCGTCCACGCGACGTTCGGCAGTACGCCGAAGATGCCGTCGAGGCTGATCGAGTGCGGCTTGACGAGCCGGTGGCTGAGCAGGTGCAGGCGCAGGTAGGCGTCGGCGGTGTTGCGGGGCGGCGTGTTGAGGTCGGCGATCCGGGTCAGCACCGCGGCCTGGCGGACGTCGCGCAGCTCGTCGGTACGCAGGGCCGTCGGCAGGCCGTACTCGGACGCCTTCTCCGTGCTCAGCTGCGTGAGCGCCGACTCACCCTTGGAGCCGAGCTGCGGGTCGGGATAGAAGACCTCGAGGATGCGGTCGCCCGCGTACGTCGCCAGCCCGGCACCCCAGGCCCCACCTTCTGTCATGCCTGCTCCTTGAATGCGTCCACGTGATCCTTCGCGAACTCGTCGATCGTGCGCGGGTCACGGCCGAGCGCGTCCTTGACGCCCGAGGTCACCATCTGCAGCCCGCCGCCGGCGTACTGCTCGAACTGCTCGGTCAGCCCTTCGGCGTTCCACGGCGGGACCCCCGCGCGGACGAGTTCGCGCTTGAGCGCCTCGACCGGGATCTCCTGCACCGTGACCTGACGGCCCGCGGCCGCGAACACCCGCTTGGCCTGGTCACGGTAGGACACCGGCTCGGGCCCGGAGAGCCCGTAGGCCTTGCCCTCGTGGCCCTCCTCGGTGAGCGCGACCGCGGCCACCTCGGCGACGTCGCGCGCGTCCACGATGCTGAACGCCGCGTCCGGCACGGGTGAGTAGAACGTCCCGTCCAGCACGCGCGCGCCCCAGCTGAGCGTGTTCTGCATGAAGCTCGTCGGGCGCAGCAGCGTCCACGCCATGCCCGAGTCCTTGAGCGCCTGCTCGACCTTCGCGTGCGTGCGGGCGAAGCGCAGCGGCGCCTCGGGGCTCGCGCCGATCACCGACAACTTGACGATGTGCTTGACGCCGGCCTCGCGCGCGGTCTCCAGGAACGCCTGCTCGAACTCGGACTGCATCGGGCCCATCGGCGAGACCAGGTACGCGCGCTCGACGGCCTCCAGCGCCGGCCCGAGCGTGCGCGGGTCGCCCAGGTCGCCCGTGACCGGCTCGAAGCCCAGGTCGCGCAGGTGGTGGGCCTTGGTCTCGTCGCGCACCAGGGCGCGGGCCTCGGCGCCGCGGGCCTTGAGCGCCTTGAGGACCTCCATGCCGGTCGTCCCGGTCGCTCCGGTCACCAGCAGCATCTATTCGGCCTCCATGTGTTGTTTGAGATCCTCTGGGGGGCTGCCGCCCCCCAGGCCCCCCGCTAGGAACTCCTCGCTCAGTTGCGCGGCGTAGATGGGCTCGGCCCACCCGGTCAGGTCCACGTGCAGGGACTCGTCGACGTCGACGACCAGCTCGCCCCCGTCCAGCTGGACGGTCACGGGCGAGTCGCCGCCGCGGACCACGTGTGCCACCGCCGCGCCGCTCGCGCCGGTGCCGGAGGACAGCGTCTCCCCCACGCCGCGCTCGAAGATGCGCGCCCGGATCGTGTCCGGGGCCACTTCTTTCCAGAACGAGACGTTCGTGCGGTTCGGGAACAGGGCGCTGCGCTCGATCTGCGGGCCGATCGCCTGCAGATCGAGCGCGTCCGGGTCCTGGACGCGGATCGCGCACTGCGGGTTGCCGATGGCGACGTGCTGGAAGCGGTAGCCCGCGACCTCGCCGGTGCCGTCGGGCGGCCCGTCGGGATAGTTCGGGCTGGTGAGGCTGGCCCGGCCCATGTCCACCCGGCACGTGGTCGGGCTCAGGATCGTCGGCCGGATCTCCCCGGCGAGCGTCTGGATGGAGAACGTGTCCGCGTCCGTCCAGTGCCGGCGCAGGTACAGGATCGCCTCGCGCGCGCCGTTGCCGCTCAGCTCGGCCTCGCTGCCGTCCGGGTTGAAGATCCGCAGCCGCGCGACGTAGCCCGGCTCGTCCGGTTTGGTCAGCACGAGCACGCCGTCGGCGCCCGGCCCGAAGTGCGGATCGCACAGCCGCTGGACGGTGTTCGGGGACAGCTCGACCTCCTCGAAGATGAGGTAGTCGTTGCCCAGCGCCTGCCACTTCTCGAAGCGCACGGTGTTAGATCATGGCGATCAGTTCGGCGGCGACGTCCTGCGGGGTGCGATCGGTCACGTCGATGCGGTGCGCGCCGGGCAGCTTGCGCAGCCACGTGAGCTGGCGTTTGGCGTACCGGCGGGTGCTCGTCTTCATCGCCTCGACGTCCCCGTCCAGCAGCTCCTGGAAGCCCACGGCGCGGCGGGCGGTGGCGCTCGCGCGGTCGGCGACGGCGCGCACCTCGTCGGCCGCCCCGGCCGCGATCATCGCGTCGATCCGGGCCTCGATCCGCGCGTACAGCCGTTCGCGGTCCATCACCAGCGCGGCGAGCAGCGTCGGGTGGCGCGTGTGCTCGGTCCACAGCTGGTCGCTCGTCGTGTGCGGGTGCTGGCCCGTCGCGAGCAGCTCGTGCGCGCGGATGATGCGGTGCGTGTCCGTCGGCCGGATGTTGAGCTCCGGGGGCAGCTCGGCGTAGAGCTCGGCGAGGTCGCGGGCGGCGAGCGCTTCCCGGATCGCGGGGTCCACCGGCGGCCGCAGGTCCAGCTCGGCGAGCGCGGCCCGCAGATAGAGGCCGGTGCCGCCGACCACGATCGGCCGGCGCCCCTGCTCGATGAGCCCGTCGATCTCCGCGTGGGCGCGCTGGGCGAAGGCGCCGGCCGAGTAGGTCTGGTCGATCGGCACGAAGCCGAGCAGCCGGTGCTCGAGCCGGCCCTGCTCCTGCGCGTCGGCCGCGCCGGTGAGGATCGGCAGCCCCGCGTAGATCTGCATCGAGTCCGCGGACACCGCCACCGGGTCCTCCCCGCGCTCGCGCAGCGCGTCGGCGAGGGCGATGGCGACGGCGGTCTTGCCGACGCCCGTCGGCCCGAACACAGCGAAGACTTGCACGGCCCCGCAGTATCGTCACCATGGCATGTCCGTCCGCATCGGAACCGGTCTGTCGAGGTTGGGGCAGCCGCGCGCAGCGGCGCTCGACGCCGCCTCCGCCGCGGCCGCCGAGCTCGGCGTCGCGCGCTGCGACCTGGCCGTCGTGTTCGCGTCCGGCACCGTGCTCGGAGCGCCCGAGCTGGTGCTCGAGGCGGTGCACGAGATCCTGCAGCCCGACGGCGTGATCGGGTGCGGCGCGGGCGGCGTGATCGGGCACGGGCAGGAGGTCGAGGACGGCACCGCGGTGTCCGTCTGGGCGGCCACGCTCGGCGACGGGACGGCGACGACGTTCCACGCCGCGGTCGAGGAGCTCGAGGCCGGCACGGGCGCGCTGACCGGCATGGCCGACTTGACCGGCGCCGACGGCGCGATCCTGATCGCCGAGCCGGAGACGTTCCCGACCGACGCGGTGCTGCGCTTCCTGAGCGAGTCGACGCCGATGCTCCCGCTGATCGGCGGGCTCGCGTCCGGGCGCTCGCTGGACGACGAGGCGGTGCTGTTCATCGACGAGCGCGTCGTCACCGACGGCGCGGTGGGCGTCCGGCTCGACGGCGTGGAGATGCTCCCGGCCGTCTCGCAGGGCGCGGCGCCGATCGGCCCCGAGCTGACCATCACCGCCGGCGAGGGCCGCGTGATCGGCGAGCTCGCGGGCAAGCCGGCGCTCGAGAAGCTGCGCGACACGATCGAGGAGCTGCCGCCGGAGGAGCTCCAGCTCGTCCAGGGCGGGCTGCTGATGGGGATCGTCGTGGACGCCAACAAGCCCGATTACCTGCAGGGCGACTTCCTCGTGCGCGGGCTGCTCGGCGCGGACCCCGACACCGGGCAGGTCGCGCTCGCCGCCGACATCCACCCTGGGCAGGTCGTGCGGCTGCATGCGCGGGACGCCGAGAGCGCGGGGCGCGACCTGCGCGAGGCGCTGTCGATCCGCATGACCGCGTTGGGCGGCCGGACGCCCGCGGGGGCGCTGCTGTTCGCGTGCAACGGCCGCGGGCGCGGCATGTTCGGGCGCGAGGGCCATGATGTCGAGGCCGTGTCGGAGTCGCTCGCCGGCGCCCCGGCCGCCGGGTTCTTCGCCGCGGGCGAGATCGGCCCGGTCGGCGGCGGCTACTTCCTGCATTCCTTTACGGCCACGGTGGCGGTGTTCGCATGAACCTCGATGGTGCGCGGGTGTTGTTGACGGGCGCGACGGGCGGGCTCGGCCAGGCCATCGCGCGCGCGCTGCACGCGCGCGGCGCGACGCTGCTGCTGACGGGCCGCCGCGCGGACGTGCTGGAGCCGCTGGCGGCCGAAGTGGGCGGTGTCGCGTTCGCGTCCGATCTCGCGGACCGGGAGGCGGTTGCGGAACTGCTGGCGCAGACCGGCCGCGTGGACGTGCTGGTCGCGAACGCCGGGCTGCCGGCCAGCGGCGGGCTGCACTCGTTCTCGGTCGAGGAGATCGACCGCGCGCTGACGGTGAACCTGCGCGCGCCGATGCTGCTCGCGCACGCGCTCACTCCCGCGATGGTGCAGCGCGGCAGCGGGCACCTGGTGTTCATGTCGTCGCTTTCGGGCCGTGCGGCCGCGCCCGGCTCGTCCGTGTACGCGGCGACGAAGTTCGGCCTGCGCGGCTTTGGGCTCGCGCTGCGGGAGGATTTGGCCGGGAAGGGCGTCGGCGTGTCCGTCGTCCTGCCCGGGTTCATCCGCGAGGCGGGCATGTTCGCCGACTCCGGCGCCAAGCTGCCCGGCTACGTCGGGACCAAGCGGCCCGAGGACGTCGCGCGGGCCACGGTGAAGGCGATCGAGCAGAACCGTGCGGAGCTCGACGTCGCGCCCCTGCCGCTGCGGGCGGGCGCGCTGCTCGCGTCCGTGGCGCCCGGCCCGATCGGCGCCGTCCAGCGCAAGCTCGGGGCGGTCAAGACGTCCGAGGCGATCGGGCGCGGGCAGACCGGCAAGCGCTGACTCGCGCCGCGCGCCGCGCGCGCCTGCGCTCGCGCCCGCCCTCACGCCGCGCGCTCGCGCCGCACAGGGGCTCAGCCGCCGTCACTTCTGCGTCCGTCGTCGGTCACGCCGTTCCCGCTGCCGGCGGGGTGCTCGGTGGCGCTGCCGACCGCGGCGAGGACCTCGTCGGCGAGGCGCGGGCCGTCGGCGTCTGACAGCGGCGTGGCCTGGATGCGGACGACGACCTCGTCGGCGTCGACCTCCTCGAGCGAGATGTTCGGCTCGCCGCGCGTGGGCGTGGAGATCGCCTCCTCGAGCATCGTCTGGATGTCGCTGGGACGGACATCGGGGCGCAGCCGGGCGCGCAGGTCGACGGCGGCGGGCTCGCGCAGCGGCACGATCGCGGCCGACAGGACGACGTTGTTCGGGACCATGATCGAGTCCTGGCCCTGGGCGAGCGTCGTGTACAGCAGGCCGAGACTGGAGATCACGCCCTCGACCTGGCCGGCGAGGCCGCCCGCCTGCAGGCGGACGCGGTCGCCGACCTTGAACGGGCGCACGGAGATCAGCACGAGGCCGGCGATCAGGTTCCCGAGCGTCTGCTGGGCGGCGAGGCCGAGCACGACGGCGGTGATGGCGCTCGGGCCGCTCCACGTCTTTGCCTCGCGGCTCCTTGTCGCGCCGCTTGAGCGCCAACGCGCCAACAAGGCAAATCGCGCTAAAGGTTCGTCCGCGAGCGGCCGATAACCGAGTTAGACCGCCCGCCGAGGCGGTTTTCGCGTTTCTGGGGCGCGCCCGCTTGGGTCTCCGTGCCGTCGCGTGGCGGCTGCGGTTCGGCTCGGGATTGGCCGTGTGGGTCGGGTCCTGTCCTCGTGGGACCTCCAAACGCCCACGAGGCCACCCGCGCAAGGGGCGGTGCTGTCCGCTCCGTGTGGGGGCGCGGGGATCGCGGCCGCGCTGTCCGCTCCATGTGGCCGCGCGGCGATCGTGCCCCGCCGCGGCCGCCGTCGGCCTCCGTGCGGTCGCCTGCGGCGTCCGTGTGCGGGCGACCCGCCCTGGGCGTGCGAGCGCCAACGCGCCAATACGGCGGAGACCGCTAAAGGTTCGGGCGGCGGCTGCCGATGAACCGGATAGACCGCCCGCCGAGGCGGTTGTTGCGTTTCTAGAACAAGGTGCCCTGCTTCACGCGGGGGATCGGTGTCGGCATCAGAGGTGGTGGGGTCGGGCCGCCTCGGTGACGGCGGAAGGGGTCCATCTCGCGGTCTGGGCGCAGCCAGGGTGCGCCCGCGGCGGCTTCGATCTTGTGGCGTTCGGCCGGTGTGAGGCGGGAACTCTTCGCGTAGAGGCGTTCGTAGCGCGGGACGAGGTCCGGGCGGTAGTCGCGCAGCCAGTCCATGAAGATCTTGCGGACCGGGCCAGCCAGGAACAGGGTCTGGCCGCCGATGTAGGAGGCGTTCGCCTCGGTGGCAAGCTCGACGATCTGCTCGACCTGATCTGGTGAGTCGTTGATGCCCGGGATCAGCGGGGCGATGAGGACGCCGGTCGGGATGCCGTTGCGGTTGAGCTCGGCGACGGCCTCGAGGCGGGCGCGCGGGTGCGGCGTGTGCGGTTCGGTGGCGCGCCAGGCCTTCTCGTCGAGGGTCGGGACCGAGAGGCAGGCGCTGATGTCCGTGACCTCGGCGATCTGCTTCAGGAGGTCCACGTCGCGCAGGATGAGCGGCGACTTGGTGAGCACGGAGCACGGGTTGTGGTGGTCGCGGAACGCCTCCCAGATGCCGCGCATGAGCTTGTAGCGACCCTCGACCCACTGGTACGGGTCCGTGTTCGTGCCCAGGGCGACGCTCTCGCCCTTCCAGGACGGCCGGCGCAGCTCCGCGCGCAGGACCTCGGGCACGTTGACCTTGACGACGATCTCACGCTCGAAGTCGCGGCCGGCGTCGAGTTCCAGGTACTCGTGCGTGGGACGGGCGAAGCAGTTGTGGCTGACCACGCCGTTGGCGATGAAGTCGCCGGTGCCGGTCGTGATGTCGTACATCGGGATCTCGAGCCCGAGCGGCTCCACCGACGTCACCCGCAGCGAACCCGGGAACTTGACGGCGCGGCCCGCGATCGTGCACTTGCGCCGGACCGCCGGCCAGACGGTGTGGAAGAAGCGCAGGTGGTTGGCGCTGCCGCCGAGCAGGCGCAGCGTCTGCGCGTTCTCGGACACGAAGTGGAAGCCGAGCACCCGCAGGCTGTCCGCCGCTCGGCGCAGCACAGCCGGGTCCGAGTTCTCGAGCCGGACGGCTTCGCCGCTCGAGCCGTCCGCGTCGAACACACCCGCCAAGAACCCCTTGCCCCATTGCTCCGACGCGTCCCACGGCCAGGTGAGCACCTGGCGCAGGGACTCGGCGCTCGGCCGCGCCGCGCGTACCTCGCGGTAACCCGCCACCGCCGCCGCGGTCATGGTCAAGCCGAGCTCGGCCAGGTAGAGGTCGACACGCTCGAGCGCCTCGCGCCCGGCCGGCGTGAGCCGGAACAGATGATCGTCGCCGTGGATGGCGCCGCACAGGTAGCCGCGCCGGTAGTCGACGTCCTCCACGGGACCCTCGGCGAACTGGCCCACACCGGCCAGCCGGTCGCCCACCGCGAGGACGCGGCGCCCGCCCGCGGCGCTCGACCGGCCGCGCCGGCGGGTGCCGACGGCCACCGGCGGCGCGAGGAGCGCGGCGCCCGCCCTGTGCCCCGACGAGCGCGCAGACGGCCCGACGAGCCGCTCGGCCACAGGACGGCCGGCGCACGCGCCGTCGGCCGCGGCGACGAAGCTCCAGCCGCCGCGCGAGGGGAAGCGGTGGGCGCCGCTCGCGCGCAGCTCCGTGCCGGCCTCGAGCGTCACGCCGTACGCCGACCTGCGCGGGGGCCAGTGGGCAAGGACCTCCGTCTCCACGAAGCGGCGCTTGCGGGTCCCGTAGATGCGGTCCCCCACCCGCAGGTCCGCGAGCTCGCGGACGCCGCCGTCCGCGAGCAGGATCTGCGTGTCTCCCGCCAGGCAGTACACGCAGGCGTGGGAACAGCCGCGGTACGGGTTGACCGTCCAGTTGAACGGCACGCGGGAAGCGGCGGGCACGCGGTTGAGCGCCGATTTGGTCCGGACCTCGTGGAAGCGCATGTCCAGCGCCTCCGGCGCGTCGAACCGGCGTACCACCGTGTCCCCCAGGCCGGGCAGCCGCCCGGCGTCGTCCCGCTCGATGACTTGTGATGACCAGCGCACGAACACATGTTCGCACGAGCTTCGGACGGATTACAAACGTGTGTTCTGCAGGCCGTAGACGACGCTGTCGCGCATCCCGCCCTTGAACGGCTGATGTGCGCGTAGCAGCGCCTCGCGCCGGAACCCGCAGCGCTCGGCCACACAATGTGAAGCGACGTTGTCGGGCCCGCACGTGAGCTCCAGCCGCGTCAATCCCACGGCGTCGAAGGCCCAGCGCACGAGCAGCCGCACGGCACGGGTCGCGACGCCGCGGCCGCGCGCGTCGGGGGCGAGCCAGTACCCGATCCTCCCCCGCTCGCCCGCCACGCCGTGCAGCGATACGCCGCCCAGCACCGCCGGGTCGACGATCGCGAGGTCGAGCACCTCGCCGCGCAGCCGGGCTCGCTCGAGGTCCGAGAAGTGCTCGCGTGCGGCCGCGTCGGTCAGCGGCGCCCAGTCCGAGAAGCGCTGGAAGACCGGGTCGTGGAAGGCGACGAGCATCGCCGGGATGTCGTCCGGTTGCCACGGCCGCAACGTGACGACCCCGTCGCTCAGCGGCGGGGACGGCCACGGCAGCGCGCACACGGCTAGGCGACGCGCGAGAGCAGCGACTCGGTGCCCGAGAGCGACTGCGACGTGGCCGAGAGGATCTCGACCGGCACGATCTCGCCCGCGGCGCCGAGGCCGTCGAAGTTGACGACCTTGTTGTGCGTCGTGCGCCCGCGCAGGCGCGTGGGGTCGTACCGCGACGGCCCTTCGACGAGCACGTCCAGAGTCCGCCCGACGAAGCGCTGGGCCCGCTCACGAGCACGCCGCTGGACGGCCTCGACGAGCCGCTCCATGCGCTCGACCTGCACCTCGTGCGGGACGAACTCGTCCACGAACTCCGCCGCCTCGGTGTCCCGCCGCGGCGAGTAGATGAACGTGAAGGCGCCGTCGAAGCCGACCTCCTCGACCACCTCGAGCGTCTCGACGAAGTCCGCCTCGGTCTCCCCCGGGAAGCCGACGATGATGTCGGTCGTGATGGCGCAGTCCGGCACGTGCTCGCGGATCAACGCGACACGGTCCAGAAAGCGGTCGCGCCCGTAGGTGCGCCGCATGCGCTTGAGCACCCGCGAGGAGCCGGCCTGCAGCGGCAGATGGATGTGCTGGCAGACCGACGGCAGCTCAGCGTGCGCGCGGATGACGTCCTCGGTCATGTGCGCCGGATGCGGCGACGTGTAGCGCACGCGCTCGATCCCGTCGATCGCGTCCACCGCGTGCAGCAGCTCGCTGAACTTGCGCGGCTGCGGCCGCAGGCGGGTGCCGTAGGAGTTCACGTTCTGGCCGAGCAGCGTGACCTCGCGCACGCCCTCGGACGCGAGCTGGCGCACCTCGGCGACGAGCTCCTCGAACGGCCGCGACACCTCGCGACCGCGCGTGGACGGCACGATGCAGTACGAGCACTTCATGTTGCAGCCGGCGCTGATCTGCACCCACGCGTGCACGTCCCGCGCGCGCTTGCCCGGCAGGTGGCCGGTGAAGCCCTCGAACTCGAAGAAGCCCTGGGCGGTGAGGCTGTCGCTTGTGAGGAACTCCGCCAGCTTGTGCACCTGGCCGGGCCCGAACGCGACGTCCACGAACGGGTAGTCGCGGAAGACCTGGTCCTTGACGGACTGCGCCCAGCAGCCGCCGACGCCGATCACGCGCTCCGGGTCGCGGCGCTTGAGCGCCCGCGCCTCGTACAGGTGCGAGACGAAGCGCTCGTCGGCCTTCTCACGGATCGAGCACGTGTTGAACAGGATCAGGTCGGCTTCCTCGCGCGCGTCCGCTTCGGCGTATCCCAGCGACTCGAGCATGCCCTTCATGCGCTCGGAGTCGTGCTCGTTCATCTGGCAGCCGAAGGTGGTGACGTGGAAGCGCTTCATGACCGCCGAACAGCGTACTCGGCGAGTCCGGCGACCAGGCCGTCGAGCGGATCTCGCTCGGCGGCCTGGCGTGGGAGGCGGTCGATGCCGTCGTGCGCAACGAGATCCTCGCGACGCTCGAGGAGCTCGCTCAGCGCGCGTAGTCGGTGGCGCGTGACTCGCGGATGACCGTGACCTTGATCTGACCCGGGTACTCGAGCTCCTGCTCGATCTCGCGCGCGATCTCGTGCGAGAGCAGGACGGCGCCGTCGTCGTCGAGCGTGCCCGGCATGACCATGACGCGGATCTCGCGGCCGGCCTGCATGGCGTAGACCTTGTCGACGCCGTCGTGGCGCGTGGCGATCTGCTCAAGATCGCGCAGGCGCTTGACGTACTGCTCGAGCGATTCGCCGCGGGCCCCCGGCCGGGCGCCGGAGAGCGCGTCGGCGGCCTGGACGATCACGGCCTCGACGGTCTGCGGCTCGACCTCGTTGTGATGGGCCTCCATCGCGTGGGCGACGGCCTCCGACTCGCCGTGGCGGCGGGCCAGGTCGCCGCCGACGAGCGCGTGCGGGCCTTCGACCTCGTGGCTGACGGCCTTGCCGATGTCGTGCAGGAGGGCGGCTCTTCTGGCCGTCTTGGGGGACGCGCCGAGCTCCTCGGCCATCATCGCCGCCAGGTGAGCGCATTCGATCGAGTGCGCGAGGACGTTCTGGCCGTAGCTCGTGCGGTACTTGAGGCGGCCGAGGATGCGGATGAGCTCGGCGTCCAGGCCCTGGACGTTGGACTCCAGCGCGGCCTGCTCGCCGGACTCGATGATGTGGGACTCGAGCTCGGACTTGGCCTGGTAGTAGGTCTCCTCGATCCGGGCCGGGTGGATGCGGCCGTCCTGCAGGAGCTTTTCGAGCGTCATGCGGGCGATCTCGCGGCGGACGCCGTCGAAGCCGGACAGGATCACGGCGTTGGGCGTGTCGTCGATGATGAAGTCGACGCCGGTGAGGTGCTCGAGGGCGCGGATGTTGCGGCCCTCGCGGCCGATGATGCGGCCCTTCATGTCGTCGGCGGGCAGCTGGACGACGGAGACCGTGGTCTCGGCCGCGTGGCCGGCGGCGAGGCGCTGCATGACGACGGCGAGGATGTTGCGGACGCGGCGGTCGGCGTCGCGCTTGGTCTCGTCCTCGATCTGGCGGACGAGGCGGGCGGAATCGTGGCGGATCTGGTCCTCGAGCTCCTTGAGCAGGAGCTGCTTGGCCTGGGAGGCGGAGTAGCCGGAGGTGCGCTCGAGCGCCTTGACGTGGCGGACGTGCGCCTCGTTGGCCTGCTCCTGCAGACGGGTGAGCTCCTCCGCGCGGCGCTCGAGCTCGGCGGCGCGGGCTTCCAGCGCCTCCTCGCGGGCGAGCAGGCGCTCCTCGAGGCGGCCCATCTCCTGCCGGCGCGCGAGCGCGGCGTCGTCGGCGGCGGGTTCACGCGCGGCGGGCGCGTCTTGGGGCGGTGCGGCCACGCGGGACGCCGTGCGCGAGGCGCCGCCCGCGGCGGCGAGCCCGGGAGCTCGCTTCACCAACAGCAGCGCCGCGACCACCAGGCCGGCCGCGAGCACGGCCGCCGCGATCACGATTTCCATTGTCCAGTGTCCTCTCTCCGTACGCCGCCCTGCAGGGCGCGGCGAGATCCGATGCTTCGATTTCCAGAGGCGGCAGATCGGGTCGGCCCGGGGCCCGGGAACGAGGATCAGCATGAGAGGCGGCGTAGCGCCGCCGCGTCAGATGGCGGCTTCGTGCGTGTTTGTTCGAAGGAGCCGTAGCGAGCGTTCAAGCCCACACGGTGGGCGTTCTCGCCCTAAGTGATGTGTCGTGGCCGTCAAGACTGAAGCTGCTGAATCGCTGGTGAAATTATCTGGATTTGCTGCTGGTTTCAGGTGGGTCCGTGCCGGACCCGGTCTGTCGCTGCGGCGGATCGTAGTACCGCGCGTGGTCGCACGCAACGCGCCACCGGCGCCTACGAGGGCTCGCCCGGCGGGAACCTCGCCGGCAGGCACGACACGTGTCAGCGGGGTGGCACCGAGCGGTGCTGCGGAACGGTCAGCGCTCGACGGCGGAAGCCGCGTGGCGGCGGAGCGCGTCGTGCGCCAGCTCGAGGTCGAACCCCTTGCGCACCAGGAACCCGAGCGCCTTCTCGAGGTCGCGCGGCTGCTCCGGCGGGATCGGGTAGCGGCGCGCGAGCAGCGCGGTGGCCGCGGCGAGCTCGTCATGGTCGCCGGCCGCGAGCGCGGCGGCGATGTGCCGACGGTCGACGCCGAGCTCGCGCAGGCGCCGCTCGATCCGCTCGGCGCCCCACCCGTCCAGGTTGCGCCGGTCCTCGGCGAAGCGGGTCGCGTACCCGGCGTCGTCGACGTAGCCGCCGGCGCGCAGTTCGTCGAGCACCTCGTCGATCAGCGGCGGCTCGACATCGTTGCGCTCGAGCCGCGTCCGCACCTCGGCCTCGGTGCGCTCGCGCCGCGCGATGAACCGCCACGCCGCGTTGAACGCCTCCTCGCGCAGCCGCGCCTCGTCGGCGGCGGCCGGCCCGGCGGCGAGGGCGCCGAGCGAGTCGGGCGCGAGCTCCGCGGCGAGCCCGTCGAGCGCGAGCTGCGAGTCGTCGGGTGACGAGGCCGTGGCGGGGTCGGGTGACGAGGCCGCGGCGGGGTCGGGCGACAAGGCCGCGGCGGGGCCGGCCGGCGCGACGTCGGGCGCGGCGGGCGAAGGGGTGGGCGGGCCGCCGCCGCGGGACAAGTCGGATCG
>NZ_JAPCID010000124.1 GCF_027587175.1 Solirubrobacter deserti
CCAGGCGCGCCCGTGGCCGCCGCGGCCGCCGCGCCGGCCTTCGACCCGAGCCAGTCGAACGCGTTCATGCCCGCGGTCAAGGCCACGGCGGCCGCGTCCGCCGACCGCGAGCCGGACCGCAGCGATTCGCAGGCGTTCCTGCCGGCGGTCGAGAAGCCGAAGGCCGTCGCTGCGGCGGCGCCCGTGCTCCCCGGCGGCGCGGTGGTGCAGCCGGCCGTCGCGGCGCCGGCGGCCGCGCCCGCCGTCGACGTGTCCGCGGCGGTCGACGCGGCCCCCAGCACCTATCCCGGCGACAACGCGCCGAAGGAGCAGGTCGCGGCGTGGATGGCGGCGCAGGCGAAGGAGCGAGGGCTGCCGCCGCAGCTGCCGGTGATGGCCGGGCTGGTCGAGTCCGGCCTCAAGAACCTCAACCACGGCCACGCGGACTCGGTCGGCTTCTTCCAGATGCGCGTCGGCATCTGGAACCAGGGCGCGTACGCCGGCTACCCCGAGAAGCCCGAGCTGCAGATGAAGTGGTTCCTCGACCAGGCCGAGGCGGTCAAGAAGCAGCGGATCGTCGCGGGCAAGTCGGTCGACGACCCGAGCCAGTTCGGCGAGTGGGTCGCGGACGTCGAACGCCCCGCCGAGCAGTACCGCGGCCGCTACCAGGAGCGGCTGGCCGAGGCCAACCAGCTGCTCAACGCCCAGCCGCAGCCCGCGGCGGCCGCCGCGCCGGTGGCGGCGCCCGTGGCCGCCGCGCCGGTCGATCCCGCCGCCGCGGCCG
>NZ_JAPCID010000125.1 GCF_027587175.1 Solirubrobacter deserti
GAGCCCATCGACTCGACGACGTCGAGCTTGGCTTTGAAGCGCATCCCGTCGCCGCTGATCGCGGCGTCCTCGAAGTGCTCGGGCCGGATCCCGGCGATCACCTCGCGGCCCTTGGCGTCCACGCCGGCGGGGATCGGGGCGTCGCCGAACGGCAGCCGTAGCTTGCCGTCCTCCAGCCGGGCGGGCACGAAGTTCATCGCCGGCGAGCCGATGAACCCCGCGACGAACAGGTTCTCCGGCCGTTCGTAGAGCGTCTTGGGCGTGTCCACCTGCTGGATCACGCCCGCGCGCATCACCGCGACGCGGTCACCGAGCGTCATCGCCTCGGTCTGGTCGTGCGTGACGTAGAGCATGGTCGTGCCCAACTGGTGCTGGATGCGCGCCACCTGGGTGCGCATCTGCACGCGCAGCTTGGCGTCCAGGTTCGACAGCGGCTCGTCCATCAGGAACGCCGCCGGGTCGCGCACGATCGCGCGGCCCATCGCCACGCGCTGGCGCTGGCCACCGGACAGGTTCGCCGGCTTGCGGTCCAGATGGTCCTGCAACTCCAGGATCTCGGCCGCCTCCCGCACCTTGCGGTCGATCTCGCCCTTGCCGACCTTCGACAGCTTGAGCGCGAACCCCATGTTCTCGCGCACCGTCATGTGCGGATACAGCGCGTAGTTCTGAAAGACCATCGCGATGTCGCGATCCCGCGGCGCCAACTCGTT
>NZ_JAPCID010000126.1 GCF_027587175.1 Solirubrobacter deserti
TCGACGGTTTCGCTACTTCTCCCCGGTCGCGCTTGCCCTCCGGTTCGGGGTTCGAAGACGTTCAGTTCGTGGCCTTGGTCCTCAGCACCGCCTCGATGACCGCGTGTGGAGGTTGGTATCCGTGCGCGTCGACGTAATGCACCACGAGCGTGGGTGCCGCGAAGAGCTGGGTGTCGATTCCTCGGACGTGGATCTCGCCGTGTCCGAGTAGGTAGTCGCCGACGGACTTAGAGCGCGCGTAGATCCACGATGGACGTTCCCGCGGTTGCGTGGGCTTCGGGCAGAACGCACACGCGTGGACGCCGCGCGTGACATTGACCTCGTGTATGCCAAGCTCGGTCAGCGCCGCGAGAAGTCCGTCTGGAACCGGGCCGGTCGGGAACTTGTGGGCGTCGTCGAGCCATCCGACCGCGATCGCCGAGTTGTCCGGCGAGGTCCCGTACGGACACGAGTCGGGGAAGGGATCGCCGTCAGGGATGTAGGTCATCCGGAGCTTCCTTTGAACCAGCGGTTAGACCGTGTCGTTTCGGATGCCCGAGTTGTTCCGGGCTCCAGAACGAAGCGTTCGGAGCGTCTTAGCGCCGCCGCCGAGCCAGCACGGCGACGTGGGGTCCTCCGGCGTTGGAACTCCACGTGAGGCAGTTTCCCAGACGACGGTCGGATCTTCGCTTTGAGCGGAAGCGAGAATGGTGCTTTTCGACG
>NZ_JAPCID010000127.1 GCF_027587175.1 Solirubrobacter deserti
CCGGGCGCCGCTCCCGCGACCTCGCCGGCCACCGCCGCCGCGCCGGGTGCCGCTCCTGGCGCCGCGACGTCTGCGCTTGCTGCCGCCCCCGGGGCGGCCGTGGCACCGCCGACGCTGAAGCTGCCGGCCCTGGCACCCGCGGTGAGCGTGGCGCCGCCCGCGCCACCCGCCGTCGAGACGGCGCCCAAGCCGGTCGCACCGCCGGGCGCGGAGGCCGCCGACACGGAGGCCGTCCCGCCTGCGCCGAAGACGGACGCGGCGGCGCCGCCGGTCGAGGAGGCCGCGGAGGGAGCGGGCGGCGAGGCCAAGCCCGCCCAGGCCGGTGCGGGCGGCGAGGCGGCCGACCCGCGCTCAGAGGCCGAAGCCGTCTTCCAGCAGGCCACCGGCGGCGAGACCACCGACGAGCCCGACGAGGACGGCGGCGAGGCCTTCGACCCCGCCGCCGAGGCCGAGGCCGAGAAGGAGCCCGACCCGGAGCCCGCGCCCGAGCCCAAGAAGGGCGCCGCGCCCGCCGCCGCGGCCGGTGGCGGTGGCGGGGGCGGTGGCGCCGCGCCCGGAGCCGCCGGGCCGGCGGCGGGGCTTCGGGCCAGGCCGGGGGCCAGCGGGGCTTGGGAAGAAAATCCG
>NZ_JAPCID010000128.1 GCF_027587175.1 Solirubrobacter deserti
CACCGCCGCCGGGCCTGCCGCCGCCGCGGCTCCCCAACCTTCTCCGCGCGCCACCTCGGCCGGCGCGGACACGGCACGCCCGGCCACGGGCGACGTCGACGCACCCCGGGCGGGCGTAGATGCCCTCCTCGCCCGCCCGGACGCGTCCACCCCTGACCCGGCGCCCGCGGCCGCGGACACGCCGCCGCCCTCCGGCGGCTCGTCCCGGCCCGCCGCCGCGCGCGCGGCGCGGCCGCCGATCAAGAAGCCCGGGGCGTTTCCCGTGATCGCGGGTTCGTGCGGGCTCTTCTTCGCGATCCTGGCGCTGCTCGGGTTCCAGATGCGGGCGGGCAAGGACCCGGCGATCGGGAAGGGCGAGCCGGTGCAGCTCGCGGCAGCGACGCCGCAGCCGCGTCAGATCATCCGGCGGCGCGTGATCATCACGCGCATCGTCGAGCACCGGCCGCGCCGCGCGCCCGCCACGTCCGCGCCCGCGACCGGCGGCGGCTCCGCGCCCGCCTCGCCGTCCGCGCCCGCGACGTCCGCGCCGGCGCCCG
>NZ_JAPCID010000129.1 GCF_027587175.1 Solirubrobacter deserti
TCGTCGAGAAAGACCACTTTCGCCTGTGATTGCAAGGTGGCGGTCATGACCAGCCGTGAGCATCGCGGTACTCCTCCGCAACGACAAATTCGTTGACCCACCGCTCGGACGCCGCGCCAAGCTGGGTGGCGATATGCAGCGCCTCTTCCGGATCAGCTGCTCGGCCGGCTTCTGTGCCTTCGCCGACGTCCTCGTCCTCGTTCACTGGCGCGAACTCGCTGAGGTCGAGGAACGTCGGATCGCACGGGTCATGGACCAGGTGGAGCGTGACGCCGAAGGCGCCGCCGCGCGAAGAGACGGACAGCCACCGCACCACCGGCTCGTGGTTGTGTGGCTCGAGCGCAAGCAGCTGCTCGACGACCTTGCCGCGCCGGAGCGCTGCGATGGCTTCGGGACAGGTGAGGTGCCGGCGCACGCGAGAGTTCTACACGGCGTCGGCTGCTGCTCGCGTCGGACTACGAAGGCTCCTTGCTCGAGATCACGCCTCGTGGACGGGCGAGTTCGTCGA
>NZ_JAPCID010000013.1 GCF_027587175.1 Solirubrobacter deserti
CGGCCGCCGCGCGGAGGCCCGCGCCCCGCTGCGCCACGCCCGCGAGCGGGCGCTCGCGATCGGCGCCCGCGGCGTCGAGCGGATCGCCCACGACGAGCTCGTGATCGCCGGCGCGCGGCCGCAGCGCGTCGCCCAGTCCGGGCCCGAGGGCCTGACGCCGTCCGAGCGCCGCGTCGCCGAGCTCGCGGCCGCGGGCCGGCGCAACCGCGAGATCGCGGAGGAGCTGTTCGTGACGCCCAAGACGGTCGAGGTCCACCTCGGCCGCGCGTACGGGAAGCTCGGCATCAACTCCCGCTCGCAGCTCGCTGATACCCTCAGGGGGTATGCAGCATGACCAATCACTGACCGGCTGGCCTTCAGGCTGATCTCACGCGGCAAGGGCCACGCGGTGGTCCACGAGCATCACTGAGCCAGGACGTGGACGGTCCCGAACTCGGGATCGCTCGCCCCGTGCAACCGCGCCCCGACCGCCTTCAGTGAGCGTAGGTACGCGACCACCTCGTCGGTGATCCGCTCGCCCGGCAGCAGCACGGGGATGCCGGGCGGGTAGCCGGCGATCGCCTCCGCGCTCACGCGCCCCACGGCGTCGTCGACCCCGACGATCTCCGACGCCCCGAGGAACGCCTCGCGCGGCGCGACCACGACCTCGTTCTCGAACGTACCCGTGGCGAGCGTGACCTCCTCGGTCTCGCCCGGCCGCTCCATCCGGCGCGCGATCCACGTCAGGTCGTGGATGAAGCGCTCGAGCTCGCGCGGCGGCTCGTCGAGCCCGAGCACCAGCACGATCGTCGCCTGCGTCGCCAGCTCCACCTGCGTGTCGAAGTTCGAGCGCAGCGCCGCGGCCATCTCGTAGCCGGTCGCGCCCGTCCCGCGCACGTCGATGACGATCCGCAGCGGGTCGCGCCCGGCCACGCCCGGCCGCCCGACCTGCTCGTCGCCGATCACGCGACAGCCGGGGATCTCGTCGATCGCCGCGCACGTGCGCCGCGACAGCGCGATCGTGTTCCCGAGCAACGCCTCGCCGTGCAGCACCAGCTGGCGCCGCGCGCCGTCCAGCGAAGCCATCAGCAGCGACGAGGGCGACGTGGAGCGCACCAACCGCAGCGTCCGGGCCACGGCCTCCGGGTCCACGCGCCCGGACGAGCTCACGTGCAGCAGCGCGGACTGCGTCAGCGACCCCGCGATCTTGTGCACGGACGTGAGCATCGCGTCCGCGCCCAGCTCCAGCGCGCCGGCGGGCAGCTCCTCGTGGAACCCGAGGTGCGGCCCCCACGACTGGTCCACGACCAACGGCACGCCGGCCGCGTGCGCCACCCGTGCGCACTCCTCGATGTCCGCCGCCATCCCGTAGTAGGTGGGGGAGACGATGAACACCGCTCGCGCGCCCGGTGTCGCCTCCAGGGCGCGCGCCACCGCCTCGGCCGTGACGCCGTGCGCCATGCCGAGCACCGGCTCGTACTCCGGCGCCACCCATGTGGGCAACCCGCCCGAGAGCACCAGGCCGTCGACCACCGACGCGTGCGCGTTGCGCTGTACCACGACCGGCGCGCCCAGCGGCGCCAGCGCCAGGCACAGCGCGTGGTTGCCCTGCGTCGCTCCGTTGGTCAGAAACCACGAGCGCTCGGCGCCGTAGGCCTCGGCGGCGAGCTCCTCGGCGCGCTCGTACGGCGTCGGGGACGGCCCGAGATCGACGCCGTGGATGTCCTGCGGGATGTCCAGCCGGTGCGTCTGCCAGCCGAACGCGGTGCGCACGCCGAGGTCGGCGGCGTTGCCGGCCTTGTGCCCCGGCACGTGGAAACGGGTGGAGCCGCGGAACCCGTACGCCACGACGGCGTCGAGGTAGGGCGCGGTCGGTTGGTCGGGGGAGGCCATGGCGCGCGTCAGCATGGCAGGATGCGAGCGTGGTCGTCACGCGCGAATTCGTCGACATCCCGGTCGCAGAGCGCAGCATGCGCACGTTCGTCACCGCCCCCAAGCCGGAGGGGCGCTGGCCGGGCGTCGTCTTCTACACCGACATCTTCCAGCTCACCGAGTCCTCTCTGCGGTGGGCCGTACGGCTCGCGAGCTACGGCTTCCTGGTCGCCGTGCCCGAGATCTACCACCGCGTCGAGCCGCCGGACACCGTGCTGGCCTTCGACGACGAGGGCAAGGCGCGCGGCCAGGCCGACGCCGAGGCGATCACGACGGCCGAGTTCGACGAGGACATCCGCGCCGCTGTCGACTGGCTCGCCGCGCGCGACGCGCGTGTCGGCGCCACCGGCCACTGCACGGGCGGCCACCTCGCCTTCCGGGCCGCCTTCGATACCCGCGTGGCCGGCACCGCGCTCTGGTACCCGACGGGCCTGCACGACGGCAAGCTCGGGAAGGACACGTCGGACGCGCTGCAGCGCGCGGCCGACATCCAGCACGAGCTGCTGCTGATCTTCGGCACGCGCGACCCGCACACGCCGCCGCCCGGCCGCGCCACGGTCAAGGACGCGCTGGACGCCGCCGGCTCGCGCTACCAGTGGCACGAGTACGAGGCCGAGCACGCGTTCGGGCGCGACGTCGGACCGCGCCACGACCCCGAGGCGACCGACCGGGCCTTCGCCGAGACCGTCACGTTCTTCAAGCGGGTGCTGCGATGAAGCTCTACGACCATCCGATGTCGGCCAACTGTCTCAAGCCGCGGCTGCTGCTCGCGCAGCTCGGCACGCCGTACGAGCGCGTCACCGTCGACATCTTCGACCGCGACCGCCACGGCCAGCTCGCACGCAACCCGACCAAGCTCGTGCCGGTGCTGGAGACCGACGACGGTGCGTTCATCCCGGAGTCCGGCGCGATCATGCTCTACCTCGCGGAGGGCACGCCGTTCCTGCCGCCGCCCGGCGTCGCGCGGGCGCGCGTGCACCAGTGGCTGTTCTTCGAGCAGAACCAGCTGGAACCGGGGCTCGCCGTCGCGCGCTTCATGAAGCTGATGGGCCTCGACGACCACGCGCCCGAGGTCTACAAGAACCGCCTGCAGCAGGGCCAGCGCGCGCTGAACGCGATCGCGCACGGGCTCTCGGACGGGCGTCCGTTCCTCGCGGGTGAGGACTACACCGTGGCTGACATGCAGGTCTACGCCTACTCGCACACGGCGGCCGACGTGGACCTCGAGCACGAGCCGGTCGTCGCCGACTGGCTGGCGCGCGTAGAAGCCACGCCGGGCTTCGTCAACGACTTGGAGCCGATTCCTCCGCGCGGCGCAGGAACCTGAACCAACGGCGCGGCGACTCGGGCTGCGGCTCGGCCTCCACCGGCTCGGGCTCCGGAGCCAGCAGGCTCTCGAGCCAGAGCGCCTCGTCGACTTTGCCTTGACTCATGCAGTCGAAGGTAGGCGGATGTCCGGCGACCGCACCTACCCGAGCGGTCAGTTCGTGCCCGCCACGAGCCGCTTCAGATGCGGCGCGGCGACGCCGAGCACAACCACGGCCAGCGCGCCGGAGGTGACGACGAGATCCCAGTTTCGAGTCAAGCGATTCATGTCGCGACACAAAGTGACACGGCGTCATTGGCGCAACCTTGGGGGAACCCCAATTTTCCGGGGTGTGGCTCTCCGCACGAAAGCTCGCCGGTTGCGCGCCGTCGGGCCACTGGGTGACCGCCATGACCGGGGTCCGGGCGGCCCGTAGCTTGCCCAGCCATGCGCTTCCGCCCCCTGCTGACGCTCGCTGCAGTTTCGACACTGATGACATTCGCCGCCGCTCCGGCGGCCAACGCGAACTGGCTCGGGCTTCCCGGGCTGAACTCCGGCGCTGCCAACTGGGTACGCGAGTACGCCACGGACAGCACGCTGAGCACGATGTACGCCGCGACCGAGGACGACGGCGTCTTCCGCTCGGTCACCAACGGCCTCACCTGGGAGGCGTTCAACGCCGGCCTCGCCGGCGTCCCGGGCGCCATGAACGTGCGCACGGTCTTCACCAGCGGTACGACGGTCTACGCCGGCACCACCGCCGGCCTGTTCAAGTCGGTCGCCGGCGGCGCGTTCCAGCCCGTTGCGCAGGGGCCTGAGCAGGACCCGAAGAACCCGAAGAAGCTCAACCAGGCCGTCCAGGCCGTCTTCACCGGCGCCCTGCCGGGAAGTCCGATGCTCGCGGCGGTCGCCAGCGGCGGCGTGTACCGCTCCACGGACGGCGGCGCGACGTGGCAGAAGCCCGCCCCGGGCAACGGCATGCTGGCCTCCGAGACGGTGTGGAGCCTCGGCTCGTTCAAGGACAACGGTGCCCTGATCTACGCCGCCACGCAGAGCGGGATCTACCTCTCCGTCAACGGCGGATCCACGTGGACGCTGTCCAACGACGGCATCACCGGCCAGACCATGCGCGCGTGGGCCGACGAGAAGTACCCGAACATCTACTACGCGGGCACCACCGACGGCCTGTACCGCTCGATCAACGCCGGCCTCACCTGGACCCGGATCAGCGAGGACACGACGGTCCGCGCGATCACGCAGTTCAACGGCGTCGAGAAGAAGCGCCTGTACATCGCCACCGACAACGGCGTGATCGCCGGCCAGACGGACCTGCACCCGGTGCCGGGCAAGCCGACGTGGCGCAAGCTCCCGCTGGACGGCCTGAGCCCCAACTCGGAGATCTGGGGCCTGAACAGCTACATCAACACGCCCGGCACGCTGCTCGCCGGCACGCACGGCGGCGGCGGCAAGGTCTTCACGATCACCCCGCCGGTGTGGGCCGGCGTGCTGCCCACGATCAACGACACGACGCCGCACAAGTCCCAGAAGCTGTGGGTCACCTCCAACGGCACGTGGGCCGGCTCCCCGACCGAGTTCACGTACCAGTGGGAGGACTGCACCGAGGCCAAGTGCGTCCCGATCACGGACGCGACCGACGCCACGTTCGTCGTCCCCGCCAAGGACCGCAAGTACCGCGTCGTGGTGACCGCGCACAACGACTTCCCGAACAGCCCGCTGCTGCCGGCCGAGAAGGCGAGCCTCACCACCGGCGCCGCGGCCGCCGAGCCCAACTCGCTGCCCGGTGACATCGGCGGCACCAGCACCGGCTCGATCAAGCTCACGCCCGCCGGCCAGCCGCAGCCGGGCGTGGTCCTGACCGCGCAGGACTGGAAGTTCAACAACCCGAACGCGACATCGGTCAGCTGGCAGTGGTACCGCTGTGTCGGCGTCAACAACTGCGAAAAGCTGCAGGGCGCTGACGAGATCAACTACACGCTCACTGACCAGGACGTGGGCAAGTACCTGTGCTTCAAGGCGACCGGCCACAACGCGTCGGGCTCCAAGACGCTGGACTGCTCGGGCCAGACGACGGAGGTCCTCGCGCCGGACCCGAAGCAGACCGGCCCGCAGTCGATCTCGGGCAACGCGTGGGTCGGCCACACGCTGCTGTCGGGCTCCGGCACCTGGGCCTACTCGGGGATGCGCTTCGAGCGCCGCTGGATGCGCTGCAACGCCGAGGGCGGCAGCTGCGAGTACATCTACAACGAGAAGAGCTCGACCTACGTGATCAAGCCTGCTGACCTCGGCAAGCGCATCAAGGCCGAGATCACCGCTGACTCGAACATCGCCAACAAGAAGCCGGACCCGGCCTTCGTCTACACGGCGCTGACCGCGGTCGTGACCGAGGCGCCGCCGGAGCCGGAGCCCCCGGCCCAGCAGGGCGGCGGCGGGAACGACAACGGCGGCGGTGGCGACGGCACGGGCGGCGGCGGCACCGGTGGCGGCGGCACGGGCGGCGGCGGCACGGGCGGCGGCCAGACCCCGCCGCCCCCGCCGGGCGACAAGATCGCGCCGGTGCTGTCGCTGAAGTCCGGCGCCCCCACCTCGATGAAGGTCACGCTGTCCGAGGCGGCCTCCCTGTCGGTCGAGTACCAGCGCGTCCGCGCGGGCCGCAAGGCCGGCAAGAAGTGCAAGGCCGGCGGCAAGAAGGGCTTCAAGTGCACGGTCGTGACGAAGGTCGCGACGGTGAAGGTGGCCGCGGCCGCCGGCTCGGCCACGGTCAAGCTCCCCAAGCGCAAGCTCGCGAAGGGCGAGTACCGGCTGGTGGTCACCCCGGTCGACGCCGCCGGCAACAAGGGCGCGGCGAAGACGGTGAAGTTCAAGGTCAAGAAGTAGGCAGGGCGGCGAGCCGGTCGCGCAGGAGCGCGCGCTCCGGCTCGCCCTCCGTCAGCTCCAACGCGGCCTGCAGCGCCTGACGCGCCTCGGCTCTCCGGCCGAGGCGCGTCAGCAGTTCGGCCCGCACGGCGTGGAACAGGTGGTAGCGCTCGAGCGCGAGCTCGTCCACCAGCGCCAGCGCCGCCTCTGGCCCGGACACCTCGGCCACGGCCACCGCCCGGTGCAGCGCCACCACCGGCGTCGGCGTGAACATCAGCAGCTGGTCGTAGAGCGCGACCACCTGCGGCCAGTCCGTCACGCCCTCGCCGTGGACGGCGTTGATCGCGGCCTGCACCTGGTAGGGACCGGGCTGGTTGCGGGCCAGCAGGCGCCGGACGATGGCCTGCCCCTCGTCGATCATCGCCCGGTCCCACAGGCGGCGGTCCTGGTCGCGCAGCAGCACGCCGCCCGCCCGCGCCTCCCGCCGCGCGTGCACGAGCAGCATCAGCGCGAGCAGGCCCCACACCTCCGGCTCGTCCGGCATCAGCGTCGCGAGCGCGCGGCCGAGCCGGATCGCCTCTTCGCACAGCTCCGCCCGCGGGCCGACGTAGCCCTGGTTGAAGATGAGGTAGACGACCGCGAGGACGCCGCTGAGCCGCTCGGGAAGATCGGCCTCGCGCGGGACGCGGTACGGGATCTTCGCGTGCCGGATCTTGCCCTTGGCTCGCACCAGCCGCTGCGCCATCGTCGGCTCGGGCACGAGGAACGCGCGCGCGATCTCGGCCGTGGACAGCCCGCCGAGCAGCCGCAGGGTGAGCGCCACCCGCGCCGGCATCCCGAGCGACGGGTGACAGCAGGTGAAGATCAGCCGCAGGCGGTCGTCCTGCACGGGACCCACCTCCTCCACAGGGCCGTCCTGCTGGGCGGCCAGCAGGACCGCCTGCGCGTGCCGGTCCTCGCGCGAGGCCTCACGGCGCAGGCGGTCGATCGCCTTCCGGCGCGCCGTCGTGATGATCCAGCCGGCCGGGCTGGGCGGGACGCCGTCCACGGACCAGCGCTCGAGCGCGACCGCGAACGCCTCCTGGACCGCTTCCTCGGCGACGTCGATGTCGCCGAAGACGCGGACCAGCACGGCGACGGCGCGCCCGTGCTCGGCGCGGAAGGCATGTTCGACGTCCGCGCTCACCCGTAGAAGGGGCGGACCTCGATCGGCAGGCCGTTGATCACCTGCGCTGACTTGCGGCCCCATTTCAGGGCGGCGTCGAGATCGTCGACCTCGATCACCGTCAGGCCGCCGATGTGCTCGTGGCCCTCGGGGTACGGGCCGTCGGTCGTGATCAGCTCGCCGTCGCGGACCTGCACGGTGGTGGCGGTGCTTGCGTCGTGCAGGCCGCCGGAGAACACCCACACGCCGGCGTCCCGCATCTCCTGCTCGAGCGCGCGCACGTCGCGCGTGATGCCGTCGAGGTCGAGATCGGCGGGCGGCGGGCCGTCGGGCTGGTGGACAATCAGTGCGTACCGGGTCATGGAGAGCCTCCTTCGGGGATGGTTTCACCCTCTACACGAACGGGATCCGCCCATATCGACATACGACGACCTGAGCTCGGTCTACGAGCAGCTCACGCCGGAGGGGCTGCGCACGCCGGAGGGCAACGTGGCGGCGTTCGCGGCGTTCATCGACCCCTTGCCCGAGGGCGCGCGCGTGCTGGACGCAGCGTGCGGGATCGGGCTGCTCGCGACCGGCCTCGCGCTGCGCGGGCTGCGCACCGAGGCCACCGACGCGAGCCCCGGCATGGTGGCGCGCACGCGCGCCACGGCCGCGCGCCACGGCGCCGAGGTTCGCGCCGGCGTGTGCGCCTGGGAGGAGCTTCCGCCCGGCCCGCGCTTCGACGCCGTCTTCTGCGTCGGCAACTCGATCGGCCACGCGCGCGAGCGCCGCCGGGCGATCGTCGCGCTCGCGAGCACGCTCAAGCCCGGCGGCGTGCTGGTCCTCACCACCCGCAACTGGGAGCGCGTGCGCGCGCTCGGCTCGCACACCGACGGCACCCACACCTGGGAGGTACCCGAGGCCTGGGACGCGCCGCACCACGTGACAGTCACGGTCGGCGACGTCTGCGAGCGCCTGACGTACTGGCCGTTCACGCACCAGCAGCTGGGTGAGGATCTGGCCGCCGCCGGCCTGGCCGTCCGCGAGGACACCTACACAGCGGAGCAGGATCGCTACCTGGTGGCCGGAACCGGGTACCCTCGGGACTAGATGCCCTACGTCCTCATGGGTCTGTCGCCGGGTTGGCTCGCGCTGGGCGTGGTCCTGCACCTGCTCAACCAGGTGGCCCGCGGACGCGGCTGGTGCGCGGTGATCCGCCGCACGAGCGAAGCGCCGCCGCGCACGCGCGACGCCGTCGCCGCGTGGGTGGCCGGCGCGGGCGCGGGCGGGATCGTGTCCGCGCGCGGGGGCGACGCGGTGCGCGTGCTCCTGCTCGCCCGAAGGATGCCGGGGCGCGGCAACCGCGCCCTGTTGACCGGCACGCTCGTGGCCGAGGCGGCGGGGGAGACGGCGTTGGGCCTCGGCCTGCTCGCCCTCGCGCTCGCGATCGGCGTCGGCCCGGACGTCTCACCCGGCGCGCAGACCGGGCTCATCGCCGCCGCGGCGCTGCTGACCGTCACCGGCGCGGTTCTCATCGGGCGCCGGCATGCGAAGACGCGCCGCTTCATCGCGCGCGTGAAGACGGGCTGCTCCGCGCTCAAGTCGCCGCGGGCCTACGCGCGCCACGTGCTGCCGTGGCAGCTGCTCAGCCGCGTCCTGCGGCTCGCCGCGCTGGGGTGCTTCCTCGCGGCGTTCCACCTGCCGGCGACGCTCGCCGCGGTCCTGCTGGTCACCTTCGCCCAGTGCAGCGGCCGGATCGTGCCGTTCTCGCCCGCGAGCGTCGGGACCGGCGCCGCGATCCTCGCCGCCACCTTCGGCCCCGTCACCGGCCAGCACGTGCCCGCGGCGCAGCTGGCCGCGTTCTTCGTCGGCACCAGCACGGTGCTGACCGTGGTCGGTACCGCGCTCGCGCTCGTGCTGTGCGCGACTCAGGCCTCGGCGAACGCCGGGCCCAGGCTGGTGCGCGTCGGGCGCTTCGCCCGCATCCGCACCGCCATCACGGCGAAGCCGTAGCCCGCGGCGCTCGCGGCCAGCCCGGCGACGGCGTCGAACAGGAAGTGGTTGCCGGTGGCGACGACCGCCAGGCCGACGATCGGGCCCCACAGCAGCGCCACCCAGCGCAGCAGCGGGTTCTTCAAGGCCCTGAACAGCGCGAAGCCGACCGCCACCGCGAACCCCACGTGCAGCGACGGGACCGCCGCGAGCTCGTTGAAGAAGCTCGTGGAGAAGTTCGAGGTCAGGCTCATGCTCGTCTGCGACGTGATCGTGTCCTCGATGCCGAGCCCGGCCAGGCGCGGCGGCGCGACCGGGAACAGGCCGTAGACCGGCACGGAGATCAGCCACGTCGCCAGGATCGTGTTGCGCAGCGTCGCGTAGATCGCCCACGAGCGGTTGTAGAGGAAGATCAGCACCGCCGGGATCACGCCCAGCTGCGCGATCAGGTAGAGCCGGTTGAGCACCCACATCGCCCAGCTGCCGTCGAGCGCGCTCTGGACCGAGGCCTCGACGCCGACGCCGACCGCGTTCTGCAGGTCGACGATCCAGTGCGCGTTGGCCGTCGCGTCGGCGAGGTCGCCGATGGTGAAGAAGCGCGCGACGGTGTAGACCGCGTAGGCGAGCAGGAAGAGCCCGATCTGCACGCGGGCCCGCCGGGAGAAAGGCAGCCGCAGCGCGCTCGTGGGGCGGAAGGTCGAGGCGGCGAGCATGCAGTGCAAGTTACGCGCGCCTCCCGGCCGCCACAGCCGTGGCTCCACCAAACTGCAGGTGGGGTCCAGAGCCGTTTCGCGGGGGGTTAACCCCACTCGCAAGTCGCTGACGCTTCATGAGCGACTTACTTTATACAAGTGGCACCGTGGGGCCCGCGCGAACGCGGGCCCCTCAGCGAATGATCTACGGCGCCGTCGTCGACAGCGTGAAGGTCAGCGTCTTGGCGTACGTGCCCGTCCGCAGCGGGTCCGTGCGCTTGATCAGCTGCTTGAACCGCACGTCGACCGTCTCGTTGGACACCGGAGCGGTCCAGGCGGCCTTCGAGAACTCGACGCGCAGCGGCTCAGCGAGCGTGAACGCGCCGTTGGCCAGGTGGCCCGGGGCCGACACGCTGAGCGCGGCGTTGCCGGCGGTGCTGACCACGGTCGCGGTCGTCTCGGCCGTGTAGTCCTGCTCGACACCCGGGACGAACGGGTCGAACCTCGCGGCGGCGCCGAGCGTCAGCGCCAGCGTCGCCGGCACGCTGCCGCCGACCGGGACGTCGACCGGCACGTCGTGGCGGACGACGACCTTGAACGTCTTCGGCGCCGACGCGTTGCCGTTGGCGTCCTTGGCGACACAGGTCACCGTCGTCGTACCGACCTGGAACTTGGAGCCCGAGGCCGGGTCGCACGTGACGAGCGGGCTGGGGTCCTCGTTGTCGGTCGCGGTCGGGAGGGTGTAGGTGACGGCCGCGCCGCTCGCGTCCGTGGTGCCCACGAGCACGTCGGCCGGGACGTCACCCAGCGTCGGGGCGACCGTCTCGGCGTCCGTCAGGCCGGCCGAGGCCGCCGCGGCGTAGCCGCCCTGGATCGGCAGCGTCACCTTGGAGGTGCGCGTGTCCAGCGTCACGTTGACGTTGTCGTTACCGCCGGCCGCGCCCATGAAGCTCGTGTTCGAGCCGCCGATGACGATGCCGATCTGATGCCCCGCCTTGAAGATGTGCTCGGTGGGGATCGTCGGGAACTTGAAGCGGTTGGTCTCGCCGATCTTGACCGCCGACGCGTTCGCGAACCACAGCGTGTCGCGGTTCGAGGAGTCGAGGATGCCGCGCGACACGCGCCATTGCGCGACGTTGGTGGTCGGCTTGCTGATGTTCTGGTAGCACGCGTGCTCGACCTCACGGGCCGGCGCGGTGCATGGGTCGCCGACGTTCGCGTTCTGGCAGGTCACGCCGTCGGACGACACGCCCCAGCAGGAGCGGGCGGCGACGAGATCGACGCCCTCGCTGCTGCGCGAGGTCTGGGTGAAGTTCTGCCGGGTGCCGTTCGCGTTCAGCACGCCGTAGTCGACGATCGTGACGCTGACGTTGCCCTGCGTCTTATCGAGCGCGGCGGCGACGTCGGCGAGCGGCGTGCCGGACAGGCGCACGTCCTTGGTCAGCGGACGCGAGAGGAACACGCGACGGTTGGTCTGCGCGCCGGTGGGCGAGTTCATGAGCGTGTTCTCGCTGCTGTTGTTGCGGGCGAGATACGTCAGCGAGTCCGCCGCGCCGCCGCCGGCCAGGCCGCCGAGCGTGCCGGCCGCGGCCGGGTTGTCGGTCGCGCGCAGGTACAGGTCCACGTCCTGCGTGCCGTCGATCGGCCAGCTCCCGTAGTCCTTCCAGACGTCCTTTTCTTCTTCGACCGTGACCGGCTTCTCGCTCATGATCCCGTTCTGGACGCCGTAGAGCCAGTGGTCGAACCAGCGGTGCAGGGTGTCGACCCACTCGGCGCGGCGCGACTCGAACGGGTCCTCGTGGCCCGCACGCAGCAGCCACAACTTGGTCGGGACGTTGTTGGCTCGCAGCGCGCGCCACCAGACGTCGACCTGGTCCATGCGGACGTTGTCGTCCTGGAAGCCGTGCGCGATGAGGACGGACGCCTTGACCTTGCCCGCATTCTTGACGTAGTCGCGCTGGTCCCAGAACGTGTTGATGTCGCCGTGCCGGTCTCCGTCGCCGGTGTCGATCTGGTTGTCGTCGTCGATCTCCGCCTGGTTGATGGGCGTGCAGACCGCGCGGCGGTTCGGCAGGTTGTAGACCGCGCCCGCGTGGCCGGTCGGCGCCGTGCCGGGGAACGTCACGAGGTTGTTGAGGTAGGCACCAGGATAGTTGGTGCTCTGGACGGTCCCGCCGTTGCGCGAGTACGTGTACCACTGGGAGATCGCGCTGATCGGGACGATGGTCTTCAGGCCCTCGACGCCCGTCGCCGCGACGCCGTTGGCCAGCGTGCCGTCATAGGACTTGCCGATCATCGAGGACGCGCCGTTGTGCCAGGCGGCGGTCACTTCCTCGGAGGTGAGGCTGGTGGACTTGTAGGCCTTCACGCGGCCGTTGAGCCAGTCGACGATCGACTTCTCGCCGGCGATGTCGCCGGTGCCGCCGTGCATCGGGCAGCCGTGCACGGACATGCCCGTGCCGTTCATCTGGCCCAGCACGTACGCGTAGCCGCGCGGGACGAAGTAGTTGTCGTAGAACAGCGGCCAGCGGTCGTTGACCCCGTCGCCGTCCCAGTCGGCCATGCACTGGCTCTCGGCGCCGCGGCAGAGCGTCGTGTAGTACGGGCTCGGGTCGATGATCGCCGGCATCTTGTTCGTCGCCGACGCCTCGGCGGGCCGGATGATGTCGACCGTGACCCAGTCGTCGGCGCCGTTGCGGTCCTGGTCGATGCCGGGCTGCGGGATGAAGACCCGTTCCTTGACGGCCTTCGTGTAGTCGTAGACGGCCTTGGTCTTGCCGTTCTCCAGAACGGGACCCTGCGCCTGCGCGGCGCCCGTCCCAACCGCGAGCATCGCCAGCGCCAGCACGCCCGCGATCAGCCCTCTCACCCCAATCCTCATGCAACCCTCCGTTGCCGTAGACCCGTGCCGTCCTCCGTTGACGGCGGATCAGGCAACGCTACGGCCTTCCACGCGCAAGCGCCCTGGACTTTGGACGCATTGCGCGTGGATGTGCCTCAACGTGCTACGGCTGCGTGGTGCTCAGCGTGAAGGTGAGCGTTTTGCTGTAGGTGCCGGTACGGAGCGGATCGTTGGCGCCGATGGCCTGGGTGAACGTGACGTCCACCTCGTCGTTGGAGACCGGGCCGTTCCACGTCGACTTCTCGAAGGCGACCTGGAGCGGGTTGGCGAGCGAGAACGCGCCGTTGGTCATGCGGCCCGGGTCCGAGACCGACAGCGTCGCGTTGCCCGCGGTGCTGATGACGTTCGCCGTCGTGGTCGCCGTGTAGTTCTGGGCGACGCCCGGGATGAACGGGTCGAACGTCGCCGCGCCGCGCAGGCTCAGCGACAGGGTCGCCGGCACGGTGCCGCTGACCGTGGTCTGGGGATCGGTGAAGGCGCCCGCGTCGAACAGCGCGACCGAGCCGCCGACGATCGGCAGCGAGATCTTGCTCGCCCGCGTGTCGATCCGGATCTCCTGCGCCGGGCTGATCGCCGACCCCACGTACCCCGGCGTGTCCGGCGTGCCGATCGTCCGGAACTCGCCGTACAGGTTCGCGGTCACGATGATCGAGATCCGGTTGCCGGCCTTGAAGATGTGCTCGGTCGGCTGCAGCGGGATCGTGTAGTCGTTGAACTGGCCCGGGACGACCTCCCCGGCCTTCGCGTCCGCGTACCAGTACGAGTTGCGCTGGCGCGAGTCCAGCGTGCCGCGCGTGACGCGCCACTGCGCGACGTTGGTGGAGATGTTCTTGCTGACCTCGAGGTAGCACGCGTTGTCGACCCCGATGCCGGTGGTCGTGCACTCGGCGCCGAGCGTCGGGCACGCGTTGTCGTCCGTGCTGGTCGCGCCCCAGCACGTGCGCTTGGTGGTGTCGGTCACGCCGTCCTGGTTGCCGCCGCGCAGGATCTGCGTCGTCGTCCCGATCTCGGCGACGACCGCCGAGAGGTTGCTGCGCTCGAGGCCGAGCGCGGCCCGCAGCTTGAGCACCGCGGTGCCCGAGAGCCGGACGTCCTTCTTGAGCGGCGGCGTGATGAACACGCGGCGGTTGGTCTGCTGGCCCTCGGGCGTGCCCATCAGGGTGTTCTCGGAGATGTTGGCGCCCGTGTTCTGGAACGTCAGCGTGTCCGCCATGCCGCCGGACATGCCGCCGATCGTGCCGGCGCCGGCCGGGTTCGCCCCAGCGCGCAGGTACACGTCGGTGTTCTGCGTGCCCGGGATGGGCCAGTCCGCGTAGTTGCCCCAGACGTCGGGCGCGTCCTCGATCGTCACCTTGGGTTCGCCGTCGATGCCGTTGGCGACGCCGTGGAGCTCCTGGTCGAACCAGCGGTGCAGCGTGTCGACCCAGACGGCCCGGCGCTGCTCGAACGGATCGACGTGGCCCGTGCGCAGGAGCCACAGCTTCGTCTTGACGCTGTTGGCCTTCAGCGCGTCCCACCACAGGCCGACGTGATCCATGCGGACGTTGTCGTCCTGGAAGCCGTGGACGATGAAGACGGACGCCTTGACCTTGTTCGCGTCCTTGTTGTGGTCGCGGTCGCGCCAGTACTCGTTGATGTCGCCGTGCTCGTCGCCGTCGAGCTGATCCATCGCGTCGCGCACCGGCCCGCACAGGGCCTGGCGGGTGACCGGCCCGGTGGGCGTCTGGACGAGCGGCGGCTTGACCCCGACGTCGTCGCGGACGCCGGCGATGCCGTTCGAGAGACCGCTGGGGTAGTTGTTGTTGTGACGAATACCCGCGGTGCGCGAGTAGTTGTACCAAGCGGAGATCGCGCTGATCGGGACGATCGTCTTGAGGCCCTCGACGCCGGTCGCGGCGACGCCGTTGGCGAACGTGCCGTCGTAGGACTTGCCGATCATCGACGAGGAGCCGTTGTGCCAGACGGCGGTGTTGGCCGTGGTGCCGTCCACGGACGTGTAGCCGGGCACGCGGCCGTTGAGCCAGTCGATGACGGCCTTGAAGCCGGCGATGTCGGTCGGGCCGCCGTGGTTGACGCAGCCCGTCGAGAACGCAGTGCCGAGCGAGTGGGCGGCGATGAACGCGTACCCGCGCGGGACGAAGTAGTTGTCGTAGTAGAGCGGGAAGCGGTCGAGCGTCCCGTTCTCGTTGGTGATGATCCGCTGGCCCTCGTTGCCACGGCCGTTCGCCGTGTAGTACGGGCTGGCGTCGATGATCGCCGGAACCTTGACGGTCGGCCCGGACTCCTTGGGCCGGACGATGTCGATCGCGATGCGGTCGATCACGCCGTTGCTGTCGGTATCGGTGTTCGCCACCGGGATCCAGACGCGTTCGCGGGTCGCCTGCACGTAGCTGAAGACCGGCGCGGTCTTGCCGTCGGCGCCGATCGTCACCTGCTGCGCCTGCGCGACGCCGCCTCCCGAGCCCAGCGTCGCAAGCGTCAGCGCGCCCGCGACGAGGCCCTTCACCCCAATTCTCATGAACCCTCCGTCGGTGGACCTGCTCCTCCGTGAGCAGACATACGGGAGGGCGCCGCGGAAGTCCACCCGCGGGGCGTGGAGACGCCTAAACGGCGCTAGTCGTCAGCCGGGGGCGGAGCGAAGACGATCTTCTTGAGCTCGTCGACGACCTTGCCGCCGAGCCGCAGCGACGTCATGAAGCCCTCCTGGCCGAGCTCGCCTGCGTCGAGGCGGTTGCGCAGCTCGGTCAGCGGCGCGCGATCGTCCTCGGCGACGCTGTCCTTGCCGGCCTCGACGAGGATGATGTGGCGCGCGCGGCGGTGCGCGGCCGCGAGCCGGACGTAGTGCTCGCGCTCCTCGGCGGAGAGCGTCGCGAGCGGGATCACGACCGAGGCGCCCGCGGCGAAGCGCTTGGCGACCGCGGCGTCCAGCAGCGCCTGGGCCTTCGCCTCGATCTCGTCCTCGGCGACCTTGCCCACGAGCAGCGTCTTGACCTTCTCGAGCGAGAAGATCGTGCTCTGCTCCTCGATCACGCGCTTGACGAACTTGTCGCGCAGCTCGTGGTCGGCGCACGCGACGACCAGCAGCGAGCCGGGGTTGTAGCGCATGCGGAACGCGGGGGAGAGCACCCGCCCGCGGACCGAGACGTCCTGCTTGCGCGGCGGCCGGTCGGGCTCGCCTGCGCGGCGCGGACGGTCCGAAGACCAGCCGCCCCGCTCGTTATCACCGATCTTGACGCTGCGCGGCTGGGACATGCGGGGTATTAAACGACCCCGTCCGGCGCGGCTAGTTAGAAAGTTGGACCAGGGCCCCGTCGGTCCAGTCCAGCGCCTCGCCGTACGCGTGCGCGATGTCGACGAGGCTCACCCCGGTCTGGACGCACTTGTCGAACTCGCCGGCCTCGTAGGCCAGCACGCCCGCGAGCACCTTGCCCTCCGGCCCCTCGTGCGCGCCGAGCGCGCGCGTGGTGCGCTCGTCGAAGGGCAGCTCGCCGAGCAGGTCGGGCATGCGCATGCCCATCAGCGAGTCCACGACCGAGAAGAGGCCGACGGTGAACCCGCGCTCGGCCTCGGCGCCCGCGGTGCGCGCCGCCACCAGCTCGCACAGGCGTGCGCGCAGCAACCCGGTCTCCAGCAAGTGGCTGGGCCGGTCGTTGACGCCCGCGAGCGCGAGCAGCGCGGCCCAGCGGCGGACGGTGGCCGTGCCGAGCGCCATCAGCGCCTGGCGGATCGTGCCGACGGGGTGGCGGCCGCCGTAGAACGCCGAGTTCGCGAGCTTGACGAGCTTCAGCGAGAGCCCCGGGTCCTCGGCGATCACGCGCTCGAGCTGTTCGAAGGTGGCGGCCTCGCCGGCGGCCAGCATGGAGAGCGCGCGCAGGCGGTAGGTCGGGACGGACGCGCCCTGCACGATGACGGGCTCGGCGAAGTACTGGCCCTGGAAGGCGTCGAACCCGAGCCCGCGGCAGAAGCCGTAGACCGCGCGGGTCGGGACGCCGTTGGCGATCACGGCCAGCCCGCGCCCGCGGGCGGCGTTGACGTCGGCCTCGATCTCCTCCTCGGAGCGGCCCGCGACGTCGATCTTCACGCTCTCGGCCAGGTCGAGCAGCGCGTCGTCCGCGCGTCCGGCGCGAAAGCTGTCGAGCGCGATCCGGAAGCCCGCGTCGCGGGCCTCGCGCAGCACCGCCACCAGCTCGGCGTCGGCGTGCTCGTCCGACGGGAGCTCGAGGACGACCCGCGCCGGGTCGAGCGGAAGCGGCGAGACGAGCACGAGGAACTCGCGCGTGACGTCGACGTGCGCCGGACGCTCACCGACGAGCCTGTGCAGCCCGATGTCCGCGATCGCCTGCGCCAGCACGCTCGCCGTGGCCTCGTGCGGGTGGGCCTCCGGCGGGGTCAGCAGCTCGAAGCCGACGATCCGCTCGACATTGTCGAGGATCGGCTGGCGGGAGACGACCACCGCGGCGGCGCCCTCCGCTTCCCTGGCAAAACGAGTGCTGTGGGACATGAACCACCTATCGACCGGTCGAGAAGTGGCCAGTGTAGGGTGCGGACCCCATCAAGCGGTCCGCACCCTTGATCCCCGACTACGGGTTGCTGGTCGCCAGCGTGAACGTGAGCGTCCGGCTGTAGGTGCCGGTGCGCAGCGGGTCGGTCCGCTTGATCAGCTGGTTGAAGGTCACGCCGACCTTCTCGTTGGAGACCGGGGCGCTCCACGCGGTCTTCGACAGCGCGACGCGCAGCGGCTCGGCGAGCGTGAACGCGCCGTTGGTCATGTGGCCAGGATCGGACACCGTGAGGCTCGCGTCACCCGCCGTGGAGACCACCGACAGCTGCGACGTCGCCGTGTAGTCCTGCTCGACGCCGGGGACGAACGGCTCGAACGCCGCCGGCGGGCCCTCGATCGCGAGCGACAGGGTCGCGGGGACCGAGCCGCCGACGGTCTCCTCGTCCTGCACCTGCACGATGCCGCAGGCGTCGTCCGGGACGACGCCCGCCGCGACCTTCAGGCCGCCCAGGACGTGCCCGAGGAAGACCGGGTCCAGATAGGAGGCCTCGGTGTGGCCCATGCCCGTGTACCAGGAACGGCCGCCGTCGAAGCGCCGGCACCAGGAGATCGGATGGTCGTCGTCGAGCGTGTTGCCGTCGGCCTCGTTGTAGGTCGTCTCGTCCATCGTCAGCAGCACGTGGACGCCGCTGGTGCGGGCGCTGTAGTCGATGCCGCCGCCGTTGACGACCGGGTTGATCGGGCTCTGGTAGTTGTACCACTCGTCAACACGTGTCCACCGCGCAGGGATTCCCGCGTTGGTGACGTGGTCGGCGTCCTCGTTGACGACGGTCGCGGTCGGCGTGCCGGTCGGATGGTTGCGGAAGTACGCGCCCACGAGCTGCCCGTACCACGGCCACGCGTACTCGGTGTCGGCTGCGGCGTGGATGCCGACGTAGCCGTTGCCGGCGCGGATGAAGCGCTCGAACGCCTCCTGCTGGGCGACCGCGGGCAGCGTGTCACCGGTCGTGGAGAGGAACACGACCGCGTCGTAGCGGGCCAGGAACGCGTCCGTGAACAGCGTCGGCTCCTCGATCGCGTCGACGTTGAAGTCGTTCTCGGTGCCGAGCTTCTTGATCGCCGCGATGCCCTCGTCGATCGAGGAGTGGCGGAAGCCCGCGGTGCGCGAGTACACCAGCACGTTGAACTTCTTGGACGGATCGACCTCGGGAGCGAGCACGGTGACCGGCACGACGCGGTTGGTCACGCCGCCGAACGGGTCGGTGACGCGCAGCGTGGGGGCGTGGGTCCCGGGCTGCGCGAAGGTGAACGAGCCTTCACGGCCCGCGGTCTCGAACGTGCCGTCGCCGTCGAGGTCCCACGCGTACGAGACGGTGTGGCCGTCCTGATCGTTGGCCGTGGCGGTGAAGCTGGTCGTCAGCGGCGCGATGCCGGCCGACGGCGTGGCGGTCGCGACCGAGATGCTGGGGTTGCGGTTGGCCTGGACCACGACCGGCAGCTCCGCCGTGGCGGTGCTCGTACCGTCGGACACCGTGACCTTCACCGTGCGCGTCGCGGCGGCGAGGAAGGTGTGCGTCGGGTTCTGCGCGGTCGACGTGTTGCCGTCACCGAAGTCCCACGCGTAGGTGAGCGTGTCCCCATCGGCGTCGGCGCCGGTCGCGGTGAACGCGATCGGCACACCGACGCGCACGTTGCCGGCCGGCGTTCGCCCGGCCGTGACCGTGGGCGGCGCCAGGGCGGCGGCCGCCTGCTCCTCCGAGGTCCCTGTGGCGTGTGCCACGCCGCTCCATCCGGAAGCGACCAGCATCGACGCCGACATCGCGGCGACCGCTGCTCTCATGCACCGACCCATATAGCTTGCTCCTTGCCATTGACTGGACACGCCTCGTGCAAAGGTCGGCCGGCCGCGACAGGTCTACGTGCGAGATGATACCTGCTGTCGGACTGTCAGACAAGCAGAACCGCCGGGTTCAATGGGTACTCTTGTGCGGCTGTGAGCGGACTGGCCGTCACTCCGATCTCTACGACCGAAGCCGTCGTGGCGTCGCTGCGGGAGAAGATCCTCGACGGCGTGATCAAGCCGGGCGCCCCGCTGCCGGAGGTGGATCTCACGCGCGAGTTCGGCGTCGCCCGCCCGACCGTGCGCGCCGCCATCCAGACGCTGTGCCACGAGGGCCTGCTCAAGCGCGAGCGCAACCGCAGTGCGTTCGTGCCGATCATGAGCCGCGAGGAGGTGCTGGACCTCTTCAGCGTCCGGATCCCGATCGAGACGCTGATCGTGCGCGAGGTGCTCACGCGCGGGGCGTCGCTGGCCGGCGTGCACGCCGCGCTCGGCCCGCTCACCCGCCTGCGCGTGGACTCGCGCTGGAGCGAGGTGGTGGACGCCGATATGGGCTTCCATCACGCGCTCGCGCACGCCGCCGGCAGCCCGCGGCTGGAGCGCCTGTACGGCTCGCTGAGCGGCGAGATCCGGCTCTGCATCGCGCAGCTGCGCCCGTCCTGGGCGTCACCGGCCGCGATGGGTGAGGAGCACCGCGACCTGCTCACGGTGATCGAGCACGGCGACGTCGCGGAGGCTGAGGCGCGCATGACCGCGCACCTCAGCCGCGCGCTTCACGACCTGACTGATTGAGAAGTCAAGGCGGACATCCCCTCCGCCCCACCCCGATCATCCGACCTTTCTCGGCTCAAGCGCGCCGGATCGCCGTGCCAGGCGGCGTCGAGGATCGCCTCGAGCGCGTCCTCGTCGAGCGGGCGCGGGTTGTTGTCGACCAGGCGCTTGAACTTGAACGAGGCCTCGGCCATGCCGCGCAGCTCCTGGCGCTCGATGCCGATGTCCGCAAGCGAGCCCGGGAGGCCGATCCGCTGCCCGAGCGCGTGCACGTGGTCGACGGCGCTGCCGGGTGAGCGCATCACACGGGCGAGCTCGGCCAGGTCGTCCGGGCGCGCCGGGCGGTTGAACTCCATCACGTAGGGGAGCAGCAGGCCCGTGCCGAGGCCGTGGGAGGTGTGCGTGGCGGCGCCGACCGCGAACTGCAGGGCGTGCGCGGTGGAGACGCCCGAGTTGCCGAACGCGATGCCGGCCAGCAGGCTGCCGTAGAGCATGCCCGTGCGGGCCTCCAGGTCGTCGCCGTCCTGGACGGCGCGCTCGAGGTTGGCGGCGATGTGGCCGGCGGCGGTCAACGCCAGCGAGTCGCTGATCGCGTTCTTGCCCACCTGCGGGCGGCCGAGCACCAGCTCCGCGTCGGGGTCGTCGGCCTCCGCGGCCATGTACCCCTCGATCGCGTGCGAGAGCGCGTCGATGCCCGAGTGCGCCGTCACGACGGGCGGGGCGCCGAGCGTCAGCCGCGGGTCGCAGATCGCGTGGCGCGGGATCAGGTGCGAGCTCGCGACGCCGATCTTCATGTCGCTCGCCGGGTCGGTGATGACCGCCACCGGCGTGGCCTCCGAGCCCGTGCCGGCGGTCGTCGGCAGCGCGATCAGCGGCAGGACCGGACCCGGCACCGAGTTGACGGCGTAGTAGTCCGACGGCGCGCCGCCGTGCGCGAGCAGCAGCGCGGTGACCTTGGCCAGGTCGATGACGCTGCCGCCACCGACGGCGACGATCGCGTCCGGCTGGGTCTCGCGCCCGAGCGCGACGGCGGCGTCGACGGCCGCGCTCGGCACGTCGACCTCGGCGTCCGTGGACACGGCGACGTCGAGGCCGGCGGCGCGCAGCGACACCTCGACGGTCCCGAAGCCGGGCGTCGAGGCGATCACGGGGTCGGTGATCAGCAGGACACGGCGGCCGTGGGTGGCCGCGACGGGGCCGGCGGCCTCCGCCATCCCGGCCCCGAAGAGGACCTGGGACGGTGCGCGTAGGACAGCGAACATCAGTCCTCCAGAAAGGTCAGAACGAGGCGGTTGAACTCGGCGGTGTACTCGAGCGGCGAGGCGTGCCCGCAGCGGCCGAAGATGTGGGCGCGGGCGTCGGGCAGCAGCTGCACCAGCCGGTGCACGCTGTGCTCGGGCGGGACGATCCGGTCCTCGGCCCCGTGGATCAGCAGAACCGGCGCTTGGATCGACGCCAGCTCGCCCGGCGTGAGCGACAGCGCGTCCACCCAGCGCTGACGCGGTTGCGGGAACAGCTCCCGGTAGTGCGGCTGCGCGCGCATCGCCGCCAAGCGGGCATCGACGGCTTCGTCCCCCGGCGGGTCATGGAACAGCAGGTCCAGCAGTGCGCGGGCCTCGGCGTGCGTCGGCCCGGTGCCCCAGAGCGCGTCCAGCCCGCGGGGCAGCGGCATCGGGTAGCCCATCGACCCGACGGCCACGACCTTCGTGGCGAGCCCACGGGCGGCGAGCATCAACGCGAGCGCGCCGCCCGCGGAGTTGCCCACGATCGCGCACGGCTCGTCCGGCGCGACGATGTCCTCCCAGTCTTCGATGGGCGCGCGCGGCGCGTCACCGAAGCCCGGCAGGTCCGGCGCGATGACCTCGAACCGCTCGCCGAGCGCGTCGACGAGCGGGTCCCAGGCCGCGGCCGTGGTCCCCGGCCCGGAGCCGTGCAACAACAGGACGGGGACCACGTGACGTTCCGGCTAGGCGGGGACGGCGGCGCGCTCGAGCACGTTCATGAACGCGCGCGACCACTCCGGCATGTCCGGCCAGCCCCGGCAGGAGACCATGTTCCCGTCGACGCAGTCCGGGGCGTCGACGATCGTCGCGCCGGCGTTCTCCATGTCGCCGTGCAGCGGCGGGAACGCAGCCGTCTTGCGCCCGCGCAGCAGGCCGTAGACGGCGGGTACCTGCGGACCGTGGCAGATCGTGCCGACGGGGAGGTCCTTCTCGAAGAAGTACTCCGTGATGCGGCGCACGTCGGCGTCGAGCCGGATGTACTCGGGCGCGCGCCCACCCGGGATCACGAGCGCGACGTACTCGGACGGGTCGACGTCCGCGAACGCGATGTCCACCGGCAGCTTGCGACCGTTCTTCTCGGTGTAGGCGTCCGAGTTCGGGTCGAAGTCGTGGATGACGAGCTGGACCTCACGCGTGGTGAGCGCGGCCACGACGGCGTCGTAGCCGGCCTCGCGCAGCCGGTAGATCGGGTACATCGCGTCGAGCTCCTCGGCGGCGTCGCCGACGAGGACCAGGACTTTCTGCTGTGACACGGTTCTCCCTCCTGACGTTTCAGTCGAACGCAAAGTACTTCGGCTCGAGGAACTCGAGCAAGCCGTGGTGTCCGCCTTCGCGCCCCAGGCCGCTCTGCTTCGCGCCCCCGAACGGCGCGGCGGGATCCGAGACCACGCCGCGGTTCAGACCCACCATGCCGGTCTCGATCCGCTCGCCGATCGCCATCGCCCGGCGCAGATCGCGGCTGCAGACGAAGGCCACGAGCCCGTACTCGGTGTCGTTGGCCATCTGCACGGCCTCGTCCTCGCTCGTGAAGGTCATGATCGGCGCCACCGGGCCGAAGATCTCCTCGCGCAGGAGCGCGCTGCCGGGCTGGACGGCGTCGAGCACGGTCGGCGGGTAGAAGAACCCGGGGCCGGGCAGCCGCTCGCCGCCGCAGCGCACGCGGGCGCCGCGCTCCACCGCGTCGGCCACCAACCGCTCGACCTTCGCGCGCGCGTCCGCGTTGATCAGCGGCCCGAGCTGCGCGCCCTCCTCGAAGCCGGGGGCCACGCGGACGGCGCTCATCGCGTCCGTGAGCCGCGCCGCGAAGGCCTCGGCGACCGACTCGTGCACGAGAAAGCGGTTCGCGGCCGTGCAGGCCTCGCCGCCGTTGCGCATCTTCGCCGCCATCGCCTCCCGCACGGCGACGTCGAGGTCGGCGTCCTCGAGCACGAGGAACGGCGCGTTCCCGCCCAGCTCCATCGAGGTGGAGATCACACTGCGGCCGGCCAGGCCGAGGAGGTGCCGGCCGACCGCAGTGGAGCCTGTGAAGCTGAGCTTGCGCACCCGCGGGTCCGCCAGGATCGCTTCACACAGCGGGCCGGGATCGTCCGTCGTGACGACGTTGACGACGCCCTCGGGGATACCCGCCTCGAGCAGCAGCTCGCCGATCGCGATCGCCGTCAGCGGCGTCTCCTCGGCGGGCTTGAGGATCACGGTGCAGCCCGCGGCCAGCGCTGGGCCGATCTTGCGCGTGGCCATCGCCGCCGGGAAGTTCCACGGCGTGATGAGCAGCGACACGCCGATCGGCGCATGGCCGACGAGCATCCGGTTGGTGCCGGCGGGCGCGAGCCCGTAGTCGCCCGGCACGCGCACGGCCTCCTCGGAGAACCAGCGCAGGAACTCGGCCGCGTACGCGGCCTCGCCGCGCGCCTCGGCCAGCGGCTTGCCCATCTCGCGCACGATCAGGTGCGCGATGGAATCGAGGCGTTCGGTCATCAGGTCGAACGCCCCGCGCAGCAGCTGGGCGCGCTCGCGCGGCGCGCGCGCTGCCCAGTCGGCGGCGGCCGCGGCGGCGGCGTCGACGGCCGCGATCCCGTCCTCGGCCGTGGCCGAGCCGACGGACTCGATGACCGAGCCGTCCGAGGGATCGAGCACTGGGAATCGACTACGCTCTGGGGCGAAGACCATGGTCTGACTGTATGACAGCGTGCAAGGCAATGCAAGAAATTGCCAGAGGTGTTGACAACGAATGCAAGGACCCCGTAGGTTTTTGCAAGCCTCGTGCAAGGTTCGCAGTGCCGCATGTCGGAGCAGTAGGACCAACCCTCGTGGAGGAGGAGCAATGAAGGGGAGATTCGCGGTCTCGGCATCGCTAATGGCGATGGCCGCCGCCGTCGTGTTCGCCGCTTGTGGCGGCGAGGACGGAGGCGACGGCGGAGACGCAACCAAGGCGCCCGCCAAGCAGGCGGCGCTGTCGGACAAGCCGATGGAGCTGACGTTCCTGTGGTTCGAGTGGCCGCCCGCCCAGGCCCTCGAGGAACTCGGCAAGGAGTACACGAAGACGCGTCCGAACGTGACCGTGAAGGTCAACACCGTGCCGAACCCGCAGTGGCACGACGCGATCTTCACCCAGTTCGCGGCGCGCAAGACGAACTTCGACCTGCCGATCCTGGACTCCCAGAACATCGGTGAGGCGGTCGAGAACGGCTCGATCCTCGACCTCACCGATTTCACGAAGGAGAACATCGACACGTCGCAGTACGACCCGTACTTCCTCGCGGCGTACGGCCAGTACCCGCAGAACACGACGGGCGAGCCCAACCCGGACGCCAAGACCTACGGTCTGCCGCTGCTGGGCGACACGTGGTCGATGATCTGGCGCAAGGACCTGATGGGCGACACGCCTCCCGCCACGTGGGAGGACATGATCGCCGCGGCCAAGAAGTGCCAGGACGAGAACGACGGCATGAGCGGCCTCGCGTTCCACCAGGCCGGCACGGGCGACGCGGCGGCCGTGACCTACAACGTCATGAACGCCCTCTACGGCGGCGAGCTGTGGAACCAGAAGGACCGCAAGATCGAGGGCGTCATCAACGACGCCGCCGGCAAGAAGGCGATGGACGTCCTCGTCAACCAGATGGTCCCGCTCACACCGAAGGGCTCGAGCAACTGGTTCATCGACGAGGTCAACGCCGCCATCTCGCAGGGCAAGGTGTGCGTCGGCTTCCAGTGGATCGCCGCCATGGGCGGCCTGGTCGACCCGGCCTCCTCGGAGCTCGGCAAGACCAAGGAGGAGATCCTCGAGAAGCTGGCCTTCGCGCCGCTGCCCAAGCAGGTCACCGACAAGAAGCCGCTCGGCGGCATGGGTCTGCACGTCTCCAAGTACATCCCGGAGGAGAAGCAGGCCGAGGCGCTGAACTTCATCAAGTGGTTCCAGACGCCCGAGGCCCAGAAGAAGTGGGCGCAGCTCGGCGGCGTCCCGGCGCGTAACGACGTGCTCAACTCGCCCGAGTTCCTCGAGGCGACGCCGTACAACAAGGTCTTCACGGACTCGGTCACCCAGCTGAAGGACTTCTGGAACCTGCCCGAGTACGCGAAGCTCCTGAACGTTCACTCGACGCAGGTCAACGCGGCCATCTCCGGCACCCAGCAGCCGGACGCCGCGCTCGACAAGCTCGCCGCGGACGAGCAAAAGATCCTCGACGAGAGCGGCGGTCTCTAGCCCCGCGAAGCGAATTGACGAGGCCGGCCGCCGTCGTGCGGCCGGCCTCGTCGCGCCGCACCCAGAGCAATGGCCAACACGCTTCAAACACCCCCCCAGAACGCGCCGCAGGCGCAGACGCTGGAGGCGCCACCCGCCGCGAGGCGCTTCGCGTTCCTGACGGACCGCAAGCTCGCGCTGCTCTTCATCCTCCCGGCGTTCGCGCTGCTGCTGTTCCTCTCGATCTGGCCGTTGCTGTGGTTGCTCGGCCTGTCGTTCACCGACTACTCGGCGACACGGGACAGCGGCTACGAGTTCATCGCGTTCGACAACTACGTCACGGTCCTCACCTCGGAGGTCGTCCACGCCCGTGCGCTCACGACGCTCATCTTCGTCGTCGGCGCCGTCGGCCTGCAGACCATCCTCGGCTTCACCATCGCGTTCCTGATCTCGCGGCGCATCAAGGGCCGCGGCGCGATCACGACGCTCTTCCTGATTCCGATGATGCTCTCGCCGATCGTCGTCGGCCTGTTCTGGAAGTTCATGCTCGACGTGCAGTTCGGCGTCGTGAACTCGTTCCTGGACAGCCTCGGCTTCGGCCGCGTGGAGTGGCTCACACAGCAGCGGCTCGCGCTGTTCTCGCTGGTGATCGTGGACACCTGGCAGTGGACGCCGTTCATCATGTTGATCGCCCTCGCGGGCCTGACGGCGGTCCCGAAGTACCTGTACGAGGCGGCGGAGATCGACCGCGCCTCCGAGTGGTTCAAGTTCCGCCGGATCACGTTCCCGCTCGTGTGGCCGCTGCTGCTGATCGCGGTCATGTTCCGGGCGATCGAGGCCTTCCGCCTGTTCGACCTGGTCTACATCCTCACCGGCGGCGGCCCCGGCGGCACGACCGAGACGCTGAGCTTCAACGTCTACAAGGTCGCGTTCTTCGGCTTCGACACCGGCCTCGCCTCCGCCTACGGCATTCTCATGGTGATCGTCGTCACGATCGCCGCGCAGTTCTACCTGCGCTACCTCAACCGGCTCCAGGAGCGCTAGCGATGGCGACCCACATCCAACCCGAGGGCCTGGCCGACAAGGGCATCGCGGGCGAGACCGTCGCCCCGCCCCCGCGCAAGGAGCGCAAGCTCGGCTCGGGCATCGAGATCGTCCTGCTCGCGATCTTCATGGTCGTGATGCTCTTCCCCGTCGTCTGGATGCTCGAGACGGCGCTCAAGGACACGCGCGACATCTACGCCGTCCCGGCCAAGGTGATCTCGTTCACCCCGACGCTGGACCACTTCAAGAACGTCTTCAGCAGCGACTCGCCCGTCTTCCAGGGCTTCATCAACTCGGTGATCGTCGCCGGGTTCTCGACGCTGATCGCGACCGTGCTCGGCGTGCCGGCGGCCTGGGCCTACTCGCGCTTCGCGCTGAAGGCCAAGAAGGACCAGCTGTTCTTCATCCTCTCGACCCGGTTCATGCCGCCCGTGGTGGTCGTGATCCCGGTCTTCCTGATGTTCCGCGACCTGAACCTGCTGGACACGCTCCCGGGCCTGATCCTGGTCTACTCGGCGTTCAACCTGCCGTTCACGATCTGGATGATGAAGGGCTTCATCGACGAGGTCCCGGCGGAGTACGAGGAGGCGGCGATGCTCGACGGCTTCTCGCGCTTCGAGGCGTTCTGGCGCGTGACGATGCCGCTGCTGATCCCCGGCATCGCCGCCACGGCGGTGTTCGCGCTGATCTTCTCCTGGAACGAGTTCGTGTTCTCGATCTTCCTGATCACCGATCCGGACACGCGCACGGCGCCGTCCGCGATCGCGGGCCTGATCGGCGGCACGACGATCGACTGGGGTTTGGTGGCCGCGTCCGCCATGACGTTCGCGGTGCCGGTGCTGGTGTTCGCCTTCCTCGTGCGCAAGCACCTGGTGGCGGGCGTGACCCTCGGGGCGGTGCGTCGCTGATGGCTGAAGTCCACGTCAACAAGCTCCATAAGGCGTTCCCGGACGGGACCGTCGCGGTGGAGGAGCTGTCGCTGGAGATCAACGACGGCGAGCTGTTCGTCATGCTCGGCCCGTCGGGCTGCGGCAAGACGACGACGCTGCGCTGCATCGCGGGCCTGGAAGAGGAGACCTCGGGCGAGATCCGGATCGGCGACGAGGTCGTCTCCGGGCTGCGCCCGTCCCAGCGCGACATCGCGATGGTGTTCCAGTTCTACGCCCTATACCCGCACCTGAGCGTGCGCGAGAACATGGCGTTCCCGCTGCGGGCCGCGAACGCGCCCGAGTCGGAGATCAACGAGCGCGTGGCCGAGGCGGCGCGCATGCTCCAGCTCGAGCCGTACCTGACGCGCAAGCCGAACAAGCTCTCGGGCGGTGAGCAGCAGCGCGTGGCCCTGGGCCGGGCGATGGTGCGCCACCCCAAGGCGTTCCTGATGGACGAGCCGCTGACCAACCTGGACGCGGAACTGCGCGCGGACATGCGCGCCGAGGTCAAGCATCTCCAGCAGCGGCTGGGCGCGACGATGGTCTACGTCACCCACGATCAGGTCGAGGCGATGGCGCTCGGCGACCGGATCGCGATCATGAACAAGGGCAACCTCGAGCAGCTCGGCGCGCCGATGGAGGTCTACAACCGCCCGGCCACGCTGTTCGCGGCGCGGTTCATCGGCTCGCCGCCGATGAACCTGATCGAGGCCGAGGTCACCAACGGCCACCTCACGGCCGCCGGTGACCTCAAGATCGCGGCGCCCGAGGGCCTGCAACGCGGCCAGAAGGTGATCGCGGGCGTGCGGCCCGAGGGTCTGACCGTCACGGAGTCGGGCGAGGGCGTCCGGGGCCGCGTGGTCTCGAAGGAGGCGCTGGGCGACGAGACCATCTACGTCGTCGAGTGCGAAGCCGGGCTCTTCCACATCCGCATGCCGGCGACGGCGCGGTTCCAGGAGGAGCAGGTCGTGTCGGTGCGCCACGTCGGCGCGGCGCCGCCGGCGTACGACCCGACGAGCGAGAAGGTGGTGAGCGCATGACCAGCGCGATCGTGGCCGAGGGGATCTCCAAGACGTTCGGTGACGTCGAGGCGCTCAAGTCCCTCGAGCTGGACATCCCCGAGGGGTCGTTCTTCGTGCTGCTGGGTCCGTCGGGCGCGGGCAAGACCACGACGCTGCGCGTGCTCGCCGGGCTCGAGAAGCCCGACACGGGCCGCGTGCTCCTGAACGGGATCGACGCGACGAAGGCGACGCCCGCCGAGCGCGACCTGGCGATGGTGTTCCAGAGCTACGCGCTCTATCCCAAGCAGACGGCGGCGCAGAACATCACGTCGCCGCTGCGGGCGCGCAAGCTGCCCAAGAGCGAGGTCGACGCCCAGCTCAAGCGCGTGTCCGAGCTGCTGCACATCGAGGAGCTGCTCAACCGCTACCCGGCGCAGATGTCGGGCGGGCAGATGCAGCGGATCGCGCTCGGGCGCGCGCTCGTGCGCGACCCGCGGGCGTTCCTGATGGACGAGCCGCTGACGAACCTCGACCTCAAGCTGCGCGTGGAGATGCGCACCGAGCTCACCCGCATCCACCGGTCGCTCGGCCGCACGTTCCTGTACGTCACCAACGACCAGGTGGAGGCCATGTCGATGGCCGACAAGGTCGCGGTGCTGCGGGAGGGCACGGTTCAGCAGGTGGGCGCGCCGACCGAGATCTACGACGGGCCGGCCAACCGCTGGGTCGCGACGTTCATGGGCTCCCCGCGTATGAACATGCTCGACTGCACGGCCAACGGGCGGCTCGAGGGCGAGGGCTGGTCGCTGCCGAACCCCGGGTTCGGGGTCTCCGGCGACCACCGCGCGGTGTTCGGCGTGCGCTCGGAGGACCTGTCGCTGGAGGTGCGCGACGAGGCCACGGCCCTGGAGGGCACGGTGTACGCCGTCGAGCCGCTGGGCGACCGGACGCTCGTGGACGTCGAGGTCGGTGGGCAGCGGATCGTCATCAAGGCGCCGCCGACGGCGACCTACAAGGTCGGTGAGCCGGTGCGGGCGGCGGTCGACATGGAGCGCGTGCACCTGTTCGACGCCGAGTCCGAGCAGGCGATCACGAGACGATGACCGAAGGACCGCTCCCTCCCGTCCTGAGGCGAGCGAAGATCCTCGAGCGCGTCTCGCGTGACGGCGGGGCGTCGCTCGCGGAGCTGGCGTCAGAGCACGCCGTGTCACCGGTCACGGTCCATCGGGACCTGGAGCTGCTGTCGGGGGAGGGATTGCTCGAGCGCGTGCGCGGGGGCGCGCGCTCGCTCCCCGACTCGCGGCCACGGTCGCCCGAGACGGCCTGGGACACGCGCGTGCACGAGGCCGCGCGCGAGAAGGAAGCGATCGCGGTGCGCGCGCGGGAGCTCGTGGAGGACGGGTCGACGATCTTCCTCGACGCGTCCTCGACCGGGCTGGCGCTGGCGCGGCTGCTGGAGCTGCGGCCGCCGAGCGAGCTCACGCTCGTGACCAACTCGCCCGCGATCGCGCACGGGCTCACGGCGGACACGATCCACGTGATCGTGCCGCCGGGCGAGCTCAACCAGCACATGCGCGTGCTGACGGGGCGCTGGACGATCGAGTTCCTGCGCGAGCTCAACATCGCGGTCGCGTTCATCTCGGCCGCGGGCGTGACGCTCGAGCACGGGCTCACCACGTCGCGCTCGGCGCTGGCGGACACGCTCAACGCGGCCGCCGCGGCGGCCGCCCGGACGGTCGGGATGCTGGACTCGTCCAAGTTCGGGCGCTCCTCGCTGCTGTCGATCCGGCCGGCGCAGGCGCTGGACCTGCTGATCACCGACGCCGGGCTGCCGGCGGCGGTGGCGGCGGAGTTCCGCGCGGCGGGCGTGCGGCTCGAGCGCGCCGCGCTACTCGAACGGGAGTATCTGTAGCGTCTGCGTGAGCTCCAGCAGGCGCTGGACGGCGGGCTGCAGCGGCCCGCGCAGCTTGACGTCCTCGTGCCGGCGCTGCAGGTCGAGCAGCGCCCGCAGGCCGGTGGAGTCCATGAACGCCAGCTCGGACAGGTCGATCCGCAACGGTTGGCCGTCGGCCTCCGCGAGCGCGTCCGCGAGCACCGGCTCGCTCACGAGGTCCAGCTCGCCGATCAGACGAAGCAGCACGGTTCCATCGGTGTGCTCCGCCGTCACCTCGAAGCGAGGCGGGCGGTAGCCGGTGGGGTCGGGCTCGCCGCTCATGAGCGCGAATGATCGCATCATGTGCGGGCATATGGACGAAACCGTCGAACTGCTTTCTCGACTGGTGGGCCTGGACTCCGTCAACCCGGCGCTGGTGCGGGGCGGCGCGGGGGAGGGGGCGATCGCGTCGTTCGTGGCGGACTGGGCGGCGGGCTGCGGGCTCGCGGTGACGCGCCTGGAGGCGGTCGCCGGGCGGCCCAGCGTGGTCGTGCGCGCGCCCGGGTCGGGTGGCGGGCGCACGCTGCTGCTGTGCGGGCACCTGGACACCGTCGGCGTGGGCGGGATGGCCGGTGATCCGTTCGCGGCGCGGGTGGACGGCGACCGCTTGCACGGTCGCGGCGCGTACGACATGAAGGCGGGCGTGGCGGCGGCGCTGCTGGCGTGCCGTGCCGCCGCCGAGCTGCAGTTGCGCGGCGACGTCCTGGTGGCGTGCGTGGCCGACGAGGAGCACGCGAGCCTCGGCGTGCAGGAGGTGCTGGCGGCCGGCGTGCGCGCCGACGGGGCGATCGTGACCGAGCCGACCGGCGGCGAGGTGATCGTCGCCCACAAGGGCTTCGTGTGGTCGAAGCTGACGTTCCGCGGGCGCGCGGCGCACGGCTCGCGGCCGGACGAGGGCGCCGACGCGATCGTGGCCGCCGGCCCGGCGCTCGTGCGCCTGGCCGAGCTGGACGCCGGGCTGCCGTCGCACGCGCTGCTGGGGCGCGCGTCCGTCCATGCGTCGCTGATCCGCGGCGGGGTCGAGCTCTCCAGCTACCCGGGCGAGTGCGTGCTCTCGATCGAGCGGCGGACGCTGCCGGGGGAGACCGTCGCGGACGTGGAGGCGGAGGTCGCGGCGCTGATCGGCAGCGCGGACGCGTCGGCGCGGACGCTGCTCGCGCGCGAGCCGTTCGCGATCGACCCGTCGCACGAGTTCGTGCGGCGCGTGCGGGGTGCGGCGGGCGAAGCGCCGGTCGCGGGCGCGGCGTACTGGACCGACGCGGCCTTCATCGCCGCGGCCGGCATCCCCACCGTGCTGTACGGGCCGGGTGGCGACGGCGCGCACGCCGACGTCGAATGGGTGAGCCTGAGCGACACCGCCGCCGTGACCCGTACGCTCGTCGCCGTGGCCCAGGAGTTCTGCGCGTGATCAACCCGGCGTACGCGCCGGAAGACGTCCCGGCACCTTCTGGCGAGGCGCTCGCGTTCCACCGGGCGCTGCCGGGCTACGCGCCGACGCCCGTGCACGACCTCGGCGGCGGCGTGTTCGTCAAGGACGAGTCCGACCGGCTCGGGCTGCCCGCGTTCAAGGTGCTCGGCGTGTCCTGGGCGGTGGAGCAGACGCTGCGTACGGAGCCGTCGGTGCGGACGCTCGTCGCGGCCAGCGCCGGCAACCACGGGCGCGCGGTCGCGCACGTCGCGGCCCAGCGCGGGCTGCGCGCGCGGATCTTCCTGCCGGAGCGGTCGCTGCCCGCGCGCCGCGAGGCGATCGCGGGGGAGGGCGCCGACGTGGTCGTCGTGAACGGCACCTACGAGGACGCCGTCCGGCTGGCGGCCGAGGAGGGCGCGCGGCCCGGGTTCGCCGAGCTCGCCGACGTCGGCTCCTCGCGGCCGGCGCACTGGGTGATCGACGGCTACGCGACGCTGTTCGCCGAGCTCGACGACCGCTACGACGCGATCCTGGTGCCCGTCGGCGTCGGCTCGCTGGCCGCGGCCGCGGCGCGCTACGGCGCCGCGACCGGAACGGCCGTGATCGGCGTCGAGCCCGACGTGGCCGCGTGCTTGACGGCGTCGCTGGCGGCGGGGGAGCCCGTCGCGGTGGACACGCCGGGCACGGCCATGGCCGGCCTCGACTGCGCGGAGGTCTCCGAGGCGGCGTGGCCGACCCTGCGCGCCGGGATCACCGGCACGGTCGCGGTCACGGACTCGCAGGTGGTCGAGGCGATGCGCGCGTTGGCTGCCCGAGGGCTGGCGATCGGCCAGTCCGGCGCGGCCCCGTACGCCGCGCTGCCCGTGCTCGAACACGAGCTGCGGCGCGAGCGGATGCTGCTCGTCGCCACCGAGGGGCCGACCGACCCCGAGGGCTACGCCGCCGCCGTCGCGTGAACGTCCGCCGCAACACGATCCTGCTGGCCGTCGCGATGGCGGTCTACTCGTCGGTGCTGCAGCTCGTCGCCGCGGTCTCCTCCATCACCTTCGTGCTCGTCACCGGGATCGAAGGGCTGCTCGGGCTCGGGCCGGCGATCTTCCTGGTCGCGTCGGGCCTGGCCGCGGTGCCGGCGGGCCGGCTGATGGACCGGCTCGGGCGCAAGCCGGTGATCCTCGGCGGGTACGTGATGTCGTCGACGGGCTGCTGCCTGACCGCGCTGGCGACGAACCTCGAGTCGGCGCCGATCCTGCTGCTCGGCTTCCTGCTCACCGGCGCGGCGAACGGGATCGCGTTGCTGATCCGCACCGCCGCGGGCGACATGTACCCGCCCGAGCGGCGCGCGCGCGGGATCTCGTACGTGCTGTTCGGGTCCGTGTTCGGCGCGATCCTCGGCCCGGCCGTGTTCGGGCCGCTGTTCAGCGACCGCGAGCTCGACGCCGCCGCGCTCACCGTGCCGTGGCTCGCGGCGGCGGGCATCAGCCTGATCGCGCTGGTGGTCGTCAGCCTCGTGCGTCCCGACCCGCGCGAGATCGCGCTGCACTTCGCCCGCGACGACGGCCCGCCGCCCCCGGCCGCGCCGCTGGGGGAGATCCTGCGCCGCCCGGGCGTGCGGCCCGCGATGGTCGCCGCGCTCGCGTCCTTCTCGGTGATGGTGTCGGTGATGAACCTGACGGGGTACGTCGTCGTCGACCACCACCAGCACCACCAATCGGACGTCTTCCCGATCATCGGCGCCCACGTGCTGGGCATGTACGCGCTGGTGCTGTTCGTCGGCGCGCTGATCGACCGCATCGGCCGCCCGGTCGCGCTCGCGGCCGGCCTGCTGGTGATGGGCGCGTCCACGATCGGCCTGCTGTGGTTCGAATCCGTCCCCGCGACCGCGGTGCTGCTGTTCGGGCTCGGCGTGGGCTGGAACGTGTCGTTCGTGGCCGCGACGGCGCAGATGGTCGATCTCACCAATGTCAGCGAGCGTGGGCGGCTGATCGGCTTCAACGACCAGCTCGCCGCCTTCCTGGGCGCGGGCCTCGCGCTGCTCGGCGGCTTCGCGCTGGATTCGATCGGCGTCGCGGCGCTCGCGATCGGCGCCACGGTGCTCGTCGCGCTGCCCGTATTCGGGTTAACCCCCGGCGTGACCACGCGAGGTGCCGTCCCCGATTAGTCTTTGGCGTCTCCCCACTCTCCTGCTCTCTCGGAGGCGTTCGTGTCACTGCTCCTCGCGCGCATCGCGCGCACCCTCACCACCCATTGGATACGCGGGCTCGTCGGCGCGCTCGTCGTCCTGATCGCCCTGATCGGCGTCTCCGCGGCCGCCGGCCCGGCGGCCGACGACTTCTCGACGCCAGGTACCGAGAGCCAGAAGGCGCTCGATCTCTTCACGGCGCACCAGAAGGAGCTGGCGGGCGCTGAAGCGACCGCGGTCTTCTACGCGACCAAGGGCAGGATCACCGATCCGGAGAACCAGGCGGTCGTCAGGGCCGCGCTGGACAAGGTCAAGGCGTTGCCGCTCGAGAAGACGGTCTCGGACCCGTTCGGCGAGGGCGCGCGGATCTCCGAGGACGGCAAGCTCGCGTCCGCGGACATCCGGTACACGATCGATCAGGCCGACATCAAGCCGGAGAACGGTCGCCCGCTGATCGAAGCGCTCGACAAGGACGATGGTAAGAACGGCGTCGAGATCTCCGCGCGCGGCACGATGATCGACATCGGCTCCGAGCAGGAGCTGCCCGTCGGCGAGCTCGTCGGCATCGGCATCGCGATCATCCTGCTCTGGGTCCTGTTCCGGTCCAAGGTCGCGATGCTCGTGACGCTGCTGGGCGCGCTGATCGGCGTGATCATGGGGCAGATGCTGCTGGCGGCCTTGTCGAAGCCGCTCGGCCTGCCGTCGTTCGCCGCGTTCATCGCCACCATGCTCGGCCTCGGCGCGGGCATCGACTACGCGCTGTTGATCGTCGGGCGCTACCGGGAGCAGGTGGCCAGGGGCGACAGCCCGCGCGACGCCGCCGCCAAGTCCGCGGCCACGTCGGGCGCGTCCGTGGTCGCCGCGGGCCTGATCGTGATGCTCGCGATCGCTGGCCTGCTCGTCATTGGCATCCCGTTCATCGGCAAGCTCGGCGTGGGCGCGGCGATCGCCGTCGGCGGCGTCGTGCTGTCCGCCCTGACCGTGCTGATGGCGCTGATCGGCGCCTTCAAGAAGTGGCTGACGCCCAAGGACCCGAAGATGGTCGAGCCCTCGCGCGCGTTCGAGCGCTGGGGCGAGCGGATCACCGCGCGGCCGTGGCTGTCGATCGCCGGCGGCGTGCTGATCATGCTCATCTTCGCCTTCCCGGTCACGCAGTTGCGCCTCGGGCAGCCCGACGACGGCAACCAGCCCGAGGGCAAGCTCCAGCGCGTCGCCTACGACCGGTTGACCGCGGCCTTCGGCGCGGGCTCGAACGGCCCGTTCATCATCGCGGTCGACACGGCCGGCGGTGCGCAGGCCGTCCAGGCCGACCTCGACAAGCTCCAGCAGGCGGTCGCCGGGACGCGGGGCGTCGGCCAGGCCGCACCGGCGACGCCGAGCCAGGACGGCGAGATGGCGACCATCTTCGCCATCCCGACGAGCGCGCCGCAGGACGTCGCCACGAGCGAGTTGCTGGACCGGCTGCGTGACGAGACGATCCCGCAGGCCACACAAGGGACCGCGCTGGCCGACAAGGTGTTCGTCGGCGGGGCCGTGCCGACGTTCGAGGACCTCTCCGACAAGGTCGCCTCGCGCCTGCCGATCTTCATCCTCACCGTGATCGGCCTGTCGGTGCTGCTGCTGATCATGGCTTTCCGCTCGTTGTGGATCCCGCTCGTCTCGGCCGCCTTCAACCTGCTCTCGGTGCTGGCCGCCTACGGCGTCGTGGTCGCGGTGTTCCAGATGGGCATCGGCGCCGGCCTGGTCGGCTCGGACTCCGACGTCCCGATCGTCTCGTTCATCCCGGTCATGTTGTTCGCGATCCTGTTCGGGTTGAGCATGGACTACAACGTCTTCCTGCTCAGCCGCGTGCACGAGGCCTACAACGAAGGTGACGGCCCGCGCGAATCCGTCATTCACGGCATGGCGCGGATCGGCAAGGTCATCCTGTTCGCCGGCCTGATCATGGCCGCCGTGTTCCTGGCCTTCGTCACCCAGCCGGACGTCATCGGCAAGATGATGGGTCTCGGCCTCGGCCTGGCGATCCTGATCGACGTGCTCTTCGTGCGCCTGGTGATCGCGCCGGCCGTGGTCACGCTGCTCGGCGACAAGGCGTGGTGGCTGCCGGGCTGGCTGGACCGGATCCTCCCGAACGTGTCGCTGGAGGGCCACCTCGTCGAGGGCCTCGACAAGGAGCTCACCCAGGAGCACGACGTGCCGCCCCCGACCAACGGCCACGGCGGCGGGACGCCCGAACGCGAGACGACCGGCACGCGCGACTAGCTACGACAGCGACCCGCGGGGCGCGAGCCAGACCGAGCCGAACGTCAGGTCGGTGCGCTCCGCGATCAGGTCGTAATCGCTGTCGTAGTGCAGGACGTCGAGCCCGTGGCGGTCGGCGACGGCGGCGACGAGCAGGTCCACCGGCGGGAGCCGGTGGTGACCGATCGCGGTGAGCTGGCGCTGGGCGTCTTCGGCGCGGCGTTCGACGTCGGCGTCGATCGGGAACCGCGGGAGGGCGTCGAGCTGCGCGCGGAGCTGTTCGCGGTCCGCGAGGTTGCGCGCGGAGTACCCCGCTTCGAGCAGGAACGGGAGGCAGGTGGCGATGCGGCCGGCCACGATCAGGTCGGCGATCTCGTTCGCGCGCTCGGCGGCGAGCGCGGCGAGGCGGACCCAGGCCGAGTTGTCGAGCAGCAGGGTCCGGGCGCTCAACGGGCCCAGCCGGAGCGGCGGACCTCGTCGGCGGCTTCGGGGTCGAGCGGGGGAAGCGTTCCGCGGCGGATGCGGTCGGCGAGCTCGCGCCGGCGCTCGACCAGGTTCTCGCGCTCGGCGCGCAGCTGCGCGAGCTTGGCGTTGGCGCCGAGGATCACCAGCTCGCCCAGGTCGGGGCGGTGGTCGCCGAGCTCATCGCGCAGCTCGTCGAGCGCCGCGCGCACGGGCGGCGTCTCGGTGATCGCGTGTCGCGGGTGCTTCGTCGGGATGCGCGCAGTGTAACACTGGTGTCGCACTCAGTCGCTGGACGTGGCGGCGACGAAGTGGATGCGCTTCGCCTCCCAGTCGAGCACGACCCACGTCCGGTCCCGGGCGACGTCGGCGAACACGCGTGCCAGGCCACGGCCGCGACGATATCCGCCGCGGCCGTGGCGCGCGGGCTCAGTGCGAGGCGGTCGCCTGCGGCACCGGGGTGGGGGCGAAGCGGCCGGTCGGGGCGGGGACGAACGCCGGCTCGGCCTCCAGCGCGCGGGCGGGTCCGTTGTAGACGGACTCGTCGAGCAGGCCCTCGCGGCGGGCGACGAGCACGGGCACGAGCGCCTGGCCGGCGACGTTGGTCGCGGTGCGCATCATGTCCAGGATCGGGTCGATCGCGAGCAGCAGGCCGACGCCCTCCAGCGGGAGCCCGAGCGTGGACAGCACGAGCGTGAGCATGACCGTCGCGCCGGTGAGGCCGGCGGTGGCGGCGGAGCCGACCACGGACACGAACGCGATCAGCAGGTAGTCCTCGACGCCGAGCGAGAGGCCGAACACCTGCGCGACGAAGATCGCCGCCAGCGCCGGGTAGATCGCGGCGCAGCCGTCCATCTTGGTCGTCGCGCCGAACGGGACGGCGAACGAGGCATAGTCGCGCGGGACGCCGAGGCGTTCGGTCACGACACGTTGGGTCAGCGGCATGGTGCCGACCGAGGAACGGGAGACGAACGCGAGCTGGATCGCGGGCCACGCGCCCTGGAAGAAGCGCAGCGGGTTCAGGCCGCGGCCGGCGAGCGCGAGCAGCAGCGGGTAGACGCCGAACATCACCAGCGCGCACCCGACATAGACGTCGACGGCGAACGTCGCCAGCGGCGAGAGCAGGTCCCACCCGTACTCGGCGACCGCGTTGCCGATCAGCCCGAGCGTGCCGATCGGGGCGAGCCGGATGACCCACCACAGCGCCTTCTGCACGAGCGCCAGCACGGCGCGGTTGAGCTCGATGAAGCGCTCCGCCGGCTCGCCGACGGTCAGCGCCGCCGCGGCGGCCGCGACCGCCAGGAACACGATCTGGAGCACGTTGGTCTCGACGAACGGCGTGATCGGGTCCTCGGGGACGATGCCCGTCAGGAAGTCGGTCCAGGAGCCGGTCGTCTCCGGCCGCTCGGCCGCGCCGAGGTCGATGTTCGCGCCCGCGCCCGGGTCGGTCAGCAGGCCGAGCGCGAGCCCGATGCTCACCGCGATCAGCGACGTGATCATGAACCACAGCAGCGTGCGCCCGGCCAGGCGCGCCGCGTTCGTCAACCCCCGCAGGTTGGCGATCGACACGACGACCGCCGTGAACACGAGCGGCGGTACGGCCAGGAACAGCAGCTGCACGAAGAGATCACCGACCTCGGCCAGCGTGTCGGCCAGCCAGCCGACGTCTCCTTCACGGGCGATGTAGCCCAACAGCAGGCCCAGCGCGAGGCCGGCCAGGATCTGCGCGCCGAACGGCACGCGGCGAAAGACAGTCATGGTTCCCCCTGCGAGAACGGTTGCGACCGCAACAGTCTAACAATCCCGACCGGCTTTCAAGTATTTGCCGGTGATCGGCGGATGTTCGATTGCCCGACCCTCCGGCAACTAGTTGATTGACCGCGATGCGCGGAGCTCCGTGGCGATGGGTCGTCGCAGTCAGCCTGATCACCGGGGCGATGACCGCGCCTGCGCACGCCGCGCCGCCGCGCGCGGGGGAGACCGCGCCCGCGGCCGATACGCGCGTCCCGCCGAGCCCGGACACCGACCCGGCGCTGCGCGCCGCGCGCGAGGACGCGCGCGCCGAACGGGCCGCGGCCGCCGCCCGCCGTGCTCGTCCGGCCGCCCGCGAGCGCCGTCACGCGTCGCGCGCCGCCTACACCGATCTCACCCGCGGCGAGATCGTCGCGCTCGCCCAGCGCCACTTCCCGGAGCTCGACCGCCGCGGCCACCGCGCCCTGGACCTCGAGGCCGGCGAGCGCGTGAAGGCCTACCTGGGCGCCAACGCCGCGCGCGTCGCCCGCCCGGGCCAGGCCGACGTCGTGGTCGAGAGCCAGCTGCCGCTGCGCACCGTCGGCGCCGACGGCGCGCCCACGCCCGTCGACCTCGGGCTGCGCGAGACCGCCGCCGGGTTCGCGCCGCTCGCGCCGATCGTCGCGCTGGCGGTCGGCGACCGCGCGCGCGAGGGCGTCGTGCTCGACGACATCGACGTCGCGGTCAAGCCCGTCGGCGTCGAAGACGCGGCCGGCACCGCCGCGCAGGACAAGGCGTTCTTCCCCGAGACCGCGCCCGACACCGACCACATCGTCACGCCGCTCCCGGCCGGGGTGGACCTCGGCGCCCAGCTGCGCTCGCCCGCCAGCCCCGAGCGCTTCCGCTGGCGGCTCGAGCTCCCGCGCGGCGCCCGGCTGCAGCTGAGCGCGGCCGCCCCGGGCGCGGAGATCATCGCCGCCGACGGGCGCAAGCTCGCCCACGTCACCGCGCCCGTGGCGTGGGACGCGGACGACCACGAGGTCAAGACCGACCTCGTCGTCGAAGGCGCGGACCTCGTCGTCAACGTCCGGCATCGCGGCGCTGACGTGCGCTACCCGGTCATGCTGGACCCGACGATCCTCGAGGACTCCTCGCAGTGGTTCGCCAACTCGTCGGTGGCGGTCGACGTCACGGGCTGGAAGTGGTCGGACCCGAACAACCGCTTCACCTACTTCTACGGCGCGGCCTACCTCGGCAACGGCGTCTACACGTTCAACCGCGGCAGCAAGCAGTTCAACGCCGGCGACTACGCGAACTGGTTCTTCAACGCGCCGGGCACCTCGCGGATCGTGCGCGCGGAGTTCAGCCAGGTCAAGCACGAGCCGCAGACCACCGGGACCTGGCCGGCGCCGTACAACGACGACCGCTCCTACCAGGGCATCTGGAGCTACGCGAACAACCGCTACGAGCCCGGCACATGGTGCGAGCCCGGCGGCGCGTGCGGGCCCTCGCCCTACAGCACCTACGGCGCGCTGCACTACAACACCAAGACGCACTCCAGCAGCGAGGCCACGCCCGGGAACGCCGCGATCTTCGGCACCGCGGTCTACTACACGGGCGCGCACGGCGCCTTCACGAACTTCCTCGGCGGCGCGACGGTGTGGATCGAGGACGCGGCGGTCCCCGCCGTCAGCGAGGACAACGGGCTCTCGGACGGCTCCTGGACCTCGTACCGCGCCTTCCAGGCGCGCGGCGTCGACAGCGGGCTGGGCATGCGCAGGCTCGTGCTCGACTCGCCCGGCAACCCGGACTGGGTCGGCGCCTACACCCACGACGCCAACTGCACGGGCGACCGGCGCTCGCGCTGCCCGCAGTCGGCCTACGTGAGCTCGGACTCCTCAGGGCTGCCCGAGGGCGAGGTGCCCGTGCGCTTCACGGCCACCGACGCCGTCGGCAACGTCTCCTCGCGCACCTGGACGCTGCGCATCGACCGCGGCGCGCCCGAGGTGCGCAGCGCGGAGGGGCGCCCGCCGTACCTCGACGCTGAGGCGACGGACTACGAGACGACCGTCGAGGCCCACGACGCGGGCGCGGGCGTGAGCACGCTGGACTTCGAGCTGCTCGACCCGGACGGGAACGTCGTCGAGCAGTCGCTCGACGCCGAGCCGCAGACGTGCGCGGCGAGCTGCTCGAAGACGCGCACGTTCCGAACCGAGCCGCAGTACCTCCCGGACGGCGAGTACACGCTGCGCATCACGGCGACCGACCGGCTCGGCCAGGTCGCCCTCGACGAGCGCGCAATCGTCGTCGCGCGCGGCGTCCCACCGCTCACGCACTGAGCTCCTCAAGAACCGGACGGGGCGGTCGAGTACCGGGGCCAACGGTGTGAAACCTCACGCCGACCCCGCAAACTTCACCGGCCACTCGGAGACACGATGGACACCGCCGCCAACGGCTGCCCTTGGGTGGCCAACCTCGCCAGCGAGGCGCCCGTCGCTTCCGCCGCGCCCGCGCGGCGCACGGACGGCCCGGACCCGCGTGAGGTCCGCGCGTTCTTCGAGCAGTACAAGGCCTACGTCGACATGGACGACGACGCGTTCCGCGCGCGCATCGCCGAGGTCGCGGCCGAGATCCAGGCCACGGGCACCTACACGCACACGACCGACGAGCTCACCGTCGGCGCCAAGCTCGCCTGGTACAACCACTCACGCTGCGTCGGCAAGCTCTACTGGCGGTCGCTGACCGTCCGCGACTGCCGCGACGTCACCACGCCCGAGGGCATCCGCGACGAGTGCTTCGAGCACCAGCGCGTCGTCCACAACGGCGGCCGCATCAAGCCGACGATCACGATCTTCGCGCCGGACGCGCCCGGCAAGCCCGCCGCACGCCTGCGCAACGGCCAGATCGTCGCCTACGCCGGCTACACGCATGAGGACGGCACCGTGCTGGGCGACCACGGCGCGACCGAGCTCACCGAGCTCGCGCTGAGCCTGGGCTGGGAGCCCGAGCAGCGCACCCGCTTCGACGTGCTGCCGCTGATCGTCGAGACGCCGGACGGCGAGCTCAGCGCGCACCCGGTGCCGGACGACGTCGTATGGGAGATCCCGCTCACGCACCCCGGCTTCCCGGCCTTCGACGACCTCGGCCTGAAGTGGTACGGGTTCCCGAGCATCGCGAACAAGGGCATGTCGATCGGCGGCATCACCTACCCGACTTCGCCGTTCACGGGCTGGTACCTGGCGCCGGAGATCAGCGCCCGCGACTTCAGTGACGAGTACCGCTACAACCTGCTGCCCGAGATCGCCGAGTCCTTTGGGATCGACACCTCCGACCGCCGCTCGCTGTGGCAGGACCGGACGGTGATCGAGCTCACGACGGCCGTGCTGCACTCCTACGACACGGCCGGCATGCGCATGGACGATCACTACACGGCGACCGAGAAGTTCCAGAAGTGGGTCGACGCCGAGGCCAAGCGCGGCCGGGTCGTCGACGCCGACTGGTCCTGGATGATCCCGCCGATCTCCGCCTCGCTGACGCCGGTCTTCCACACCGAGTACCAGAACGAGTACAAGCTGCCGAACTTCGTGCAGGTCCCGCTGCCGGAGACGGCGCCGGAGCCGGCCGCCGCCGTGTGCCCGTTCACGGGCGCGGCCGCTTCCGTGTAGGCACTCAACGAGCGTCCAGTTGCGCGACGGCCGCGCGCGCCTGTAGATTGCGCGCGGTCGATGTTGTCCTCTCGCCGCGTGTTCATGTTCGCCGGCGCCGCCTTCATGGTCGCGCTGTCGGTCGCGAACGTCGTCGCGGGGAACGCGAGCGCCATGGAGATGGCGCTCTACGCCGCGCCGGTGCTGGCCATCGTCGGCCTGCTCCTGAGCGGCCGCTACGTCGCCGAGGAACGCATCCTCGCGGTCTATCGCTCGCAGCCCCGGGTCCGGCGCAGCAAGCCGGCACGCCGCTGGGCGAGCATCGCCGAACTGCCCTTCAGCGCCGGTCTCGAGCGGGCGCCGTGGTCCCTGCGCGGACCACCGGCCCGCTGCGCCGCCTGAGGTAGTTCGCCGTTTCGCCTCCGCGCGGGTTCAGCCGCGCGTCGACGCGCCCCATCACGCATATCTCGACGGAGGACTCTCGTTCCGATGTTCCGTTCCGGGTCCCTCGCGGCCGGCGCACTGACGCTGGCGGCGTTCGCGGCCCTTCCCGCCACGGCTTCCGCGGTCCCGCCCGCGCCGTGCAACAACGCACCCCAGATCACCGACCCCAAGGCGGACGGGCACCACCCCAACACCGACGTGCTCGCCGCCTGGCTCACCGAGTCCGGTGGGCGCCTGCAGGCGGTGATCCAGGTCGACAACGCCGTCTGGGAGCCCGCCCACGACGACTCGGCGGCGGCCGGCGCCGCGCTGCTCTACGAGCTCGGCGGCCAGACGCGCTACGTCCGCGTGGTCATGCCCAAGGGCGCCGCCCCGGTCTTCGAGGCCGGCACCTGGACGCGCGCCGGCGGGTTCGCCAAGACGGCCGACACGACCGGCGCCGTCACGGCCGGGCCGGGCGGGAGCGCGACGATCGACCTCCCGGCGGTGCCCGCGGGCACGACGCTGGCGCGGCCGTTCGTGATCACCGACGACGGCTTCGACGGCCCCGGCGACCCGCACGAGGTGGACGTCGCGCCCGGCGGCAAGACGCTGGACGAGATCCAGTTCGGCGCCGACTTCGTCGCGGGCGCGTGCGCCCCGCCCGCGGGCGAGTCCCCGGTGGTGCGCACCACCGCGATCGCCGTCAGCGCACCGCGCACCCTCACGGGCAGCAAGCGGGCGACGATCAGCGGCAAGGTCACGCCCGCGCGCGGCGGCGTCCCCGTCGACATCACGGTGACGGGCGACAAGCCGGTCACGCGGCGGGTCACGACCGCTGCCGACGGCTCGTTCACGCTGGCCGTCACGGTCACGCAGACGAGCAAGGTCCGCGCGGTGGCCGAGGGCCTGGGCTCTGAGACCTTGACCGTCCAGATGCGCTCGCGCGTGCGGATCAAGGTCCGCCGCCTGAAGTCCGGCACTGTCGTGGTGTCCGGCACCACTTCCCCGAAGCTCTCCGGCCGGATCCTGCTGCTGCGCACCAACGCGGTGAAGGCGACCGCGCGCACGACCGCGCGCGACGGCCGGTTCGAGCTTCGCCTCAAGCGTCCTCAGCGCGGCCGCTACCAGGCCGTGTTCATCCCGAGCGGCGATCGCGCCGAGCGGTCCACATCCAACACAGGAGTCATCCGATGAAGCAGGTCCTCGGCCTCGCCGCCCTCACCGCCGCCGCCACACTCGCGGTCCCCGCCGCCGCCGCCGCGCACCCGTCGGTCTACACGTCCGACTCCTACGGCATCGCCCCGAACACGACCGACCAGCTCGCGCTGCAGACCCGCTACGTCGTGACCAACCACGGCTACACCATGGTCCTGCGCGAGACCAACGACCCGACCGCCGCCAACGCCGACCTCCAGAAGCAGGGCGTCGTCGGCTACAACCTCGCGCCGGGCGGCTGGCGCTCGGGCAAGTCGTTCGCCGCCGTCATGACGCAGGCGGCGACCGCCGCGCAGGCGCACGCCACCTGCCTCACGCCGGCGCTGCAGAGCGAGCAGGCGATCAAGGCGTGGCAGGACGCCGACGCGTTCTACAACTACGTGCCGTTCCAGGCGACGTCGGCCGGGCTGGAGGACGACCCGGCGCGCTGGCTGCCGGTGCTCACGAGCCAGAATTTCAATGTCGCCAACCTCGGCACCCCGGCCGCCGCCGAGGCCGAGTGCGAGAAGGTCCCCGGCGCCACCTACGTGCCCGCGGACACGGTTCAGACGACGGCCGACGCCCTCGCCTCCGGAACGGTGGCGCTGAAGACCACGCCGCTGAGCACCGAGATCAACTCGCTGAAGGCCGCGAAGGCCGCCGTCGACGCGCAGCTCGCCGCCGCGCTGGCGCCCAAGCCGGTCACGCCGCGCCCGCTGACGCTCAAGCTCAGCGCGAAGAAGTTCCAGCAGGCGGTCGCGATGGTCACCGGCGACCCGAACACCGCCGTCACCGTCCGCGCGCTGCTGTCCTCGGCCGACGCGAAGAAGCTGAAGATCTCGCGCACGATCTCGTCCAAGAAGGCGACGATCGACGGCCAGGGCGCCGCGCTGGTGGACCTCGGCCTCACCGCGAAGGCGGCCAAGGCCGTCGACAAGCACCTGCCCGCGCTGAAGGTCACGGTCGAGGCCACGGCGGGCGCGGCCAAGCAGACCGCCACGGGCTCGCTCACCCGCTAGCCGCACCGCGCACGCGCCGCGCTCGACCGAGCGCGGCGCGTTAGGCTCGCGCTCGTGGAGATCACGCCCGGAGTGCATCGGATCGGCCCGCTTCGCCGGGGCTGGAAGCTCGGCGGCTACGCGCAGTGCTACCTGATCGACGACGGCAGCGGCGAACTCGTGCTGGTCGACACCGGCTACGAGCACGACGCGCACCGGATCGTCGAGTACCTGTGGAGCATCGGGCGCACGCCGGCCGACATCCGGCACATCGCGCTCACGCACGCGCACCGCTCGCACCTCGGCGGGGTCGCGGCGCTCAAGCACCTGAACCCGGACCTGACGATCCACATCCACCAGTGGGAGGCCGACATCTGCGGCGGCCACCGGATGCCCCAGCCGATGCCGTTCCGCCCGCTGCGGCCGCTGACGATCTACCCGATGCGGATCGGGTCCTGGATCAACTACGACGCGCACGTCGGGTGCGACCCCGACGCGCTGCTCGCCGACGTCGAGGGCCAGCGGATCGGGCCGCTCGAGGTGGTCCTCACGCAGGGCCACACGCCCGGGAGCGTCTCCTTCTACTGGCGCGAGCGCGGCGTGATCGCGGTCGGCGACGCGGTCGCGACCTGGCCCAAGCTCGACGCGGGCTGGCCCGGCTTCAACCTCGACGAGCCGCGCTACCGGCGCTCACTGCGCAAGCTGGCCGAGCTTCAGCCGCAGGTGATCCTGACCGGGCACGGCCCGCCCGTGACGCAGGACGCGGCGCGCAAGCTGGCCGCGCTCGTCTAACCCGCCGGCCAGCGCAGGAACGGGTTCGCGGGCGGGACCACGCCCGGGTAGTGGCGGCGGATGACGTCGCCCATCGTGGTCCGCTCGATCCAGCGCAGGCCCTCCGGCGTGTAGACCTCAGGCGTGTAGTCGTCGGTGAAGAAGCGGTCGCTCTTGAGCCGGCGAGCGGCCATCAGCAGGAAGATCCGGAACGCGGTCTCGCTGAAGGCGAAGCCCTGCGGCTTGGGTTCGGCGTAGAGCCCGACGACGGCGTCGACGGCGTCGATGTCGCCGCCGTAGACGTCGCGGATCGCGGCCGCGGTGTGCGGGTTGCCGCCGGTGAGCGCGTCGAAGTCGGTGGGCACGGGCAGGCGCAGCAGCCGCCGGAAGGCCGTGTAGCGCGGGACTCCGGTCTCGCGCGCGCGGACGATGTCGGTGGCGGCGAGGTCGATCGGGTCCGGGCGGCCGATGCGCTTGAGCTTGCGCATGGTGTCTGGGTAGTTGAACAGCTCGATCTGGCCGGGCGGCTGCGTGCCGAGCGCGTCGAGGACGGCGCCGTTCCCGCCGAGCTCCTCGAGGCGCTGCCGCGGCTGGTCGACGGCGTCGGGCTGCACGGCGAGCGCGTCCAGGCGCAGCGCGCGGTCGCCGAAGCGGTAGTCGTCGGGCATCAGCGGGTGCAGCCGGTAGACCGTCACGAACTCCTCCGTGAGCGAGTACGGGACGCCGTGATGGTCCGCGCGCGAACCGGGGATGCCGTACAGGAGGTCGCTCCCGCCGTGGCGGCGGGGCACGTTCTGGCCCAGCAGCCCCCACCAGGTGGCCTTGATCGCGCGCACGGTCGTCGGGTGGCCGATGATCGCCGGCGTCCATTCGACGGTATGGATCTTCGCCATCAGCGCCGCGTTGATCAGCCGCGCCTTGGCGTACAGCCAGCGGTCGTCGCGGCACGGGTACGCGCGGCGCAGCTGGTCCACGATCGCGTTGTGCTCGTGCGCGAACAGCAGCAGCAGCGAGGCGAGGCCGACCCACAGGCTCGCCTCGGGCGAGTTGAAGGTCTCCGCGCGGGCCTCGAGCGCCTGCAGCAGCTCGTCGTCGACGGCGATGCGGCCGTCCTCGCGGCGGATCGCGGCGATGTAGTCCGGGTGCGTGCCGTACAGCTGGGACCCGTCCCACCAGTGCGGCTCGCGGCAGACGAAGCTCTCCGGGTCGGTGCCGGCCGGGATGACCTTCGGCAGCTGCATGTCGTCGGCCAGCCGCCACTCGCCGGCGGGCGGCTCCTTGGCGTGGCTCATCCAGTCGTGGACCTCGAATTGCAGCCACGCGGCGGTGAGGACGCTCAGGTGCTTGGCCGGCAGGAAGTGCCGGCGCTGCATCAGCTCGTCGCTGACCACGAGCGGGTGCGGGTCGTCGGTCGGGGCGGGTCCCGGCAGCGAAGGGCCGTTGCGGCCGAAGGACGCGCCCACGCGGCCCATCCCGGGGGAGGACAGGTCGTTCCAGGTGCCGTCCACCTGGCGCTCCTCCCGGGCGCCGGGCGGCATCGGACCGCTCACGCCCGGGACGCCCGGGCTGTAGAGGTTGCGTTCGCGCAGGCGCTCGCGCAGGCCGACCAGCGTCGCGAGACCCGCGTAGTACGGCAGTCGTTGCCAGCCGAACTTCGCGTCCAGCCATTCCGCGGGCTTCATCAGGGCCTTGGCGAGCATGGGTGGCATCCTTCCATGCGATGCCTGAGCTCGCCGTCGGCGCGGCCTTCGCCGATCACATCATCCGCGGCGTCGCGGGCCGCGGCGGCATGGGTGTCGTGTACCGGGCCGTGCATCTCGCGCTCAAGCGGGAGGTCGCGCTGAAGGTGATCGGGTCCGAGCTGTCGGCCCAGCCGGAGTTCCGCGTGCGCTTCCAGCGCGAGTGCGAGACGGCGGCGTCGATCCAGCACCCGCGCGTGGTCACGATCTACCACGCCGGCGAGGAGGACGGGCTGCTGTACGTGACGATGCGCTACGTCGACGGCACCGACCTCTCGCGCATGCTGATAGCCAAGGGCCGGCTCGACGTCGAGGACGGCGTGCGGATCGTCAAGCAGGTCGCCGACGGCCTGCAGGCCGCGCACGAGCAGGGGCTCGTGCATCGCGACGTCAAGCCCGCGAACATCCTGCTCGACGCCGACGGGTTCGCGCTGCTCGGCGACTTCGGCCTGACCAAGCACGTCGCGGGCGAGGAGCCGCTCACGCGCGAGGGCGTGTTCGTGGGGACGATCGACTACGCGGCGCCCGAGCAGTTCGAGGGCGGGCCGGTGGACGCGCGCACGGACGTGTACGCGCTCGGCTGCGTGCTCTACCAGGTGCTCAGCGGCCGCGTGCCCTACCCGGCCGAGAGCGACGCGGCGAAGATGTACGCGCACCTGCAGGCGCCGGCGCCGCGCCTGGACGTGCTCACCGAGGACGTGCCGCCGGTGATCGCCGACATCGTCGCGCGCGCGATGGTCAAGGACCCGGCGGACCGCTTCCAGGACGCGGGGGAGCTGGCCGCGGCGCTGCGCCAGGCGTCGGCGCGCCCGACCATCCCCGGCGACGTGACCGTGGTCAGCGACGCTCAGGGCGGTGACCGCGTGACGGAGATCCCGCTGCCGCCCGCGCTTTCGAGCGAGGTCGGCGGCGGCACGTTCGTGGGGCGGGAGGAGCCGCTGGAACGCCTGCGCGTGCGCTACCGCGCCGCCGAGCAGGGCACGCGGCAGTTCGTGCTCATCTCGGGCGAGCCGGGCATCGGCAAGACCCGGCTGGCGTCCGAGCTCGCGCGGCAGGTGCACGCGGGCGGCGCCACCGTGCTCTTCGGCCGCTCGGACGCCGAGTCGCTCGTGCCCTACCAGCCGTTCATCACCGCGATCCAGCACCGCGTCGCGCACCGCCAGACGCTCAGCTTCCCGCCCGAGCTGCTGCCCGACCTCGCCGAGCTCGGGCGCTTCATCCCGGCGCTGCGGCGGATGGCGCCAGAGCCCCCGCCGATCGAGGACGAGCCCGAGGTCGACCGCTTCCGGCTGTTCGCCGCCGTGACGCGGCTGCTGGCGTTCGTCGCGCGCGAGCACCCGGTGGTGCTGATCCTCGACGACGTCCAGTGGGCGGACGCGTCGACGGTCCTGCTGCTCGCGCACATGCTCGGCGACCCGGACCCGGTGAAGCTGCTCGTGGTCGCGACGATGCGCGACTCCGAGGAGCTCGGCGGCGAACTGCTCGACCTGCTCGCGCGCCTGCGCCGCCAGCCGTCGATGGAGCAGATCGCGCTCACCGGCCTGGACCCGGCCGAGACGGAGGCGCTCGTGCTCGCGCGGGAGGGCGTCGGCGTCCGCGACTCGGTCATCCGGCGTCTGCACGCGGACACCGACGGCAACCCGTTCTTCATCGAGGAGCTGCTGCGCGGGGGCGAGGAGGCGGTGCCCGAGGGCGTGAAGGCGATGATCTCGCGCCGGCTCGCGCGGCTGGACGAGCTGACGGTGCAGGTCGTCACCGCCGCGTCGGTCGTGGGCCGCGAGTTCCGGCTCGAGGTGCTCGAGGTGCTGATCCCGCAGCCGGTCGAACGGCTGATCTCGGCGCTGGAGGCCGCGATCGGCGCGGGGCTGATCCGCGAGGTCGAGGACGATGTGGACCGCTTCGTGTTCGCGCACGCGCTCGTCCGTGAGGCGCTCTACGAGCGCCAGAGCGCGTCCCGGCGCGTGCGCGCCCACTACGCGATCGCGCAGGCGCTGGAAGGGCTCGCGCCGCGCTTCACCGTGCCGTCGGCTGAGCTCGCGCACCACTACTCCGAGTCCCGCCACCTCGACCGCGCCGGAAAGGCGATCGACTACGCCGTCGCCGCCGCCCACCAGGCCGCCGCGATGCTCTCGTGGGAGCAGGCCGCCGGCCACTACCGCCGCGCGCTGGACGGCGACCTGCCGGCCGAGCGCCGCTGCGAGCTGCTGCTCGCGCTCGGCGACGCCGAGGCCCGCTCCGGCCATCCCGCCGCCCGGGATACGTTCGCGCGCGCGGCGATGCTCGCCCGGCGCTCGGTCGGTCCGGACGCGCTGGCGCGTGCCGCGCTCGGGTTCGCGGGCCGCTACGCCGAGGCGGGGATCGTCGACCGCGACGGGATCGCGCTGCTCGAAGAGGCGCTCGAGGCGCTCGGGGACGAGGATTCGGCGCTCGGCGCGCGCGTGCGGGCGCGGCTCGCGGACTCGCTGCACTTCGCCGGCGCGCCCGAGCGCACGTTCGCGCTCAGCCGCGACGCGCTCGAGATGGCGCGCCGCACCGGCGATCCCGAGGCGCAGGTGGCCGCGCTGCAGAGCCGTCACGCCGCGCTGTTGCACGTCTCGCACCTGGACGAGCGGCTCGTGCTCGACGAGGAGATCCTCGCGCTGGCCGAGCGGATCGGCGTGCGCGAGCTCGAGGCGCTCGGGCGCCACTGGCGCATCTACGACCTGCTCGAGGCGGGCTCCACGACGGCCGCCCGTGACGAGCACGAGGCGCTCGCGCGGCTCGCCGAGCAGCTGCGCCAGCCGCTGTACCGGCACTTCGCGCGCGGGTGGGACGTCGTCTGGGCGCAGATGAGCGGGCGGGTCGCCGAGGCCGAGCGGTTCGCGCGCGAGGCGCACGAGCTCGGCCAGCGCGCGCAGGCCCGCGACGCGGACACGATCTACGCGGCGCAGCTGCTGACGTTGCGCCGGCGCGAGGGCCGGCTGGCCGAGTACGTGTCCACGGTGGAGACGTTCGTCGAGCGCCACCCGGCGCTCGTCGCCTGGCGCGCCGTGCTGCCGCTCGCGCACCTGCTCAACGGGGAGCGCGAGGAGGGCATCGCCGCGTTCGAGGAGCTGTGCGAGGACGACTTCGCGGCCGTCCCGCGCGACATGTTCTGGTTCACCGCCATGTGCGTGCTGGGGGAGGCGTGCTCGCACATCGGCGACGCCGACCGGGCGAAGGAGCTCTACGGGCTGCTCCTCCCGCATCGCGACCGGATGGTGCAGGTCACGCAGGCGGCGTGCTTCGGGTCGGCCGAGCGCTTCCTGGGCCTGCTGGCCGCGACCTTCGGGGACATCGACCTCGCCTCCGAGCACTTCGAGGCGGCGCTCGTGCTCAACGCCGACCGCGGCGTGCTGCCGCTGATCCCGTTCATCCGCGCCGAGTACGCGCAGCGCCTGCTCGGGCGCGGCACGCCCGCCGACGGCGAGCGTGCGCGGGAGCTGCTGGTCACCGCCTACCACGAAGCCGAGGCGGCGCAGATCACAATGCTGGTTGCCCGGTTGCGACCGCTGCTCGACGCCACCGGCGCCGTGGCATAACCTCACCGCATCGAGGATTTGCTTGAACTGCCCGCCGGCACCACGGTCGGCCCGTACGAGATCCATTCGCTGATCGCGCACGGCGGGATGGGCTACGTGTACCGCGCGCGCGGCACGTTCGGCGACGAGGTCGCGCTCAAGCTGCTCAAGAGCGACCTGGCGCGCGACGAGACCGTCCGCCGGCGCTTCGAGCGCGAGGCGCGCGCGGCGCAGAAGATCGTCCATCCGCACGTGGTCCCGGTGCTCGACGTCGGCGAGCACGAGGGTACGCCCTACCTCGCGCAGGCGTTCGTGCGCGGCGGGACCGTGCAGGACAAGATCGACCGTGAGGGCCAGCTGTCGGTCGCGGGCGCGATCGCCCTGGCCACGGAGGTCGGCGGCGCGCTGGACGCCATCCACCAGATGGGCTTCGTGCACCGCGACGTCAAGCCCGCGAACATCCTGCTCGACGAGCAGGGCGCGTGCTACATCACCGACTTCGGGCTCGCCAAGGACTCCCAGGGCAGCGTGCTCACCCGTCCCGGCCAGGCCGTCGGGTCGCTCGACTACATGGCGCCCGAGCAGATCCGGGCGGAGGAGGTCGGCCCCGCGACGGACGTCTACGGGCTCGGCTGCGTGCTGCTGTGCGCGCTCACCGGCCAGCCGCCGTTCGCCGAGAAGACCGGCATGGGCGTCCTGTGGGCGCACCTGCAGGAGGACCCGCCCGACCCGCGGCTGGTGCGCCCGGAGCTGCCCGACGCGCTCGTCATCGCCATCCTCGCCGGGCTGGCGAAGGAGCCCGAGGACCGTCCGCAGTCCACGGCCGCGTACGCCGCCGGCATCGCCGCCGCCGTATGACGCCGCGCCGCCGCGCCGCGCGCGCACAGCTGGACGGGGTCGACGCGGAGGCGTTCCGCGACCGCGCGCGGGCGCTGGGCGTGCTGGGGTGGGTGCGCCCGACGGGCGAGCTGCACGCCGAAGGGCTGCCGGAGGCGCTCGACGAGCTGCTCGCCGGGCTGGAGAGCGAGCGGGCGAAGGTCGAGGGCCACGAGCAGTTCGCGATCCGCGGCGTGCCCGCGGGCGTGTTCGTCGTCCAGGAGCACCAGGCCACCGCTCACCACTACGACTTCCGGCTCGAGGTCGACGGGGTCATGAGGTCCTGGGCCGTGCCCAAGGGCCCGTCGCTGGACCCGGCCGTCAAGCGCATGGCGATCCAGGTCGACGACCACGGCATGGCCCACAACGACTACGAGGGCGACACCGTGATCATCTGGGACCGCGGGAGCTACGAGCAGGGCGGGCGCGTGGCCTGGCCCGAGGCGCTCGAGCGCGGCCACGCCGTGTTCGTCCTGCACGGCGACAAGCTCAGCGGCGGCTTCGCCCTCCAGCGCACCGGCCCGCCCGGGCCGAAGGCGCAGTGGCTGCTGATCAAGCGCAAGGACGACCACGCCCGCCCGGGCTCCGACATCACCGCCGAGCGCCCGGAATCGGTGGTCAGCGGTCGCCCGCTGGGCGCCGCTCGGCCCTGAGCCGGGCCTCGTGGACGTGCCGCTCGCCGTCCGTGAGCGCGTCGCGGATGGCCTTCTCGTGTTCGCGGAAGACGCTGTAGTAGCCGTCCTCGAACTCCTCGACGATCTGGAACGTCCAGCGCCCGGGCAGCACGTCGCGGCCGACGAGCTCGGACTCCAGCTTGTCGGCGAGCTCCGTCCGGCCCAGCTCGCGCAGGCCGTCCAGGACCTCGTCGAGCTGGAAGTCGGCCTCGCCGATCAGCTGGTGGAAGGAGAACAGGTGGCCGCGGGCGCGCTCGAGCGTCTCCAGGGCCTCGGTCATCGAGCCCGCGGTCTCGATCGCGGTCAAGTCATCTTCGTTCACATCGCGGCAGACTACGCGCCATGGGAAAGCTTGCGTTCCTGCTGCCGGGTCAGGGCTCTCAGAAGGTCGGCATGGGCAGCGACCTGCTCCAAGAGCGGCCGGAGCTGCTCGAGCCGTACTTCGAGCAGGCCGAGGCCGCGTCCGGGCTGCCGATCCGGCGGCTGTGCGTGGAAGGACCGATCGAGGCGCTGACGGCCACCGACGCCGCACAGCCCGCGCTGTTCTGCGTCGCGCTGGCGACGGCGGACCTGGCGCGCGAGCAGGGGGTGGTGCCCGACTTCGCCGCAGGGCACTCGCTGGGTGAATACACGGCGGCGGTCGTCGCGGGCGCGCTCTCGCCCGAGGACGGCATCCAGCTGGTGAGCGCGCGCGGCGCGCTGATGGCGGCCGCGCAGGACGAGGTCCCGGGCGGCATGGCCGCGGTGCTCGGCCTCGAGGCCGAGCAGGTGGCGGCGCTGTGCGAGTCGGTCGACGGGCGGGTGGCGCCGGCGAACTTCAACACGCCTTCGCAGATCGTGGTGAGCGGCGACCTGGACGCCATCGACGCGCTGGTCGAGGCCGCGCCCGGGGCGGGCGCGAGCCGCGCCGTCAAGCTGCAGGTCGGCGCCGCCTTCCACAGCGAGGCGATGGTCCCGGTGCAGGCCAAGATGGCCGAGAAGATGGCGGGCGTCGCGTTCAGCGACCCGACCATCCCGATCGTGTCGAACGCGTCGGGCGAGGTCGTGACGACCGCGGACGGCATCCGCGAGGCGCTGCTGGCCCAGATCGCGAGCCCGGTCCGTTGGGTCGACTGCGTGAACACGCTCGCCGACGCCGGCGTGGACACCTACCTCGAGCTCGGCCCGGGCAAGGTGCTGATCGGCCTGGTGCGGCAGATCCGCGACGGCGTGAACATCACCGCCGCGGACTCACCGAAGAAGGTCCAGAGGTTCGTCACGGGTTGAGGACGACCTTGAAGGCGCCGTCCTGCTTCTTCTGGAAGATGTCGTAGCCGTGCGGGGCCTCGTCGAGCGGGATGTGGTGCGTGGCGTACGTGTCGACGCCGAGCGGGTCGGCGTCGCCCGTCAGCAGCGGCAGGATGTCGTCGACCCAGTTCCACACGTTGGCCTGGCCCATCCGCATCGTGATCTGCTTGTCGAACATCTGCAGCAGCGGCATCGGGCTGGCGGCGCCGCCGTAGACGCCTGAGAGCGAGATCGTCCCGCCGCGGCGGACCAGCTCGATCGCGAGGTGCAGCGCGGCGAGGCGGTCGATGCCGGCGGTCTCGATCGCCTTCTGGGCGACCTTGTCGGGCAGGAAGCCGGCGAGGCGGTGAGCCAGCTTGCCGATCGGGGCGCCGTGCGCCTCCATGCCGACGGCGTCGATCACGGCATCGGGCCCGCGGCCGCCGGTGAGCTCGCGCACGAAGCCCGCGATGTCGTCGTGGTCCTCGATGGAGACCGCGTGGACACCGTGGGCGTTGGCGCGGGCGATGCGTTCGGGCACGAGGTCGAGGCCGATCACGGTCTCGGCGCCCAGGTGCTGGGCGATGCGCGTGCACATCTCGCCGATCGGGCCGAGCCCGAGCACGAGCACGTCCTTCTTGCGCGGGACGTCGGCGTACTGGACGGCCTGCCACGCCGTGGGCAACACGTCGCTGAGGTACAGGAAGCGGTCGTCCGGCGGGCCCTCGGGCACCTTGATCGGCCCGTAGTGCGCCTGCGGGACGCGCAGGAACTCGGCCTGGCCGCCCGGGACCTGGCCGTACAGCTTCGTGTAGCCGAGCAGTGCCGCGCCCGTGTCGAACTCCCGGACCTGGGTCGTCTCGCACTGCGACTGCAGGCCGCTCCCGCACATGAAGCAGTGCCCGCACGAGATGTTGAAGGGAATCACGACGCGGTCACCCGGCTTGATGTTGGTGACATCGGCGCCGACCTCCTGGACGATGCCCATCGGCTCGTGGCCGAGGATGTCGCCCGCGTCGAGGTACGGCCCCAGGACCTCGTACAGGTGCAGGTCCGAGCCGCAGATGCCGCTGGACGTGACCTTGATGATCGCGTCGGTCGGATGCTCGATGGTCGGATCGGGGACGGTGTCGACGCGAACGTCGTGCGTCCCATGCCAGGTCAAAGCCTTCATTGAACGGTTCGCTACCCGGGCTGGGTAGGCCACGCAACATGAGCCTGCGAGTGGTGGTGACGGGAGCGACGGGCAACGTCGGGACGAGCGTGCTCGAGGCGCTGGGCGCCGACGACCGGGTGGGCGAGATCATCGGGATCTCCCGCCGGATCCCGAACTGGACGCCGCCGAAGGTGACCTGGCGCTCGGCCGACGTGTCCCGCGACGAGCTCAGCGGCGCGTTCGCGGGCGCGCACGCCGTCATCCACCTGGCGTGGCTGATCCAGCCGAGCCGCGACGCCGAGCAGCTCGAGCGCGTCAACGTCGAGGGCTCGCGGCGGGTGTTCGAGGCGGCGGTCGCGGCCGGCGTCGAGGTGCTCGTGCACGCCTCCTCGATCGGCGTCTACTCGCCCGGCCCGAAGGACGCGCCGGTGGACGAGTCGTGGGCGCGCGAGGGCGTGGACACGCTGTTCTACGCCCGCCACAAGGCGGCGTGCGAGCACATGCTCGACGATCTGGAGGGGCGCGGGACGCGGATCGTCCGCCTGCGCCCGGGCCTCATCTTCAAGGCCGAGGCCGGTCCGGAGATCCGGCGCCTGTTCGCCGGGCCGCTCGTGCCGACCATGCTGCTCAAGCCGGGCCGGATCCCGGTGCTGCCGCTGCCGGACCGGCTCGTCGTCCAGGCCGTCCACTCCCGCGACGTCGCCGACGCGTACCGGCTCGCCGCGCTGGAGCCGCAGGCCGAGGGCGCCTACAACATCGCCGCCGATCCGGTCCTCACGCCGGACCGGATCGCGAAGGTGCTCGGCGCACGGCGGGTCTCGGTGCCGGAGAAGCCGCTGCGCGTCGCGGCCGACGGGGCGTGGCGCGCCCACGTGCAGCCGACGCCGCCCGGGTGGCTCGACATGGGCCTGGCGGTGCCGATCATGGACACCTCGCGCGCCCGCTCGCACCTGGGTTGGACGCCGACCGTCGACTCCGAGAGCGCGCTGCTCGAAGTGCTGACCGGCATGCGCGAGACGGAAGGCCTCGACACGCCGCCGCTCAAGCCCCACGCGGGCGGCCCGCTGCGCATCCGCGAGTTCCTGACCGGCGTCGGCCGCCGCCTCACCTAGCTATGAACACGACACAGACACGTCCGCTTGCCCTCGTCACCGGCGCTTCGAGCGGCATCGGCTACGAGCTGGCCAAGCAGTTCGCCAACAATGGCTTCGATCTCGTCATCGCGGCCGAGGACGACGCGATCAACACGGTCGGGACCGAGCTGGCCGCCGAAGCCGTGCAGGTCGACCTCGCCACCGACGAGGGCGTCGACGAGCTCTACGGGCGCATCAAGGGCCGCAAGGTCGACGCGATCGCGCTCAACGCCGGCATCGGCGCGGGCGGCGCATTCGCCACCGACACGGCGCTCGAGGACGAGCTCAAGCTGATCGACCTCAACGTGCGCTCGACCGTCCATCTGGCCAAGCACGTGGTCAAGGACATGGTCGCGCGTGACGAGGGGCGGATCCTGTTCACGTCCTCGATCGCGTCGACGATGCCCGGCTCCTTCCAGGCCGTCTACAACGCGTCCAAGTCGTTCGTGCAGTCGTTCGCGCTCGCGCTGCGCAACGAGCTCAAGGACACCAACGTCACCGTCACCTCGCTGATGCCCGGACCGACCGAGACCGAGTTCTTCGAGCGCGCCGACATGCTGGACACCAAGGTCGGCCAAGACGACAAGGACGACCCGGCCGACGTCGCCAAGGACGGGTTCGAGGCGCTGATGGCGGGCAAGGAGCGCGTCGAGTCGGCGTCGCTGAAGACGAAGGTGCAGGGCCGCGCCAGCCGCCTGATGCCCGACAGCGCGAAGGCGGCGATGCACCGCCAGATGGCCGAGCCGGGCTCGGGCAGAGAGTGACGCTGCCGCCAGGGCCGGACCCGCCTGCCCTGGCGCAGGCCGTCGCGTACCACCGCGACCCGCTCGGCGTGCTGCTGCGCGCGCGGGCGCGCTACGGCCCGCGCTTCACGCTGCGGGTGACCAAGCCGATCGTGCTCGTGTCCGACCCAGCAGTGATGGCGGACGCGAACGCCGGCGCCGCGAGGAGGGCCGTGCTCCCGCTCGCCTCGCCGCGCTCGCTGTTCGGTGCCGACGGCGCCGAGCACACCGCCGAGCGGGCGCGCTGGGAGAACCGCTTCCACCAGATCTCCGACGACGCGATCGCCGAGATCGCCGAGCGCCACATCGCGGCGTGGCCGCGCGGGCGCCCGTTCCGGCTGCTCGAACGGATGCGCGACATCGCCTCCGACGTCTTCGGCCGGCTGATCCTGCGCGCCGACGACCCCGACGCGTACGTCGCCGCGGTGCGCCGGATGCTGCGCACACCGGGCAACCCGCCGCTGCCCGTCCCGGCGGCGCTGGACCCGGTCTTCCAGTGGCGCGCGGCGCCGTTGCGCGCGCTACTCGGCGAGGGCGCCGACCGCATGATCGTCGTCTGCGCCGCCGGGCAGGAGCCGCCCGCGATCGCGCTGGCCAACGTCGGCTACGAGTGGGCGCGGCGCGGGGGAGAGCTCACGCCGCGCTTCGTCGACGAGACGCTGCGGCTGCGGCCTTCCGCCTCCGCGGCGCTGCGCGAGATCGACGGCGAGACGCGTGCGCTCTCCTCCTTGCTCGCGCACCACGACCCGAAGGCCTTCCCCGACCCGCACGTCTTCCGCACCGACCGCGACTACGACCACCCGCTGTACATGCCGTTCGGCGGCGGCGTCCGGCGCTGCGTCGGCGAGCCGCTCGCCCGCGCCCAGCTGCGCGCGATCCCGCCGCTGCTCCCGCGCTTGAAGGCCGTCCACCCGCGTCCGGAGCGCATGGTCGTCCGCGGCACGGTCCTCGTCCCGCACCGTTCCGCGCTCGTCACCGCAACTTAAAGAAACATTAACGGGTCTGACCCCTTTAGGTTCGTTGAGGGACCTTGAGGGTTGCGCGCGGGCGGGCGTTGTTGACGTAGCCCTTCGGGTTCCAGAGGCTCGCTTCGTCCTCTGGCTGGGTCGCGGCGGAGGAGTCCCAGGCGCGGACGACGAGCTCGTGCTCGCCGGGCCCGAGCGAGAGCGGGGCGCGCCAGTGGCGCCAGGCCCACGGGCCGAGGTCCTCGAGCAGCTCCGCCTGCCGCCAGCTCGCGCCGCCGTCGGACGACACGTCCACGCGGGTGATGAAGCGCTCGCCGCCCGCGAACGCGTAGCCGCGCACCTCGGTGGGCGTGACGGACAGGATGTCGGCGTTGAGCGCGACGAGCCCGAGCGGCATCCCGGCGCCCGGCGCGGGCGTGCCGTCCTCCGGCAGCAGGCGGTACACGACCTCCTGGAAGTAGCCGCGCCACGGCGTCGTGCGCAGCTCGATCCGCTCCAGCCACTTCACGCTGCGCGCGCCGATGTAGCCCGGCACGACCACCCGCAGCGGCGCGCCGTGGACCGGCTCCAGCGGCTCGCCGTTCATCGCCCAGGCGAGCAGCACCTCCGGTCGGCACGCCTTGTCGAGCGGGATCGACCCGCCGAAGCGCTGCGGCGGCTTGGCCTCGGGGGAGAGGTCGGCGCCCTCGAACCCGACGTGGCGCGCTTCGGCGCGCGGGCGGGCGAGCGCGAGCACGTCCGCGAGCCGCGCGCCGGTCCACGTGGCGGTGCCGGTCGCGCCCGGGCCCCACGGCGCCTCGCCCGGGATGTCGCGGATCGCGATCAGCCCGGCCCGCCGGTTGCCCGCGCACTGCAGCGTCGCGGCGACCTGATGTTGGGGCAGCGCCTCGCGGAGCGTTGCGAGCGAGAGGTCCAGCGGGCGCTCGACCGCGCCGCCGACCCGCAACCGCCAGTCGCCTGCCTCCGGCACCGCGCCGTGGTTGCGCACGTAGAAGACGTCGGTGGACGTGACTGGGCTCGCGGCGAGCGCCTCCGGCTTGGTCTCCGCGTTGAACGGGTCGGTCCCGTGGACGATCACGTCGCGCTTGCCGAACATCACATCCGCAGCTCCACCTCGACGTCGTCGCCGGCGACGATACCCTCGCGGCGGCGCACCTCGCCCTTGATCGGGAGCAGGAACGAGGCGCGCCGCGTGTCCGCATAGAGCGACGTCGACCACCTCGTGGCGCCGATCCTCGCCTCTACGCGGGCCATCCCGAACGGGCTCGGCGCGGCCGCGACACGCGCGCGGACCTCGTCCGCCACGTCCTCCGGCAGCGTGACGAAGTGCCACCCCGCTTCGCCCGGGTGCAGCCACACCTCCGCGCGGATCGTGTGCGTCATCAGCGCAGACCGTATCGTTGCGCCGTGCTCGTCCGCATCGTGACCGCCTTGGCGCTGCCGCTCGCGCTGATCGTGCTGCTGCGCGCGGCGCCCGGGCTGGACGCGCGCTGGGAGGACCAGCCCGCGCACTTCTGGATCGTGCTGATCGCCGGCGTGCTCAACGCGGGCCTGGCCCTGGCCGTCAGCGAGGCCGGCCGGCGACGAAGGGACGCGCGCCTGCTGCTGATCGGGCTCGCGTTCCTGGCCAGCGCCGGATTCCTCGGCCTGCACGCGCTGGCGACGCCGGGCGTGCTGCTGGAGCGCGGGAACGCGGGGTTCGTGCTGGCGACGCCGGTCGGGCTCGTCGTGGCCGGCCTGCTCGCGGCGGCGTCGGCGGTCGAGTATCCGCTGCGGACGGCGCTGGCGATCGTGCGCCACGCCCGCGCGCTGGTGGCGGCCGTCCTCGCGCTGCTCTTCGCCTGGGCGGTGCTCTCCCTCGCCGAGCTGCCGCCGCTGCGCGCCACCGTGGCGCCCGCGGACGCGGAGGCGACGCTCGGCGTGTTCGCGCTGCTCGGCGTCGCCGCGTACGGGTTCGCCGCGGTCCAGTACTTCCGGATCGCCGCTCGCCGCGACTCCAAGCTGGCCTTCGCGATCGCCTTCGCCTTCGCGCTGCTGGCCGAGTCGCTGATCATCGTCCTCGCTTCGCTGTCCACCAGCTGGCAGCTGAGCTGGTGGGAGTGGCACATCCTGATGGCGGTCAGCTTCTTCGCCATCGCCGCCGCCGCCCAGCGTGAGTGGTTCGAGGAGCGCTTCAGCGCGCTCTACCTCGACGAGACGCTCGCGGGGCGGCGCGAGGTGACGGTCCTGTTCGCGGACCTGTCCGGCTTCACCCCGTTCAGCGAGGCCAACGGACCCGAGGCCGTGCACGCGATGCTCACGGCCTACTTCGGCGAGCTCGCGCCGATGATCGTCGACGAGTTCGACGGCGAGGTGCAGGACTTCGTGGGCGACCAGATCTTCGCCATCTTCAACAAGCGCGGCGATCAGCCCGACCACGCGCTGCGCGGCGCGCGCGCCGCCCTCGAGCTGCAACGCCGATCGGCGGCGATCCGGCAACCGGACTGGCCGATCTTCCGCTGCGGCGTCAACACGGGGCCGGTGCTCGCGGGCGTCGTGGGCGACCGCGGGCACCGCATCCACGGCGTCTTCGGCGACACCGTCAACCTCGGCTCGCGCCTGGAGGGTCAGGCGCCGCCGGGCGCGATCGTGATCGCCGGGACCACCCGCGACCACCTGCCCGACGCGGCCGACGTCGAGCCACTCCCGCCGCTCACGGTCAAGGGCAAGGCCGCGCCGGTCGAGGCGTTCATCCTCCGCGGGCTCTAGCCGTCTGCCGGTCGTTGTGGCGCTTGAGCGCGTCGACCAACTCGTCCTTGCTCATCTTCGAGCGGCCCGGGATGTCCGCCTCGCGCGCGTCCCGCTCGAGCTCCGCCTTCGTCTTGTTGGCGTTCACCCCGCCGGCGGTCTCGCGCGGCGCGTCGCGTGCCGCCTTGCCGCCGCGCGCCGCCTGCGGGTCCGACGGGCCCTTCTCGTCCTTGAGCTCCCAGTGGTCGCCCTGCTTCTCGGCGATGTGCTTGACGGCCGACCACGCCGTGCGATGCGCGCGCTCCTCGTTGCCGTCGTAGGTCTCTTCGGCGCTGTCGAGCGTTTCGCTGTACGCCCGCTGCACCTTCTCCGGCGAGCGCTGAAGCGTGCTCGGAAGGTCGTCTTTCTTGAGCGGCATGGTTCGTTCCTACCCGCACTGGGGAGCGCGAATGGATGCGAGCTGTCGTCTTTCACGCCGTGGGGGACATCCGTGTCGAGGATGTGCCGGACCCGCGGATCCAGGAGCCCGAGGACGCGATCGTCCGCCTCACGGCGAGCGCGATCTGCGGCACCGACCTGCACTTCGTCCGCGGCACGATGGCGGGGATGAAGCCGGGCACGATCCTCGGTCACGAGGGTGTCGGGGTGGTGGAGGAGGTCGGCCCGCTCGTGCGCAACTTCGCGCCGGGCGACCGGGTCGTGGTCTGCTCAACGATCGGGTGCGGCAACTGCTCGTACTGCCGCGCGGGCTACTTCGCGCAGTGCGACCGCGCCAACCCGAACGGCCCGCAGGCCGGCACCGCGTTCTTCGGCGGACCGGAGAACACCGGCCCGTTCGACGGCCTGCAAGCCGAGAAGGCCCGAATCCCGTTCGCGCACACGACGCTCGTCAAGCTGCCCGACGCGGTGACCGACGAGCAGGCGATCCTGATCTCCGACATCTTCCCGACCGGCTATTTCGGCGCCGAACTGGCCGAGGTCGGCGACGGCGACACGGTCGTCGTGTACGGCGCCGGGCCGGTCGGCGTCTTCGCCGTGCTGAGCGCGAAGCTGCACGGGGCCGGGCGCGTGATCGCCGTCGACCAGCATCCCGACCGGCTCGCGATGGCGCGCCGCGCGGGCGCCGAGACGGTCGACTTCTCGGTCGAGGACCCGATCGACACGATCCGCGACCTGACCGCCGGCATCGGCCCGGACCGGGTGATCGATGCCGTCGGCGTGGAGGCCGAGTTCCCGCACGAGGGCCCCGCCACCGGCCGCAGCGAGACCTCGCCCGAGAAGTTCGCGCAGGAGACACAAAAGGTCGCGCCCGAGCAGGACGACGAGTTCGCGCCCGGCGGCGCCCCGTCGATGGCGCTGCGCTGGGCCGTCCGCTCGGTCGCCAAGGCCGGCACCATCGGGATCATCGGCGTCTACCCGCCGCAGGCGCAGCACTTCCCGATCGGCGAAGCCATGAACAAGAACCTCACGATCAAGATGGGCAACTGCAACCACCGTCGCTACGTGCCCGATCTCGTCGACCTCGTCCAGTCCGGCGCCGTGGATCCCACCGAGGCGATCACCCAGCTCGAAGGCGTCGGCGGCGCCATCGACGCCTACAAGGCGTTCGACGACCGCCGTCCCGGCTGGCTCAAGGTCGAGCTGGAGCCGACGGCGTAACCGGCCTGACGGCGGACCCGTACCCGGCGCGGCGCGCGGGCAGGGCTCGAGCATGGACGTGAACCCCATCGAGCTCCAGAAGCACCTCAAGGGCGTGGACTATCCCGCCAGCAAGGACGACGTCGTCTCCACGGCCGAGTCCAACGGCGCGCCGGACGACATCCTCGACGCGCTGCGCTCCATGAACAAGGACTCCTTCGACGGCCCGACGGCCGTCACCGAAGCGCTCAGCTAGGTCCGGTTCCGCCGGGGCGGCTCGCGCCCCGGCGGCTGCGCCGGCGTCGGATGAATCGGCGCGTCGGGGATCTTCAGTTCGAGCCGGTCGCGCACCGTGACGCGCTCGCCGTGGTGGACGAGCTCCAGCGGCTCGCCCTCGAGCAGCTCGTAGGCCGCCGTCTCGGCGATGCGCACGCGGATTAGCCGCCCGCGGTGCTGGACGCGGAAGCTGATGCCCGTCAGGCGGGAAGGGCGGCGCGGCGCGAACGTCAGCTCGTCGCCGTGGTCGCGCAGGCCGCCGAAGCCGGCGACCACGACCAGCCACGCGCCCGCCAGCGCGGCCAGGTGCACGCCCTCGCCGGTGTTGCCCGAATGGTCCTCGAGGTCGATCAGCGCGCACTCCTGCAGATAGGCGTACGCGAGGTCCAGGTGGCCGACCTCCGCCGCGACGATCCCCTGGATCGGCGCCGAGAGCGACGAGTCGCGGACGTTGATGCGCTCGTAGTACTCGAAGTCGCGCGCCTTCTGCTCGGGGCTGAAGTGGTCGCCGCAGACGTACAGCGCGTGCACGAGATCGGCCTGCTTGAGCACCTGCGCGCCGTACAGGCGCACGTAGTGGTTGTGGTGCATGAGCGTGCGGTCGTGCTCGTCGAACGTCCACGGGCGCAGGTGCGTGAAGCCCTCGCTCTGCTGCGTGATCTGCAGCTCGGCGTCGTAGGGCACGCGCATCGCCTCTGCCGCCTTGCGCCAGCCGGCGAGCTCGTCGTCGTCGACGCCGAGCGCGGCGGCGCGCGGGCGGTGCCGCACGGCGGCGTCGGCGGCCGCGCGCAGGTTCCGGGCCGCCATCAGGTTCGTGTAGGTGTTGTTCTCGACCAGCGCCGTGTACTCGTCGGGCCCGGTCACGTTGCCGATGCGGAAGCTCCCGTCGCGGTCGTAGCGGCCGAGCGAGTGCCACAGCCGGGCCGTGCCGACGAGCAGGTCCAGCCCGGCCTCGCGCTCGAACGCCTCGTCGCCGGTGGCGGCGACGTAGCGGCGGACGGCGTCGGCCACGTCCGCGTTGATGTGGAACGCCGCCGTCCCCGCGGGCCAGTAGCCCGAGCACTCGTCGCCGGCGATCGTGCGCCACGGGAACGAGACGCCGTCCAGGTCGAGCTCTGCCGCCCGCTCGCGCGCGTGGTCGAGCGTGCTGTGGCGCCACAGCAGCGCGTCACGCGCGGTCTCGGGCGCGATCCGCGTGAGCACGGGCAGCGTGTAGCTGTCCATGTCCCACATCGTGTGGCCCGAGTAGCCGCCGGTGCCGGTCAGGCCCTTGGCCGGGATCGGCCGCCGCTCGGCCCGCGCACTCGCCTGGATGATGTGGAAGGCGGCGAAGCGCAGCGCCTGCTGGAGCTCGGGGTCGCCGTCGAGCTCGACGTCGGCGAGCTCCCACGCGCGGTCCAGGAACGCGCGCTGCGCGGCGGCGAGCTCGTCGAAGCGCGCCTGCGTGAGCGCCGCCTCGACCTGGTCGCGCAGCGCGCTCGGGCTGCGGGTGGCGGACCACCCGTAGGCGAGGTGCTTGTCGATGCGCAGCTGCTCGTTCGGCTGCAGGCGGGCGCTGAAGGTCACGCGGGCGAGGTCGGGCTCGGCGTCCGTGGCGACGTCCGCCTTGCCGTCGACCGTGTGGTGCATCGCCGCGGCCAGGCACACGCCGCTGCAGCGGGTGCGGTGCACCAGCAGCGCGCGGACGCCCTCTGCGCGGTGGATCTCGCCCTGCAGCGCCGGATCGCCGGTGGCGAGCTCGGACTGGACGACGATCCGCGCCGGCCCGTCGATGGGCTCGACCTCGTAGCGGATCGCCGCGATCGCGCGCTGGGTGAGCGACACGAGCCGCGTCGAGCGCACCCGCACCGTCCGGCCCGCGGGCGAGCGCCACTCGACTTCGCGCCGCAGAACCCCGTCCCCGCAGGTCCAGCACGCGCTCGTGCCGCAGCACGGTGCCGTCGCGCACGTCGAACGGCTCGTCGTCGACCAGGAGCCGGATGAGCTTGCCGTCGGTGGCGTCCACCAGCCGCTGATCGGCCTCGGGATAGCCGTAGGTGGGCTCGGCATAGTCGTGCTCTTCGGCCTCGAAGCAGCCGTTGAGGTAGCCGCCGGACGTGCCGCACGGCTCGCCCTCGTCGAGGTTGCCGCGCAGCCCCATGTGGCCGTTGGAGAGGGCGAAGACGGACTCCGCATGGGCGAGCGCATCCGGCTGCAGCGCGCGCTCGGGGACGGACCAGGGATCGACGTCGAAGCTCACCGTCCAGGTCTTCCCTCGTCGCCCATGCGCCCCGCGCTACCCCATCACCTCCACCTGCAACGCTGTACCGACGCATGCCTGACCGGATCACGTTCTCGCCCAAGGTCTTCATCCCGCTCACGCAGCTCTGCCGCGACGGGTGTTGGTACTGCACGTTCGCGCAGCCGCCGAAGAACCTGGCGGCGCCGTACATGTCGCCCGAGCAGGTGGTCGAAGTGGCGCTGCGCGGCGCGCAGGCAGGGTGCCACGAGGCGCTGTTCACGCTCGGGGAGGCGCCGGAGGCCCAGTACGCGGTCGCGCGCGAGTGGCTGGAGGGGAACGGCTACGCGAGCACGGTCGAGTATCTGGCGGCGATGTGCCGGCTCGTCGTGGAGGAGACCGGGCTGCTGCCCCACGCCAACGCGGGCGCGATCTCCCGCGAGGAGCTGGAGCTGCTGCAGGGCGTGAGCGTCTCGCAGGGGATGATGCTCGAGTCCTTGCGCGAGGACCTGCCGTGCCACCGCGGCGCGCCGGACAAGCACCCCGCGCGCCGGCTCGCGACGCTCGAGTGGGCGGGCGAGCTGAAAATCCCGTTCACCACGGGCATCCTCGTCGGGATCGGCGAGAACCGAGACGACCGCATCGATGCCCTGCAGGCCATTGCGGCCAGCCACGCGCGCCACGGCCACGTGCAGGAGGTGATCGTCCAGAACTTCCTGCCCAAGCCGGGGACCGCGATGCGCGATCACCCGCCGTGCCCGGAGGCCGACCACCTGGACGCGATCCGGCTCGCGCGCGAGATCCTCCCGCTCGACGTGCACGTGCAGGCCCCACCGAACCTGGCTTCGGACCTGGGCGCGCTGCTGGACGCGGGCATCGACGACTGGGGCGGCGTGTCCCCGGTTACCCAGGACTTCGTCAACCCGGAGCGCCCGTGGCCGTCGCTCACCCGTCTGCGTGAGGCCACCGAAGCCGCGGGCAAGCAGCTCGCTCCGCGGCTCGCCGTCTATCCCGAGTTCATCGACTGGGTGCACCCCGACCTGCGGTTCGCGACGATCGACCGCGCCGACGCCGAGGGCCTCGGCCGCGACGACCCCGGCGCCGTGCTCCCGCAGCGCTTCGAGGACGTCGCGAACGTCGCCGACGGCGCCGAGGTCCAGCTCACCGGCCGCCGCTCGACCGCCTGGTACAGCGGCGCCGACGCCCAGCCGCGCGAGCTGCCGCTCACCGGCGAGCCGCGCGGCGCGATCCGCGAGGTGCTCGACGGCGCGCGCATGGGGCACGAGCTCGGCGTCGAGGAGATCGCGACGCTGTTCAGCGCGCGCGGGACCGACGTCGGCGCGGTGGCGCAGTACGCCGACGAGCTGCGGCGCGACGCCGTGGGGGACACCGTCACGTTCGTCCGCACCCGCAACATCAACTACACGAACCTCTGCACCTTCAAGTGCAAGTTCTGCGCGTTCGCCAAGGGCCCGCTGTCGCTGAACCTGCGCGGCAAGCCGTACCTGCTGACGATGGAGGAGATCGCCGGCCGCGCGCGCGAGGCGTGGGACGCGGGCGCCACCGAGGTCTGCCTGCAGGGCGGCATCCACCCGACCTTCGACGGCGACTACTACTGGCAGGTCGCGCGCGCTGTCCGCGCCGAGGTGCCCGAGATCCACGTGCACGGCTTCACCGCGCTGGAGGTCACCGAGGGCGCCCGCCGGCTGCGCGAGCCGCTCGAGGACTATCTGCGCCGGATGAAGGACGCGGGCCTGGCCTCGCTGCCCGGCACCGCCGCGGAGATCCTCGACGACCCGATCCGCGAGATCCTGTGCCCGGACAAGATCGACACCGGCGAGTGGCTCGAAGCGCACCGCATCGCCCACTCCGTGGGCCTGCGCTCGAACGTCACGATCATGTTCGGCGCCGTCGAGTCACCTGTGAGCTGGGCCCGCCACATCGTCCGCACGCGCGAGCTGCAGAAGGAGACGGGCGGCTTCACGGAGTTCGTCCCGCTGCCGTTCGTGCACATGGCGTCGCCGATCTACCTCAAGCGCAACGCCCGCCGCGGCCCGACGTTCCGCGAGACGCTGCTCATGCACGCCGTCGGCCGCATCGCCTATCACGGCTGGATCGACAACATCCAGGCGTCGTGGGTGAAGATCGGCATGGGCGGCCTGCGGCAGCTGCTCCAGGCGGGCGTCAACGACGCGGGCGGGACGCTCATGAACGAGAACATCTCGCGCGCGGCGGGCGCTTCGCACGGCCAGTCGCTGGACGAGCTCGCGTTGGCGGAGCTGACCGGCGCGCTCGGCCGCCCGCTCGAGCAGCGGACGACGCTGTACGGCCGTGTGGAGGTCGCCGTCCAAACGGGGTAGCGGTCCTCCATGCGCATCAAGAATGCGTTCCGGGTGGCGGACGTGACCGCGGCGCGCGAGATCGTCCGCGCGCACGCGCTCGGGACGTTCGTCACCCCCGACCTGCAGATCACGCGCATGCCGTGCCTGCTGGAGGAGGAGCTCACGATCGTGAGCCACGTCGCGCACGCCGACCCGTTCTGCGCGGCGCTCGGCGGTCCCCTGCTCGCGATCTTCAGCGGCCCGCAGGGCTACATCTCCGCGAGCTGGTACGAGCAGGACACGATCCCGACCTGGAACAACGTGACGGTCTATGTGCGCGGCACGGCGGAATGCTTCGACGACGCGCTGCCCACCCTCCGGCGCACGGTCGACCACTTCGAGGCCGCGGTGCAGCGGCCGTGGTCGCTCGATCGGCTGGAGGACGGCGGGCGCGCGATGGCGGACAAGGTGACCGCGTTCCGGCTGCGGCCCGAGGCGTGGTGGGCGGAGGCTAAGCTCTCGCAGGACAAGCCGGCCGACGAGCGGGCGCGGCTGATCGCGGCGCTCCAGGCGCCCGGCCCGTATCAGGACGCGGCGCTGGCCGAAGCGATGCGTCAGGCCTGAAGCGGCCGCCCGCGGGTCTCCGCGCCGAACGACGCGACGGCCGCGGCGAGCAGGAACGCCGTGCCGAAGATCGCCAGCGCGCCGCCGAGTGAGCCCGCGATGATCGTCGCGCCCAGCAGCGTGACCGCGGTCGCCGCGATCCGGGCCATCGCGCTCGCCCAGCCCATGCCGGTCGTGCGCACCAGCGTCGGGTAGGACTCGGGCGTGAACGCGTACAGCGCGGCCCACGCGCCGAGCGCGAAGAAGCTCATCAGGCACGCAGCGGCCACGATCGCGAAGGTCGAGTCGACGACCGCGAACAGCAGCGTGAAGACGCCGCTTGCGGCCAGGAACACGACCAGCGTCGGTCGCCGGCCCCAGCGCTCCACCAGCCAGGCGGCGGTCAGGTAGCCCGGGACCTGGGCCAGCGCGAGGATCACGGAGTACTCGTAGGAGCGCACGAAGGAGAAGCCGCGCTCGACGAAGATCGTCGGCAGGTAGACGAACAGCCCGTAGTAGGCGAGGCCGATCAGCAGCCAGCAGCCCCAGTGCACGAAGGTGGCGCGGCGCAGCGCGGGCACGAACAGCGCGCTCACGCCCACCGAAGCCGTCGGCGCCGGCGCCTCCAGCGGCGGCACCTCGAACGCCACACCGTTCTCGCGCGCGACCCGCGCCAGCACGTCCCGCGCCTCCTCCGGCCGCCCGGCCGCGACCAGGTAGCGCGGCGACTCGGGCACGCGCGAGCGGATCCACAGCACGAGGAAGGCGGCGATCCCGGAGAGCGCGAGCAGCGGCCGCCAGCCGTGGTCAGGCACGAGCAGGTAGGCGGCGATCGCGACCGCCAGCGTGCCGATCGCCCAGAAGCTCTCGAGCAGCACGAGGTAGCGCCCGCGGTTGCGTCGCGGCAGGAACTCGCTCATCAGCGAGAAGTCGAGCGGGAGTGCGCCGCCGAGCCCGAATCCGGCCGCCAGCCGTGCCGCGATCAGCCACTCCGCCGAAGGCGCGAACGCCGACGCCGTCCCGAACACCGCGAACACCAGCACGGTGAGCTGGAAGCCGCGGCGGCGGCCGATCCGGTCCGCGATCGTCCCCCAGAACGTCGCGCCCAGCAGCATCCCGACGAACGCGGCAGCGGCGACGTAGCCCGCCTCGGTCGCGTCGAGCCCGAAGTCCTCGCGGACGCCGGGCAGCGCGAAGCCGATCGCGAGCAGCTCCGCGGCGTCCGCCGCCCACGTCACCCCGCACGCGAGCAGCAGACGGCGCTGGAAGCGGCCGAAGCCGATCCGGTCCACGACCTCTTCGACTCCGGCCGACCCCAAGGGCGGCGAACTACAGCAGACCGGTCAAGAGCAGGTCGGCGGCATGAGCGGTCTTCTAAACGCAGCACGGGCCTTGCCTCCCAAGGCGAGATGTTCGGAGGGTGGACATGCGTACTGAGCCGTTCTCACCCCCGAAACCGGCGTGAACCGTTGCGCAGATATCGTCATCGGGCCCCGATGGACGAGTCCTCGCCGCCCTCAGAGCTCCAGCTCGGAGATTCCTTCGCCCGCATCCTCACGGAGACGACCCAGTCGCTGGTCTGCGTGATGGACCGCGAGGGCCGGATCCTGCTCTTCAACGAGGCGTGCGAGCGCGCCACGGGCTACTCCCGTAACGAGGTGCTGGGCCGTCTCGCGCAGGACTTCGTGATCCCGTCCGAGGAGCGCGAGGCGTTCAGCGACTTCCTCGCCTTCGTCTGGCGCACGGGGACGTCGAGCCCGCAGGTCGGCCACTGGCGGACCAAGGACGGCGGCCGGCGGCTGATCGCGTGGTCGAACCAGGTGATGGACGGCACGGGCCTGATCACCACCGGCATCGATCTCACCGACCGCGAGTCCAACCGCGACAGCGCGCTCGAGGGCGACCCGGAGGCCAAGCTGATCGAGGTCAGCCGCGTCGCCAACGAGCACAAGGCGCTGCGCCGCGTGGCCACGCTGGTCGCGTCCGAGGCCACGCCGGAGCGGATCTTCGTCAGCGTGAGCGCGGAGGTCGCGCGCGTGCTGCAGGTCAACGCCACCGCGGTCGTGCGCTACGTCGGCGACGGCACGGCCGAGATGGTCGGCCGTCACAACCGCGACAGCGCGGACGTGCTGCCGCTCGGCACCAAGCTCCCGCTCGACGACGGTTCCGCGCTCGCGCAGGTCGCGCGCACGTCCGCGCCCGCGCGCATCGACGATTGGGGCGGCAGCAGCGCCGCGGAGCGTTTCCGCTACGGCTACCGCTCGACGGCCGCGGCCCCGATCGTCGTGAGCGGTGTGCTGTGGGGCGCCGTCGCGATCGCCAGCGAGCAGGTGCTCCCGCCCGACACCGAGAACCGCCTCGGCGACTTCGCCGAGCTCGTCTCGCTCGCCGTCGCGTCCGCCCAGGCGCGCAGCGACCTGATCGCCTCCCGCGCCCGCCTGGTCAAGGCCGGCGACGACCAGCGGCGCAAGCTGGAGCGCAACCTGCACGACGGTGCGCAGTCGCGGCTGGTGAGCGTCGCCCTCCAGCTGCGCACGGCGCGCGCGGTGCTGGAGCGGCGTCCCGAGATGGTGCCCGGCCTGCTCGAGGAGGCCGCGAAGGAGCTCGACGCCGGCCTGGCCGAGCTGCGCGAGATCGCCCGCGGCCTGCACCCGGCCCTGCTCGTCGATCACGGCCTCGCCCGCGCGCTCGAGGCGCTCGTCGAGCGGTTGGAGCTGCCCGTCACGCTCGACGTCCCGGACGAGCGCCTGCCCGAGACGATCGAAGCCACCGCGTACTACATCGCGTCCGAGGCGCTGACCAACGTCGCCAAGCACGCGCACGCGTCCACCGCCTCCGTCACGATCGTCCAGGACGGCGGCGTCGTCCGCTGCTCGATCTCCGACGACGGGCGCGGCGGCGCCGACCCCGCCGGTGGCACCGGACTGCTCGGCCTGCGCGACCGCGCGGAGGCGCTCGGCGGCACGCTGAGCTTCGTCAGCCCGCCGGGACGAGGCACGACGATCGTGGCGGCCTTGCCGCTATCGTCGGCCACCCTGTGACCTCGGCCATGGAGGAGCTGAAGGTGGCGACCGCCGCGCACCACGAGCGGCTCGAGCGCCGCGTGGACGTTGCGCGCCACCTGCGGTCGCGCACGGCCTACCGCGCTTTGCTGGAGCGCTTCTACGGCTTCCACCGGCCGATCGAGGAGACGCTGGCGCCGTTCGCCGGCCCGTTCACGCCGCGCCATCCGCTGCTCGCGCGCGACATCGCCGCGCTCGGCGGCGATGTCGCGAAGCTGCCAACTGCGACCCGGCTGCCGCGCGTCGGCTCGCTGCACGACGCGCTCGGCGTGCTCTATGTGCTCGAGGGCTCCGCGCTCGGCGGCGCCGTGATCGGCCGCATGGTCGACCAGCGGCTCGGGCTGCGCAGCGCGTTCTTCGCCCGCCGCGGGATCGCGCCGCGCTGGCGCGCGTTCGGCGCGCATGTCGAGCGCCACGCGCCGGTCCCACCCACGGCCGCGATCGCGACCTTCGAGGACATGGAGGCCTGGTTGTGTCGGTGACCGACCAGCACGTGCTGCTCGAGCCCGGGACGCCGGTCAACCTCGAGAACTGTCACCGGGAGCCCATCCGCACGCCGGGCGGCATCCAGAGCCACGGCGCACTGCTCGCGGCCGACGAACACACCCTGGAAGTCGTGCAGGCCTCCAGCAACGCCGCCCAGCACTTCGGGCGCCCCGTGCTCGGCGCCTTGCTCGCCGACCTGCTCGGAGCCGACGTCATCGAGCCGCTGCGCGCCCGCGCCGAGGAGGCGACCCCGAACCTGCGCCCGCTGCGCGTCCGCGGGCTCGACGTGTACGCCTACCGCGCCGCCGACAACGTGCTCGTGGTCGAGATCGAACCCGTCGGGCCGGGAGCCGCGAGCCTCACGCGCTACCAGGAAGACGTCGCGCGGGCGCTCACGCTCCTGCAGCACGCGCCCGCGGTCGACGAGCTGCTGTGGAGCGCCGCCCGGATCGTGCGTGACCTGACGGGCTCGGACCGCGTCTGGGTCTACCGCTTCGAGGCCGACGACCACGGCGTGATCGTGGCCGAGGAGAAGCGCGAGGGGCTCGACGCGTTCCTGCACCTGCACTATCCCGCCGGCGACATCCCGCCGCAGGCGCGCGCGCTGTTCCTGCAGAACCGGCTGCGCTTCATCCACGACGTGCAGACGCCGGCCACGCCGCTCGAGCCGCTGGTGAACCCCCTCACGGGCGAGTGGCTGGACCTGTCCGGCGGCGTGCTGCGCGCGGTCTCGCCGATCCACATCCGTTATCTGAAGAACATGGGCGCGACGGCGTCGATGTCGATCGCGCTGTCGGTCGGCGGGCGCCTGTGGGGTCTGATCTCCGGCCACCACTACAGCGGCCCGCTGTTCGTCCCGCACGAGGTGCGCGCGACCTGCGAGCTGATCGGGATCGTGTGCTCGATGCAGCTGGACGCGCTCGAGCAGCTGGAGGTCAGCCGCCGCCAGACCGCGCTCGGCACGCACCGCTCGGCCGTGCTTGACCGCGTGGCGGCGTCCTCGAGCATCCTCGACGGGCTCGAGCAGGCGGGCGAGGAGCTGCTGGCGGTGTGCGACGCCGAAGGCGCCGCGATCCGCATCGACGGCGACCTGCGGCTCGTGGGCGAGACGCCGGAGGACGTGGCCGGGATCCTGGACGGGCTGGAAGGCGCCGACGTGTTCGCCACCGACAGCTTCGAGGGCCCGATGCCCGGCGTGCTCGCCGCGCCGCTGGCCGTCGCGCGCGGCAACCACGTCGTCTGGTTCCGCAGCGAGTACGTCCACGAGATCGAGTGGGCGCACGCGCCCAAGAGCCTCGCGGTCAAGGATCCGGACCGGCTGAACCCCGACGGCTCGTTCCGCACCTGGGCCGAGTCCGTCGAGGGCCGGAGCCGGCCGTGGACGACGGCCGAGATCGAGTCGGTCGCCGAGCTGCGCAGCGCGCTCGGCACCTTCCTGATCACGCGCGCCGAGCAGCTGGCCGCGCTGAACGCCGAGCTCGCGCGCTCCAACGAGGAGCTCGACGCGTTCGCGTACGTCGCCGCGCACGACCTCAAGGAGCCGCTGCGCGGGATCTCGAACTTCACGACGTTCCTGGTCGAGGACTACGAGGACGCGCTCGACGCGGAGGCGCGCGAGCGGCTCGCGACCATCCATCGCCTGTCGCAGCGGATGGCCTCGCTGCTGGATTCCCTGCTCGAGTACTCGCGGATCGGCCGCGCCGACCTCGACGTGACCGACTTCACGGTCGGCGACGTGCTCGAGGACGCGCTCGACCTGCTCGCGACCAAGCCCGCGATCACGGTGAGCGGCGCAGACATGCCGCTGCGCGGAGACCGCATCCGCGTGCGCCAGGCGCTCGTGAACCTGCTCGGCAACGCGGTCAAGTACAGCCCGGATGAGCCGCGGATCAGCGTCACCGCGCGGGACGGCGTCGTGTGCGTGAGCGACAACGGGATCGGCATCGCGCCCGAGCACCACGACTCGATCTTCCACGTCTTCCGCCGCCTGCACGCGCGTGACGCCTACGGCGGCGGCACCGGCGCGGGGCTGACGATCGCCCGCCGGATCGCCGAGCGCCACGGCGGCCGGCTGTGGCTCGAGCGCTCGGTTCCGGGGGAGGGCTCGAGCTTCTGCTTTACCCTCGAGGGAGACTGATGGAAGCCCGCGCCCTGCAACCGCTCGCCGTCATCGAGGACAGCGACGAGGACTTCGAGGCGCTCTCCCGCGTGCTGCGCGAGACGACCGCGTACGACGGCGTCAAGCGCTACGTCAGCGGTGAGGAAGCGCTCGCCGGCCTGCTCGAAGGGCGGGACCGCCGCCCGGCGCTGATTCTCCTCGACCTCAATCTGCCCGGCATCCGCGGTATCGACGTGCTGGCCGCGCTCAAGCGCGACCGGCGCGTGCGCGCGGTGCCCGTGATCGTGCTGTCCGGGTCCTCGCGCGAGGAGGACGTCGACGCCGCCTACGACGCCGGCGCGAACGCGTACCTGAGCAAGCCGCTGGACTACACGGAGCTGCGCCGGATCGTGCTCAGCCTGCACGAGTTCTGGCGCGTCGCCTCATTGCCAGGGCAAGGGGAATGACGCCGGCGCCGGCAACGGTGCTCGTCGTCGACGACAGCCCCGAGAACCGCTACGCGATCCGCCGCTACCTCGCTCGCCCCGAGTTCGACGTGTGGGAGGCCGAGACCGGCACGCAGGGCCTCGAGCTGGCCGCGCGCGACCCGGACCTGATCGTGCTCGACGTCCACCTGCCCGACATCAACGGCTTCGACGTCTGCCGCCGGCTCAAGGAGGACGAGAGCACCCGCCACATCCCGGTGCTGCAGCGCTCGCAGTCGCACGTGGACGACGCCGCGCGCGTGTACGGGCTCGAGAGCGGCGCCGACGCCTACCTGACCGAGCCGGTCGACCCGTCCGTGCTGGTCGCCACCGCCCGCGCGCTGCTGCGCGTGCGCCGGGCGGAGAACCGGCTGCGGCTGCTCAGCGAGATCGGCGTCGCGCTCTCGCAGGCGCTCACCCGCGTCGAGGTCGTGCGGGCCGTCGCCGACGCGTTGCGCGCGCACCTCGGCGCGCGCGACGCGACGCTGTGGCTCTGGGACGAGAGCCGGCGCTGGTTGCAGCTCGCGCACACGACGCTGCCGCAGGTGGAGCCGCGGCTGGCGGCGCTGCCGTTCGACGCCGAGATGCCGATCGCGCACGCCGCGCGCACCGGGGAGGCGTCCTTCGGCGACGAGCAGGCGTTGGCGCGGACGAACCCCGAGCTGGTCGAGGTCTTCCGCGGCAACGGCGGGGGCAGCTGGGCGGCGGTGCCGCTCGTCGCCTACGGCAACCGCCTGGGCGCGCTGGCCGTCGCCTTCGGCGGCGAGGAGCCGCTGCCGGACGCGGACCGCAACCTGCTCGCGGCGCTGGCCCAGCAGTGCGCGCAGGCGCTCGAGCGCGCCGGCCTGTACGAGCACCAGCACCACATCGCGACCACGCTGCAGGACGGGCTGCTGCCGCGTTCGCTGCCCGAGATCCCGGGCGCGGAGCTCGCGGCGCGCTACAACGCCGGCGCGCGCGCGATGGACGTCGGCGGCGACTTCTACGACGTCTTCCCGCGCGGCGAGGACTGGCTGATGGTGATCGGCGACGTCTGCGGCCGCGGCGCCGAGGCCGCCGCGCTGACGGGGCTCGCCCGGCACACCATCCGCGCGCAGGCCCAGCACCGCGAGAGCCCTTCGGACATCCTGTTCGCCCTGCACGACGCGATCGTCGCCGAGGTCGGGCGGGAGGCGTCGCGCTTCGTCACCGCGGGCTGCGTGCTGCTGCGCCCGGACGGCACCGTCACGGCCGCGTTCGCCGGGCACCCGCCGGGCCTGATCGCGCGCGCCTCGGGGGAGGTGGACGAGCTGCCGACCACGGGGCCGCTGCTCGGCCTGCTCGAGCACCTGCGGATCACCGACGTCGAGGCGCAGCTGCACCCCGGTGACGCGCTGGTGCTCTACACCGACGGCGTGACCGAGGCCCGTCGCGGTCGCGACCTGTTCGGCGAGGAGCGCCTGGCGGCGCTGCTGGCCGAAGCCGGGCCGCGCGGACTGAGCGCGGGGGAGATCGCCGACTCGATCGGCGCCGCGGCCACCGCGCACGCCGGCACCACCGAGGACGACACCGCGATCCTCGTCCTGCGCCACCAGTAGACTCGCCGCCGCTGTGGCGACCGTCGAGGAGCTCCGGACCCGGCTGCGCGTCTACCGGTGGGGGCAGGGCCGCGCCGCCAAGGCGCTCGCCACCCGCTTCGCGCTGCAGCCGATCGACGCCGTGACGAGCGGGCTGTGGCGCGGCCGCGGCTGGCTCGCGGCGGCCTCTCCCGCAGGGTTGGAGCTGCTGCGGCGCCCATGGGTGATGGGCCGCGCGCGCGACGTGCGCTTCCCGTGGCGAGAGCTGACGGCCGTCGAGACGGGTGGTTCGGGCATGTCGCTGCGGCTCACGTTCGGCGAGCGCGAGGTGCGCCTGGCGGCGCTCGGCCCGCCGGACGAGTACGCGCGCTTCGTCGACGCCGCGCGCCGCCACCTGCCCGGGCACGAGGCACCGTCCATGGCCGCCGAGGACGTGCGCGCGGCCGCGCGGGCCGCACTCGGCCGCTGGCGCACGCTCGAGCTCGACGCGAGCATCGTCGCGCTGCCCGAGCAGCTCGAGCCGGACGAGAAGGTAGAGCTGATCGCGTCGGCCGTGCGCGACTTCAGCGGCCTGCTGGTCCTCACCGACCGCCGCCTGCTGCTGCTGAACCGTGAGCCGCGCCGGCCGCCGCGCGAGTGGTCGGCGCACCGCTCGTGGATCAAGGCCGTGCACGTCGTCGAGGGCGGGCTCGAGCTGGATCTCGGGGTCGAGACGGTGGCGCTGACCGTTGTGCGGCCCGACGAGCGGATCGAGGAGCTGGCCGAGCGGCTGCAGCGGACCGCTCCATGAGCATTGAGTGTACGGTGGGATCCGCATGCACGTCACGGCCGGACACATTCAGGACTGGATCCAGACGCACGACGCGCTCGTGTGCACGCTTCCATGGTTTCCGGCTGTACAGGACTGGTCGGCGATCGACCACGTGCGTGTTCATCTCGACGACGCCGACCTGTGGGACCACCTGGCCCGCACGCCGGTCGGCACCCACGAGCACGCGTTCTTCGCCTGGGCGGCCGGCGAGCCGGGCGTGATCGCGCCGCTGCGCGCGATCGTCCGCGACGTCGACGTGCTCACCTGGGGCGTCCGCGGCTGGCGCTACTTCTGCGGCACCTGGCGTGAGCGCGGAGGGTGGACGCTCGCGCCGTCGGACTTCGGCGCCTACGCGGGCGGCGATCACCTGACGCTGCGGTCCGGAAGAAGACCCGCGCGGTCACAGACCGGCGGCGTCGCGCGTCTATAGAGGTGTAGCCCCCTCCGTGTGCCCCCGCCGTTCCGCCGTCTGACCAGCGGCGCTGCCCGGCGCCTTCAACGCAGGCGGAGACCGCCGCCGGCCGGGGGAGCGACCCGACGCTCCCCCGGCACGGCCGCGACATACTCAGTCCATGCGGATCGCGATGCGCGTGCTGGTCGGGTTGTCGTTACCGGCGCTCGCCTTCGGCTGGCTCACGAGCGCGCGGCTGCTGGAGCCGCCTGCCGTGGAGCCGCTCACCGCCGCTGGGGCCTTCGCCCTCGCGGGGCTGCTCGGCGCCGTCGTCGCCGGCGTCGCCGCCACGTTTCGCGCGCTGCTCACCGGGCGTCCCGTCGGGCTGTTGGGGCTGTCGGCGACGGGCGTGGCCGGGCTGGTGCTGTACGTCGAGGCGGTGCGGCACGTCGAGGGCAACCTCGCCGTCGACGTGTGGCCGTACGTGCTGTTCGCGTGGGCCGAGTACTTCGGCGGAGCGCTGGCGCTCGTCGTGCTCGTTCGCGCGCTCGCGGGCCTGTGGTCGATGCCCGAGCTGCCCATGCTGCCCCGGCGCGCCACGATCGTCGCCCTGCTGCTGATCAGCGCGCTTCCCGCCGCGCACGAGGCGCACCGGCCCTGGACCTGGATTTGAGCTTCGGCGCCGGCATGCCGATGCAAAGGCATGCTGGCCCGCTTGCTCGCGCTCGTCGTCGTCCTCGGCCTGAGCGCGCCCGCCGCGGCGCGCGCCTACGAGTCGCCCGTCGCCTACACCGCCGTCTCTCACAATCCCGCCGACGCGCTCGCCGAGCTCCCGCTCGAGGACTCGACCTACGACCCCGCGACCAAGTGCTCGGCGCGCCGGAAGCCCGGCATGACCGCGTTCGTGGCGTGGCTCACGCGCCACGCCGAAGGCGCATTCTGGGGCACCTACCGCTGCGAGAAGTGGGGCAAGCGCTCGGCCTCGCTGCACGCCGAGGGGCGCGCCGTCGACTGGGCGCTGGACGTCGACGTCCCCCTCCAGCGCCGCGCCGCCGAGAAGCTGATCGCGCTCTTTCTCGCCCCGGACCGCCTCGGCCAGCCGCAGGCGCTCGCGCGCCGCATGGGCGTCGAGGAGATCATCTGGGACTGCAGCTACTGGGGCGCCGGCATGGCCTCGTTCCGCCCGTACTCGCCGTGCCTGTCCAAGCGCGGCAAGCTGCGCACGCACGTCAACAAGACGGTCGCTCACCGCGACCACCTGCACCTCGGCCTGACCAAGGCCGGCGCGGCCAAGAAGACCTCCTTCTGGACGCAGCGCTAGCGCGGCGCGAACGCGCTCAGCCCGACACGCCACGCCTCGTCGAGGTCGGCGTGCGGCGGGAAGCGGCCGGCCAGCTCGAGCGTGACCATGCCGTGGGCGAACGCCCAGGCCGCGCGGGCGCGGTCCGGGTCGCCGCCCACCGCGGCGACGAGCGGCGCCGCCGTGCGGGCCTCCAGCCCGTCCGGCAGCTCGGCGCGGGGGAGCGGGCCGTCCGTCATCAGGCGGTAGAGGGCGGGCTCGCGCAGGGCGAACGCGCGGTACACGCGCCCGAGCTCCACGAGGTCGGTGCCGACGCGCTCGAGCGCCTCCGCCTGCTCGGCGAAGCCCTGCGCGATCAGCCCGACCTCGATCGCGCGCTTGCCCGCGAAGTGCTTGTACAGCGACGGCGCCTTGATCGAGAGCGCCTGCGCGATCCGGGCGACGGTCAGCGCGGCCTCGCCCTCGGCCGCGAGCAGCGCCCGGGCCGCGGCGAGGATCTCACGCTGGCGCGGGGTGTCAGCCACCGCGCTGGAACCCGTCCTTGACGCGCAGGCCGTAGCCGAGGGCGCGGTCGACGGCGACGTGGGCCGCCCACGCGAGGCCGAGCACGAACCAGCCGAGCGCGATCACGCCCGTCGCGGCCACGGCCATCAGCGTCACGGGACCCCAGTACATGTGCAGCACGTTGTACAGCGGCACGGCGCGCGGGTTCAGCCGCCCCTGGCTCATGCCGCCGAAGAGGGCGACGTCCGGCGCGAGCATCCCGATCACGGCCGGGAGCCACAGCCCGTGCTTGACCGCCTCGAACACGAGGAAGGCGAGCAGGGCGAGCGCCCACACCGCGTCCAGCGCGCGGCGGCCGGCGGGCTTCGAGTCGATGGTCATCGCAGTCATTTCTGGCTCCCTGGCTAATAGTGTTAGACATTAGTGTAGCTAACGTCGTTAGCCAGTCAAGGGCGGCAAATCGGGTACGCCGATCCGTATGCGGGTCGCGCTGGTCATCCTCGCCGCGGCGCTCGCCGCCCTCGCGGCGGCGGTCGTCTACACGCGCGCCGAGGACGACGCACAGGCGCCCGCGCCCCGCGCGAGCGCCACCCCGGGCTACGAGCAACGCGCCCAGCTCGCCGAGCGCATCAGCCGCAGCCGGACCCAGCTCGCCGGCGTGGGCGTGTACCTGGGGCGCACGGAGCTCGGCGCCTCCTGCGTGCGCGTCTCGCTGATCAACCCCACGCCGCCCAACACCGCCTACGTCGAGCGGCGCTTTCCCGGCGCCTGCGTCGACGGGCCACCCGCCCAGCCGGAGAAGACGTGCCGCGAAACCGCGCGCGGCCTCACCCTCGACGGCGACGTCAACGTGCCGGAGCTGATCGACCTGCCCGTGCCCGAAGCGTCACAGCGCGTGCTCGCGAGCGAGCTCGTCTACACCACGGCCTGCCTGGGCGACGAGGAGACCGAGCCGTGGGCGCCCGCGGGCGCGCCGGATACGTTGCTGCGCGTGGTCGCCCAGTGCCCGCGCCCGGGGGAGCGGGTGCGAGCGGGGACCGAGGTGGCGCTGCAGGCGGCCGTCGTGCTGCCCGGCGACTTCCGCCACCAGGTCGGCGCGCTCGACGAGGCCGCAACCGGCACCGCGTCGCCGTGCGGCGACGGCCGCAACCCGCGCGGCTGACCGGCTCCCACACGGGGCGGCGCGCGTCCTGCGCGCCGCCCCGTCGTCTGACCCCTAGCTCCGCTTGGACCGCTTCTTCGCCAGCGGCTTCTTGACCGTGAGGGTGCGCGCGCTCTTGACCGTCTGCCCCGTCGGCAGCTTCACCGTCGTGTGGATCTTGAGCTTGAGCGTGCCCTTCTTGGCCAGCGTCTTGCGCGCGGCCTTGTTCAGGCGCAGCTTGACCGTCCTGCTCTGACCCACCGGGATCGAGAACTTGGCGGTGCCGAGCGTCGCCTTCTTCGCGGCGGCGGAGTTCGCGGCGCGGGTGCCGCCCGCGCGGCGCGAGCAGCCGCTGGTGTTGCACGCCTCCAGCGTGCCCGAGCAGGTGCCGGGCGTCTGCGTCGGCGAGCCGTTGCAGCGCATCGGGAACGGCAGCTCGCCGCCGTCGCTCGGCCGGCACGACCTGCCCGAGCAGCCCTGGCTGGTGCCGCCGCGGTCGTTCTCGAGCGAAGCGGTGCCGAATTCGACGATCTCGGGTGGCGGGGGAGGCGCCAGCACGGTGATCGCGATCGTCGCGACGTTCGAGCGCACGCCCGTGTCCGGGTCGTAGGAGACGTACTGGACGGCGTCCGCGCCGTCGTGGCCGTCGGAGACGAAGGTCGTGCCCTGCACGCCGCCCTTGGACGGGTGCTGGACGATCTCGATCGTGCCGCGGTCGCAGCTGAAGGGCAGCGCCACGCTCCCGCGCCGCTGCACCTGCACGGCGCCGTCGGCGCAGGCCGGCGGGTTGCCGACCGTCACCCGCGCGAACGCCTCGGGCGAGTCGGCCCGCCCGTCGGAAGCCCGGAAGCCGGTGGTCTGCACGCCCGCGGTCGTGCCGGCCTTGACCTTCAACCGCGTCCCGGCGAGCTCGCCGGTGCCGCTGGTGACCCGCACCGTGACGGGATCGCCGTCGGGGTCGGCGCAGCGCAGCGTCAGCTGCACCGTCTCGCCCGGACGCGCCGAGGCATCCGCGTCGGTGCAGATCGGCGCGCGGTTCTCGGCGCCCGGCGGCCGCGACGTGCGCAGCAGGCGCGCGATCGCGTAGTGGTTGCCGCTGATCGTGCCCGACGTGTAGAGGTCACGGCCGGTCGGGTCCAGCATCAGGTTGCCGGGCCCGCGCTGCGGCCGGGCTCCACCGCCGGTCGTCTCCGGGCAGGACGCGGTCCCGCCCCACACGAGCGTGCAGCGCGGCGCCGACAGCCCACCCGTGACCTTGTCCGCGGTCAGCGAGACCACGCCGCCCGGCGGGCCGGTGACGTACACGTCGCCGCCGTCGTGCGAGGTGATGATCTCGGTCGCCTTGTCGACGACGTCGGTCTTGACCGCGCAGTCGGAGCGCACGTTGCCGACGCACATGGAGGCGTCGAACGACCACGTCCGGTCCGCGACCCGCGGCAGCGCCGTCACGCGCTCGCCGCGCTGGGCGGCCACGTACAGCGCCCGCCCGTCCGGCGCGAAGCGCACCGGTCCCCAGCCGTCCAGCCATGGCGGCGGCGCGTCACAGACGAACTCGCTGCCGACGCGGCGGCACTCGGTCGCGGGCCGGCAGCGTCCCTCGTCGCGCACGCAGCCGCCGTCCTGCGAAAGGGTCCCGGTCGCCTCGTCCCAGCCGAGCAGCGCGAGGTGATCCCTGGACCGCACGGCGAGCGTCCTGCCGTCCGGCGAGAAGGCCATCCACGGCTCGCTCTCGAGCGCGACCGTGAGCGGCTCGCACGGCTTGTTCTCGGCGGGATGCGCGTAGCAGCGCACGGCCGGCTCGAGCTTGCCGTTGTGCAGCGGGTAGACCCGGATCTCGCCGAAGCTGCGCTTGACCCCGGCCGGGACCGTGATCAGGAACCGGCCGTCCGGGGAGAGGATCGGCGCGTCGCTGCGCATGCGGGTGTCGCAGCCGGGCGCGCCCATGCCGACGCACCCGGTGAGCGTCGGCTCGGCGTTCGCGTCCAGCGCGAGCGAGAGGAGACCCGGATACGGGTTGCCCTCCTGGTCCCAGGTGCCGCCGGACACGATCAGCTGCTTGCCGTCAGGCGTGAGGAACAGGTCCTGCGGCTGGAGGTCGAGCTCGCCCAGCGACGCGCAACCGCGCGCCGGACCTTCCATCGTGCCCCAGCACCGGGCGTCGCCGAGGGCGCCCGTCGCGGGGTCACGGGTGAGGCGCACGATGGCCTTCTGGTCGGCGACCCACAGGAAGCGACCGTCGGTGCTGAGCGCCTTCTCGCCGCGCGGCGCGACGAGCTTGGGCTCGCGCTGGTCGCACGAGTCGCCCGCGCCGTAGTCGCGCGAGATGCAGCCGAGGTAGGCCAGCTGGCCCGGCCGGCGCGGATCGTCGTCGTCGGCGATCGTGACCACGCCGCGCACCGTCTCGGGCTGCGCGCCGTCGACGCCGCTGAGCTCGAGCTCGATCGTCTCGTCCGCCTCGTCGCGCGTGTCGCTGTAGAGCTCGAGGTCGACGAACGCCTCGCTGGTGTTCGGCGCGATCGAGACCGGGACGTCGACCGGGTCGTAGTCCTCGCCCGCCGTCGCGGTGCCGCCGACGGACCGCAGCCGGCCCTCGACGGTCATGCCGGTCGAGCCCTCGAGCTCGACCTTGACCCGGGTCGTCTCGGTGCCGTCGTCGCCCTCGCGCGCGGTCCACGGCCGCAGCGACACCGCCGGGACGACGCCGGGCTCGAACACCGTCAGGCGCTTGGCGGCCTTGTGGTCCTCGGTGTCGAAGTCGGGCTCGTTGAGCGCGACGACCTCGGCGGTGAGGTCGCCGCGGCCGACGGCCGTGCCGGTCAGCTTGACGGTCAGCGTCTTCTCGCCACGAACGGGGATCTCGCCGACCTCCCAGCGCGGCGTGTCGACGCTCACGCCGGCGGGCGGCGCGATCGCGACGACGACACCGGTCGCCGGCTTCGGGTAGGTGTTGCGCACGACGATCTCGGCCGTCCGCTGCTCGCCGAGCGGCAGGTTGGCCGAAGCGGTGCTGAGCGTCAGCTCCACGTCGCGCTGCGTGATGAACTGCAGGCACGCGTCGCCGAGACCGTCCTTGTCGGCGTCCTCCTGACCGGGGTCGGCCACCGCGGTGCAGACGTCCTTGTCGTCGTAGACGCCGTCATCGTCGCCGTCGATCGCGGCCGCGAGCTCGGTCGCGTTCGAGACCGCGCCCTCGTGCACGTCGCTGACGGTGTAGACGTCGTCGTCCCAGCCGCGCAGCCCGTGGCGCGAGTAGCGCAGCCGCGACCAGTCGTCGATGCCGGTGAGGGCCGTGTGGTTCTCGGGCTTCTGGCAGGCCTCAGGCCCGTTCGGATCCGCCGTGACGTCCACGTCGTTGAGGCCCATGGCGACGGTCTCGACCGCAGGGTCGTCATCGACCTGGACCGGGGACTCGGTCACGCCGACCCTGACGACCTTGCACCAGTCGCGGCGCGCGTCGTACTTGGTGACGAGCGTCTCCTTCCACGGCTCGACCGCCCGCTGCGGATACTCGTCGAAGAACGCGAAGCCCTCGTCGAACGCCGCCTCGTCGCGGGCCACCGCCGTCTTGCGCGAGTAGTCCAGCGGGCGCTGGTTGAGCGCGGAACGGGTGATGAACAGGTAGTTCATGATCGACAGGTAGTTCGGCTCGTGGTTCTCGTGCGGCTCCAGGCCGCCGTGCCAGAGGCCGAGCGTGTGCCCGAGCTCGTGCATGAAGGTGGCGGCCTCGTTCTCGGCCACGCACGCGTCGTACTGGCCGTTGCAGCCGAACTCGCCCTTGCCGCCCGCGACGATCATGTCCTGCTGGCTGACCTCGCCGAGCGTCACCAGGAAGGCGTCGTGGCCCGGGTCGGCCACGCCGTCGACGCCACGGACGTGGGCGCGCCCGAAGATCGCGTGCCGGAACGCGAGCTTGCGCGCGGCCAGGCGCGCCTCGCAGTCCTCGGCGCCGCGGTCCTCCTCGGTGCCGAAGAAGCCGCCGCACGGCGTGTCGCCGCGGGTGAGATCGACAATGTCGTCGTAGCGTCCGGCCGCGCGCTCGACCGTCTCGATCGGCTCGCTTCCCGGGACCTGCTCGTCGGTGGCCGTGTGCAGGTTGATCGGACGGGGCGCGAGCTCGAACGCCTCCTTGACCTTCATAAGCCCGGCCATGTGCGGCTTGCGGCCGGCCTGCCAGTCGATCTCGACGAACAGGTCCGGCTTGCCGACCTGCGCGCCGTGGTCGGCCAGGTTGAGCTCGGGGCGGCCGTCGGCGTCGTAGTCGAGGCCGATCGTCTCCCAGCTGTCGCACAGCGCGTCACCGTCGGTGTCGTTGCCGCACAGCGGGGACAGCTCGCCGGTGGCGCCGTGCTCGTCGGTCATCACCGCGCCGTAGGCGGCGTACGGCTTGTCGGTCTCGAGCTCCCAGGTCCCGTCGGCGGCGGGGGAGACGGTGGCGATGTACTCGCCGCCGCGCGGGCGCATCTGCAGCGCGTCCGCCGACGCGAAGCCGTAGACGTCGATCAGCGTCGCGCGCGGATCGGAGCGGTCGAGCCGGCCGGCGATGTGCCGCGGCTTGTCCAGGGTCGCCGGAACGATCTCGAGGGCGCTGGGCGTGGTCGGCCAGCTGTCGAGGTCCGCACGGTCGTTGGCCGTGGCGCCGGGGCCGGCGACGTCCACGTCGAGGCCCTCGTTCCCGCGCATGCGGTTGCCGCGCACGGTGATCCGCGACCCCGCGGCCTCCACGCGCACGCCCGGGCCGGCGTTGTCCTCGATCCGGTTGCAGCGGGTGTCGCGGCAGTTGACGTCGTCGAAGCGCTCCGGCCCGGCGTCGGCCGGCAGGCCGATCACGCCGTCGGCGACGCGTGTGTCGACGCGCACGCCCGGGCCCTCGTTGCCGGTGATGTAGTTGCCGATGATCACCGACGCCTTGGCGCTGTTGATGCGGATGCCGGCGTCGGCGTTGTGGGCGATCAGGTTGCGCCCGTCGATGCCGAGCGCCGCGCCGACGACCGTGTCGCGGCCGCCGGCGAGCGAGACGCCGACGCCGTTGGGGATCGCCTTCGTCGCGGTCGTGTCGAGGCCGATGACGTTCTGGCGGATCGTGGTCTCGCGCGCGTCGCCCTGGACCTGGACGCCGCGGCCGTTGCCGGAGATGACGTTGCCGTCCTCGCGCCCGGAGCCGCCGACGCGCGTGTTCCACGCGTCGCCCATCACGAGCACGCCCGCTCCACCGTTGCCGAAGTCGAGCGCGGACGGCTCGCCGGTGGGCGCGGTGCCGATGCGGTTGTGGCGGATGTGGACGGCGTCGGCGAGGTCGTTGACCACGACGCCCTGGGCGTTGGCGGAGACGGTGTTGTTCTCGACGAGCGTGCCGTCCGCGTGGACGAGCACGCCGGCCGTGCCGTTGCCGAGCGGCTTGCCGTCGGCGCTGACACCGATCCGGTTGCCGCGCACGGCGGCGCGCTCGCCGTCGAGCATCTGCAGGCCGTAGGTGCTGTTGCCCGCGACGACGTTGCCGGGGCCGAAGGTGAGGTCGTCCGGCGCCTCGCCGCCGCCGGTGGGCCGGCCCGTCGCGAAGCCGATCTGGTTCTGCAGCTTCTTGACGCCGTCGACGTCCGTGCCGAAGCGGTTGTCGGCGATCGTCGTGCGCTGGGCCCCGCCCGTGACGTACATGCCCATCTCCGTCGAGCCGGCGATCGTGTTGCCGCTGACGGCCACGTCCGCGGGCGCCTCGTTCTCGCCGTCGGCGACGATCGCGACGCCGAAGCGGTTGCCCGAGCCGGGCACCAGCTGCTTGCCCTCGTAGTCGGTGCCGATGCGGTTGGCGGTGATCGTCGTGCGCGGCGAGCCGCCGTTGACCTCGACCCCGAGGCCGTTGCCGGCGATCAGGTTGAACTGGCCCGCGCCGGCGCCGCCGACCGCCGTGTCCGGCGAGTCGTGCACGAACACGCCGAGGTCGTGGCCGAGCGGCTCGCCGGTCGGCGACTCGGCGAGGCCCGCGGCGCTGAGGCCGATGAAGTTGCCGATGATCTCGGTGCGCTTGGCGCCGAGGACGCTGATGCCCCAGGACTCGTCGTCGTCGCCGAGCACCACGTTGCCGGCGATCACGTTCTGCTGGGTGCCGCGGCCGACCTGGCCGACGGGCTCGGTGAGGAGAATGCCGGTCTCCGTGTTGGGCCGGCGACCGCGCCCGTCGGTGGTCGCTCCGACGTAGTTGCCGAAGATGGTGTTGGCGCTGGCGCCGGCGTCCATGAGCGCGATCCCGACCTCGTTGCCGGAGATCACGTTCTTCTCGGGGCCGACGCCCCCGATCTGCGCCTCGGCGCTGTTGTAGAGCGTCAGGCCGATCTGCCGGTCCTCGACGCTCTTGCGCGGCTGGACCGCGCCATCGCGGGTGAGGCCGAGCCAGTTGCCCTTGATGACCGCGCGGTCGGTGCCGTCGAGGCCGAGCTGGGTGTAGGGGAAGGAGTGGATGATCAGGCCGCGGATGACCGAGCCGTCGGCGTTGCGCAGGTCCAGGCCCCACGGGCGCAGGAAGCGGATGACGCCGTCGTTGTCGGCGCGGGTGGCGCGGGCCTTGGGCTTGTCCAACGGCTCGGCGACGGCGCCGCGCGCGACCAGCGTCGGGCGGATGTCCTCCGCGATCAGGCTGCCGTCGATCTCGACCGTGGGGACGTTGCCCTGGCCGAGCCCGTCGATGGTCACGGGCTGGGTGATCACCGGCAGGGCCGTGGCCGGCTTGAACGTCGCCGGGCCGAGCAGGCTGAACGTGATCGTGTCCGGGCCGGCGTTGGCGTTGGCGGTGTTGATCGCGCCGCGCAGCGTGCACTCGGTCGCGGTGGGGTCGTCGCAGCGTTTGCCGGTGTCGGCGGTCGAGTTGACGACGATGGTCCCGGCCGGGGCGAACGCGGCATGGGCGGAGGTGGGGAGGATCAGCAGGAGCGCGATCAGGGGAACGAGAAGGCGGGACATCCAGTCCGCGACCGTACGGGCGCTCACCGGCCCTGGCGTCCATCGAACGGTGACGGGGCCTCGTCCTTGAGGCTGAATCACAGCTCGATCTCCCCCGTATGGCCAGGTCGCACGAAGCCGCTCTCGTACGCGAGCACGACGACTTGGACGCGGCTCGAGACGCCGAGCTTGGTGATCAGGCGCGTCACGTGGGTCTTGACCGTCGCTTCCGTGAGCCCGGTCTCCCGCGCGAGCGCGGCGTTGGAGTGCCCGCGCGCGAGCCGGCGGACGATGTCGCGCTCGCGGTCGGTGAGCGCGTCGAAGCGGGACAGCAGGTGGTTGCGCGTCTCGCCCAGGTGCGTCTCCACCAGGCGGCGCGCGATCGGCGGCGCGAGCAGCGTGTCGCCCGTGGCCACGACACGGATGGCGTCCGCGAGCCGGTCCGGCGCCGCGTCCTTGAGGAAGAAGCCGGTCGCGCCGGCCCGCAGCGCCCGCAGCACGAGCTGGTCGTCGTCATGGTTGGTGACCACGAGCACGCGAGCGCGCGAGCCGGCGGCGAGCAGCCGGCGCGTGGCCTCGATCCCGTCCAGGACGGGCATCTCGACGTCCATAAGCACGACGTCCGGGTGGCGCTCGAGCGCGACCTCGACGCCCCTCGCGCCGTTGTCGGCCTCGCCGGTGACTTCGAGGTCGGGCTCCGCGTCCAGCAGCGCCTTCAGCCCGCTGCGGACGAGCACGTGGTCGTCGACGAGGACGATCCGGGTCGGACGCCCGCTCACGCGGCGGGGAGGGCCTGGACGCCGCCGACGGCGAGCAGCGCCGCGCGGTCGTCGGGGTCCGTGGCCGGGTCGGCGATGACGTTCAGGACCTGCTCGAGCCCAGCGGGGGCGATCAGGGCGAGCACGCGGCTCGGGCGCGTGGCCACGAGCCTGCGCGGGACGCCGCGCGGGAGCGACACGCTGGCGCCCTGGGTGACCGTCTGCTGCGTCCGGTCGACATTGACGGCGAGCTCGCCGTGCAGGACGTGCAGCACGACGTCCTCGCGGTGGGCGACGTGCGTGGGGATCTCCGTACCCGCGGCCACGGACGCCTCGACCAGCGCGTACTGGCCGTGCGTCGCGAAGCCCGCCACGGGCACGACGAGGTTGATCGGGGTGGGGAGGTTCATCGCCGCCGATGCTCCCGGCGTCCCACGCCCGCTTCATCAGCGGGCGACCCCAACATCTACCCCTAGCGCCGGCGGCGGACCACCCGCAGCAGCGCGTCGGCGACGGCCGGGTCGAAGTGGCTGCCGCGCAGGCGCTCGATCTCCTGGCAGGCGTGCTCGACGGTCCAGGCCTGCTTGTACGGGCGCTCGTGGGTGAGCGCGTCGAAGACGTCGCAGACGGCCGCGATCCGGCCCTCGAGCGCGATTTCCTCGCCCTTGAGGCCGTTGGGGTAGCCCGTGCCGTCCCAGCGCTCGTGGTGGGTGTCGACGATCAGCTCGGCGACCTTCAGGACGGGCGAGGGCGAGCCCTCCAGCAGCAGGGAGCCCTCGACCACGTGGCGGCGCATGACCGCCATCTCCTCGATGGTCAGGCCGCCGGGCTTGCGCAGGATCTCGTCCGGGACGCCGATCTTGCCGATGTCGTGCAGGACCGCGGCGTAGCGGATCGTGTCGGCGCGGGTGGGCGGCAGGCCGAGCTCGAGCGCGACCTCCCCGCACATGCGGCTCATGCGGTCGATGTGCTCGCCCGTGTCGTCGTCGTGCAGTTCGGCCGCGCGCGCGAGCCGGAGCACGACCTCCAGCTGGGTCTCGACGAGGTCCTTGGTGCGCGCGTGCACGGCCGCCTCGAGCTCGTCGCGGTGGCGGCTGACGGCGGCGCGCTCGGACCGCTCGGCGACGGCGCGCACGAGCAGCGCGGTGGCCAGCGTGCACGCGAGCGCGACGAGCGGGACGGCGACGGGGAGAACGAGCCCGGCGCCGAACGCGAGCTGCGCGCCGACCGCGAACAGCGCGGCTCCCGCGGCGGCGAGCGCGCTCCCGCGCACCGGGCCCAGGAGGCGCACGCCGGCCGCGGGCACGCCGGCGAGCAGCACGGCGATCAGGAACGCGAGCCAGCCCGCCACCGGCCGCAGCGGGTTGCCTTCGAGCGCGGTCCAGATCGCGTTGGCCTGGAGCTCGGCGCCCGGCATCAGGCGGTCGCCGGGAGCGGAGGTGGGGTGGACGTCCTGCAACGAGGGCGCGGTCGCGCCGACGACGACGATCCGGCCGCGCAGCGGCTCGCTCACGCGCCGTTCGAGCACGTCCGCGAACGAGTACGTCGGGATCGTGCCCGCCGGGCCGCGGAAGTCGATCAGCGCGCGCTCGGCGGTGGGTGTCGGGCCGAACCGCGCGCCCACCAGCGCCGGGATCGTCGCGAGCCCCGTGTCCTGGCGCGCGTAGCGGCGGATCGCGCCGCCGGGATCGGTCGGGAAGGTGCTGGCCGCCGCGCGAGCGCCGCCCGCCTGCGCGAGGTTCTCGTCACCGCCGAGCACGCGCGTGCGGCCGTGGTCGTCGACTTCCCCCGTCGCGAGGACCACGCGCCCGGCGCGCCCCACCGCCTCGTACAGCGCGAGGTCCTCGTCCGGGTCCTCCGAGGGCTCGGTGAACTGGACGTCGTAGACGATCTGGCGCGCGCCGGCCTCGCGCAGCCGGTCGATCAGCTGCGCGTGGAGCGTGCGCGGGAACGGCCAGCGCGTCTCGAGCTCGGAGAACGAGCGCTCGTCGATGGCCACGACGGCCAGCCCGGCGACGGGTTGCGTGCCGCGCAGCTCGAAGCGCGCGTCGAGCGTCGCGAGCTCGGCGCGTTCCAGCGCGGGTGTGAGGGCCGCGACGAGGACGACCAGCGCGACGAGCGCGCCCGCCGCCCGCGCCAGGCGGATCATCGCGGGCGCGGGGAGAAGAGCCGCTGGCCGGCGCGCACCAGCACCGAGCGGCCCCCGCGCCGCGGCCACACCGACACGGCACCCTCGCGCACGTACACCGTGGTGCCGGCGCACGTGTCCTGCGTGCGCCACCGCGTTCCGCGCACCGTCGCCACGCTGCCGTTGCCGCGCGTGCGGAACGAGCCGCCGCGGTCAGAGCCCCAGAGCGAGCGCTTCCTTTTGCGCTTGCTGCCCTGGGCGGCCGAGGCGCGCTCGGACCGGGTGCAGCTCAGCGGCCCGGCCAGGGCGAGCTCGGTCATCCCGGTGGCGGTCTGCTTGACGCGGAACTTGCCGCCGTCGAAGTCGCCGGACTGCGATCGGCCGTCCACCTGCGCGGTCACGCGCACCTTGCCGGCCTCGGTGTCGAGCACGACGCCGAGCGGGAGCACCGTGCTGCCGGTGAGCCGCACGTAGTCGGTCGAGGGCGGGACCCGGTACTCGACCGTGCCGCTGAGCACGCCGACGGCGACGCTTCTGCCCTGCACCGGACCGTCAGGCGCCGCCGGCGGGGCGGCGGCCCGCGTGACCGTGAGCGGCTCCGAGGAGGCGCTGCCCGCGGAGGTCGTCGCCGTGACGCGTACGGCGTGCTCTCCCGGCCCCAGCGCGGTCAGCGGGAGCCGCGCCGGGACGGCTGCGGTCGCCCCGGCGAGCGGCGCGTCGGCGAACGCGCGCCACGTCCCGTCGGCCTCGCGCCGCTCAGCGCTGACGCGGCCCTCGACGCCGTTGGCGTTCACCGGCGCGGAGACCGCGTCGCCGGTCGCCGTGGGCTCGCCGACGACGGGCGGCACCGTGACGCGGACCAGATACGGCGGGCGGTCGAGTCCCATCCACATGCGTCCGTCCGGCCCCGCGGCGAGCGCCACGCCCTGCGCCGCGGGATCGAGGCCTTCGCTGATCACCGTCGGGGCTTCGCCGGGGACGATCCGCGCGATGGCGCCCCGCGCCGCTCCCCACAGCGCGCCGTCCGGCCCGGCGGCCAGCGCGCCGACCGGCGAGCCGATCGCGTACGGGGTGGGATCGTGCACGGATGCCACCGTCGTGCTCTGCGCGTACCACAGCGACCCGCGCGGGCCGGGGGCGATCGCCGTCGGGGCGGCGCCGACCCAGCGGTAGCTGACGGCCCCGTCGGTCGTCATGCGGCCGAGCCAGGGAGCGGCGGTGAACCACAGCGCCCCGTCCGCGCCCGCGACGATCGCGCGCGGGTTCTCGGTCACGATCGGATGGGTGACCTCGGTCCCGGAGCCGGGCGTGTAGCGCGTGATCGCGTCCGGAGCGGCGTCGACGGTCATCCACAGCGCGCCGTCCGGTCCGCTCGCGAACGCGGTCGGCCGGCCGTACGCGAGCGAGAGCGGCGCGGAACCCAGCCGCGCGAACGACCCCGATCCGCCCGCGAGCGTGAACCACAGGTCGCCCTCGTGGCGCGCGAGCGCGGCCGGGCGCCGGTCGGCCGGGAACCCGCCGAGCCCGCCCGTGGCCGCGTACGAGACCGCGCCCGCGGGCGTCATCCGCACGACGCGCCCGGGATCGGCGGGCAGCGTCGCCCACATCGCCCCGTCGGGCCCGGCGACGATCGCGTCGGGCACGTCGGCGAGCCCTGCGACCGGCTGCACGCGTTGCGCCGCGGCCATCTGCGGCAGTGCGAGGACGGCCCCGGCGCACGCGAGGAGACTGACGACCCATCTCATCCTTGATGCTTTCTAGCCGACCGGCGGTTGCTCCGGGCAACATTGGCCGAATGTCGGCGCATATGGGCACCGGTCTCAGGTCGCGAGCGCGGCTTTGAGCTGCGAGCGGCCCTTGATGCCGAGCTTCGTGTACGCGCGGCCGAGATGGACCTCGACCGTCTTGAGGCTCACGAACAGCGTCTCGGCGATCTCGCGGTTGCGCAGCCCGCGGACGGCGAGCTCGGCGACGCGGCGCTCGGAGGCGGTGAGCGCGTCCACGCCGCTGAAGGCCAGCCGCTGCGGGCGCGCGCCCGCGACGACCAGCTCCTCGTGCACGCGCTCCTCCAGCGCGGTGGCTCCCACACGGTGGGCGAGGTCGCGCGCCTCCCGCAGCGGCGTGCGCGCCTCCGCCCGGCGGCCCTCGCGACGCAGCGCGAAGCCCAGCTCGGCGGCCGCGATGGCCTTCACGAGCGGCAGCGGCGAGCGGTTCGCGGCCTCGACCGCGCGCTGCGGATCCCCGATCGCCAGGTGCAGGACGGCTTCGGCTCCCGCGGCCTCGCGGGCGCGGGCCTTGGCGATCTCGGCCTGCGCGAACGCCACCGCCTCCTCCTCACGCCCGAGCGCCTTCAGCGCCCGGATGCGCAGCGCGTGCGAGTCCTCGCGCAGGCCGATCAACCACCGGCGCGCCGTGTCGGCGGCCTCCTGGCGGGCGAGCGCTTCGAGCGCGGCTTCGGGCTCGCCGTCCTCGAGCAGCACGCGGGCGTGCACGGCGGCGAGGCCGAAGATCGACGCCGTCGGGCCCAGGTCCGGGAGCGACGCCAGCGCCTGGCGCGCGCCCGCGAGGTCGCCGCGGTCGAGCAGGACGCCGGCGAGCGTGGTGCCGATCGCCAGCTCCGGGATCGTCGCGCCCTGCGCGAGCTCCAGCCCGTGGCGGGCGAGGTCCTCCGCGCGCCGCAGGTGGCCGAAGCGCCGTTCCCAGCGGGCCTCCATCCACGCGCTCGCGCCCGACGAGGAGCGCGAGCCGGCGCGGTCGGTCAGGTCGCTGAGGGCGCGCGTCGCCTCCTTGGCCTCGTCGGCGGCCTCCACGGCGTGCAGCGCCTCGATCGCCCACAGCGCCGCGAAGCGCTCCACGCCGAGGCGCGCGAACACGGTCGAGTTCGCGAAGGCGCGCCGCCACGCGGGCAGCACCTCCGAGCGCGGCGCGCCGGCCATCGCCCGCAGGTGGGCGAGATGGCAGAGGACCGTCGGCCGGTTCGTGTGCGCGTGGGCCTCGACCGTCTCGTGGTACTCCTGCGCGTCGTCGTCCCGGTAGGCGAGCGCCTCCACCAGCTGGTCCTCGAGCTCGCCCCGCCGCACCGGCGGCGTGAGGGCCAGCGTCGCCCGCAGCCGGGCGGCCGCGGCGCGCGGCTCGCTGCGCAGGATCAGCGCCGTCGCGGCCAGCTTGGTGGCCTCCACGGCCAGGTCGGGATCGGCCGCCGCGGCGTCGAGCGCGGGCAGCGGGTCCTCGCCCGCGCGGAACTGCGCCAGCCCCAGCGCGAGCTGGACCGACGCGTCCTTGGGCTCCGCGCGGCCCAGCAGCCGCAGCGCCACGTCCGGCGCGCCCTCCGCGAGCGCGCGCCGACCGGCGTTCGCGAGGATCTCAGCCGCCCACGGGTCGGTGGTGGGCTCGGTGGCGAGCAGGTGCGTGGCGACGACGCCGTCCAGCGCGCCGTCCTCGTGCAGCAGCCGGGCCGCCTCGTGGTGCAGCCGCGAGCGCTCCGCGCCCAGATCCGCCTCGACCGTCTCGCGGATCATCGGGTGCACGAAGCGCGCGTCGGCCGCGTCGATCACGTTCGCGTTCGCGAGCGCGCGCAGCTGCAAGGCGGCCTGCGCCTCGTCCAGCCGCGCGAGCGCGGCGACGCGCCGCAGGCTGGTGGCGTCGCCGAGCACGGCCGTGGCGCGCGCGACGGCCAGCGCGGCGGGTGAGAGGCTCCGGAGGCGGGCGGCGATCGTGCGCGGTACCGTCGTGCGGACGCGGTCGGCCTCGTCGGCACGGCCCTCGAACGCCGTGGCGCGCAGCAGCTCCGCCAGCAGGAGCGGGTTGCCGCGCGTGGTCTCGAAGCACGCCTCCACGAACGCGGGCTCCGCGTCCAGCCGCTCGTGCACGAACGCCTTCACCGCGGATGCGGACAGCGCCTGCGGGCGCAGCACGCGGGTCGCAGGCGCGGTCGCCAGCCCGTCGATCAGCGCCTGCTCCGCGCCGGGCTCGGCGGGGCGCGCGCCGATCGCGAGCAGCACCGGGAGGTCCTCCACCCGCCGCGCGAGCGCGTCCAGGAAACGCAGGCTCGGCGCGTCCGCCCAGTGCGCGTCGTCCACCACGATCAGTAGCGGCTGCTCGGAGGCGAGGTTCGCGGCCAGCCAGTAGAGCCCGTACAGGGTGCTGTGCGCGGGGTCCTGCGCCTCCTGCGTGTGCGCGCTGGCGAAGACGGGCTCGGCCAGCCGCGCGGCGCCGGCGAACAGCCGCTCGCGGCGCGTCTCGTCCGCGCCGTGCAGCTCGGCGTCGAACAGCTGGCGCACGATCCCGAACGCGAAGTCGCGCTCCAGTGGGCCGCCGGTCGCGGTCAGCACGCGGAAGCCCTGCTCGCCGCCCTCGCCGCGCAGGACACGCAGAAGCGCCGTCTTGCCCTGGCCCGCGGGCGCCTCCAGCACCGCGACCGACCCGGAGGCGGCGCGGGCAGCGCCGAGCTGCGCGGAGAGCCCGGCCAACTCGGCCCCGCGCTCGAGCAGCGTGTTGGGGCCCGCGTCGATCACTGCCCACTGATTGTGTCAGCGGGTCGCGCGCCACCGAACGGGTGACGCAGAATCACCGTTCGGCGCATGAAGGCATCGTGAGAGGCCTGTAGCGTCGGGGGCCGTCATCAACGTCCGGGAGGGGAAGTGCCATGAAGCGCTTGCTGGGGTTGGTCGTCGCGTTGAGCCTGCTGCCTGTGGGCACCGCGGCCGCGACAGGTGGGCGATCGGACATGCGGATCGTGGACAACCGCCTGTTCACGGTCGTCGACGGCCCGGGGTTCGTGGTCGGGCTCACGCAGTTCGGTCTGTACACGCACATCGACGACCGCCGCTTCGGCATCCCGTCGGCCGGTTACGACATCGTCCGCGACGAGCAGACCCTGCCGACGACGGTGCCCGCGATCCAGTGCGACAACGGCACCTACACCCTCGCGGCCCCGGCCGCGTTCAAGCGCGTGATCCGCAACTCCGCGCCCGGCCCGCGCCCGGCGCCGTACCCCGCTGCGTTCGGCTTCCCGTTCATCTTCACGTTCGTCGGCACGCTCGACGCGGAAGTGGTCAACCAGAACGGCGAGCGCTTCCGGCTGCTGATGTCCGACCTCGCGCACGAGGAGCTGGACCCGGGCCGGTCGTTCACCTCGACCAACCCGATCCACGCCTACATCGTCGACGCGCGCGGCCGCGTGCGCGACCGTGCTTCGCTCGTCGGGCGCGTGAGCGTGGACCTGCGCACCGGCCAGGCCAAGCACAACATCGTCGACGAGGGCACCTGCCACCAGACGGCGACGCGCTTCGGCCAGCCGGGCGTGACCGTCTTCGGTCCGTTCTTCGTGCTCCCGTTCCCGACGACGGTGATCCGCCGCTAGCCGTCGCAAGCCCGACCGAGACCAGCCGCGCTGCGGTCGAGCCGGACGAGCGCGACCGCCGCGCCGAGCCCGGCGAAGACCGCGGCGCCGAGCACGCTGCGGTGGAACGCGTCGGTGCCGTCGACCGCCGCGCCCAGCGCGATCGAGACCAGCAGCGCGAGCCCGAGCGAACCGCCGAGCTCGCGCGCGGTCTCCACCGCCCCGCCCGCCAGCCCGGCCTCGTCCCCGCGGACGCCCGCGAGCGCGGCGAGCGGCGCGGCCATCTCCGCCAAGCCGAGCCCGAGCCCGACCACCACGAAGCTCGGCGCGAGATCGGTCACGTAGGACGCCTGCTCGGGCACGCGTGCGAGCAGCAGCATCCCGGCGCCCATGATCGCCAGCCCGAGCGCGATCGTCCGCGCCGCGCCGATCCGGTTCACGCAGCGCGGCGCGACCGCGGCGGAGACGCCGAGCGACAGGAACGCGATCGGCAGCGTGGCCGCTCCCGAGGCGAGTGGCGACCAGCCCTGCACCTGCTGCTGAAACAGCGTGAGCTGGTAGATCAGCCCCAGGAAACTCGCCCACAGCAGGCCCGTGCTGACGTTCGCCCACACCAACGCCGGCCGCCGCAGCGTCGCGAGCGGGACCAGCGGGGCGGCGGCACGGCCCTCGTGCCCCACGAACCCGGCGAGCAGCGCGACCCCGCCCAGCAGCGGCGCCAGCGACGCCCACGCCAGCCATCCGTGCTCGATCGTCTGGTGCACGCCGAAGGCCACGGCCATCATCCCGAGCGTGAGCGCGAACGCGCCGCCGACGTCGGTGCGCGCCCGCTGCGCCCGCGCCTGGCCGTCCGGGAGCCGCGCCACCAGCGCGAGCAGGACGACCCCGATCGGCACGTTGAGAAAGAACGCCCACGGCCACCCGGGGCCCTGAACGAGCAAGCCGCCGAGCACGGAGCTGAACGCGGCCGCCGACCCGCCGGCCGCGCCGAAGATCCCCATCGCCCGGTTGCGCTCGGGTCCTTCCGCGAACGTGTGGGAGATGATCGCGAGCGCGTTCGGCGCGGCCAGCGCGGCGCCGAGGCCCTGGGCGGCGCGCGCGGCGATCAGCGCCTCGAGCGTTCCCGCCAGGCCGCCGACGAGCGAAGCGGCGGCCAGGACCGCGACGCCGGCCATGAGCACGCGGCGGTGGCCCGCCAGGTCGCCCAGCCGGCCGCCGAGCAGCAGGAAGCCGGCGACGAAGATCCCGTAGATCACCACCACCCACTGCAGGTCGGCCGGGTCGGCGCGCAGGTCGGACTGGATCGACGGCAGCGCCGTGTTGACGATGGCGAGATCGATCACCGTCATCACCACCACGCCGCACATCAGCGCGAGGATTCGGTTGGAGCTCATACCGGGACCGACCGGGCCGGGCCCGGACGTTCATCGCACGGTCGGCGGCAACCCGAAGCGCGGGAAGTGCTCGGCGCCGATGAACGCCGTCACGGCGGCGATCCGGTCCTCGCGCACGTCCAGCACGTCGATCACGTGCGCGGTGAACGCGCCCTCGGCCTCCCAGTAGCAGGCCACGGCCAGCTGCCCGTTCGCGCGCACCGGCACGTGGCGCCAGCGATGCCGGAACGGCCCTTCGAGCAGGAACGCGGTGATCGAGTCGTGCCCCTCGTACCAGGACGGCAGCGGCGGCATCGACCACGTCGCGTCCTCGGTCAGCAGCGCGAGCAGCCCGTCCACGTCGGCGTCGGCCAGCGCGCGCGTGTAGCGCTCCACCAGCTCACGCTGGCCCTGCTCGCCGAGGGCCTGCAGCGTGGCCTGCTGGCTGATCGGCGGCAGGCGCTCCTCGACCAGGGCCCGCGCGCGCTGCAGGGCCGAGTTCACGGACGCGCGCGTCGTCTCCATCGCGTCTGCGATCTCCTGCGCGGAGAAGCCGAGCACGTCGAACATCAGGAGCGCGGCGCGCTGGTTGGGCGGCAGGTGCTGGACGGCGGCCACGAACGCCAGCTCGACGGTCTCGGCGACCGCCGCCCGCTCGTCCGGCGCGTCCGCGAACGGCTCCAGCCACAGCACTTCGTGCCTCGCCTCCTCGTACGGCGTCGCCTCGGTCGAGGCGGGGGAGACCTCGACCGGCAGCACCCGCCGCTCCTTGCGGTCGAGCTCGTTCAGGCACGCGTTGGTCGCGATCGTGTGCAGCCAGGTGCGTAGGGAGGAGCGGCCCTCGAAGCGCTCGCGCCCGCGCCAGGCGCGCAGGCTCACCTCCTGCAGCACGTCCTCGGCGTCGTGCGGGGAGCCGAGCATGCGGTAGCAGTGGGCGCGCAGCTCGGAGCGGAACGGACCGAGCGGATCGTCTTCGCGCACACGGGGAACTCTAGGCCGTCCCGCCCGGTCGGCAGTGAGGGTTTCTCGCGGGGACGGGGTTCTAGTAGGTTCGCTCAACCGCCATGGGCAACTAAGGAGGGGCGGATGAGAGGGTTGGGGAGAGCAGCCGTCGTGTCGGGCGCACTGCTTCTGCTACCGGCGAGCGCTTCGGCGACACCACCGTCCGAGGCGGCAGCGCCGCTTCCGGAGGGCGCCGTGGTCTCGTCGAACCTCGAGTACGTCGGGCGCTCGCCCGAGGCTCGGGGCATCACCGAGGGCAAGTTCGACACGGTCCGGGGCAAGGACATCCTCGTCATCACCGGCCGGTTCGGGTTCAAGACGTACGACGTCGAGGACCCCGCGAAGCCGAAGCTGCTGGACGAGTTCCTCCCGCCGGAGCTGGCGGCGAACGGTTACTGGCAGAACGAGGACATGGAGCTCGACACCAAGCGCAAGCTGATCATCGGCGCGCTCGATCCTCGCCACACCGAGATCGACCAGTCGCAGTGCCCGGCCGGTGGCGGCGTCGCGCTCGCGGGCTGCAAGTCCGGCTTCTACGTCATCTCGTACGCGAACCCGGCGGAGATGCGGCAGATCGGCGACTTCGTCGAGCTGCCCTCGGGGCACACGTCGAGCTGCATCCAGGGCTGCAAGTACATCTGGACCGGCGGCCCGGCCCGCAGCACGCCGCCGGCGCGTCTGCCGTCGGGTGAGATCCGCCCGCGCGTCGTGAACCCCGAGCAGGCGTGGCTCGGGCCGATCCTCGGCCCGCTCGACCCCACGCCGTGGAACTACACGCGTGACGTGGGCGACGGCCGGCCGATCTGGGTCACCGACCTCACGAACCCGTACAGGCCCGAGGTCTCCGACCAGCCGGTCGACATCTGGCGCAACGACGGCTACACGGACTACTCCCACGACGTCGACGAAGACGACGAGGGCATCGCCTGGGTGAGCGGACGCGGCGGCATCCGCGGCTACGCGACCTCCGGCTACCACCGTGACCCATACACGAACCAGTACCGCAGGGCCACGCCGTTCGAGCCCGTGCTCGTGGGCGGCGGCGGCGTCGCCGGCACGGCACAGCCCGTGATGCTCATGCACAACTCCGGCCGCCCGACCGACGGTTCGGTGCGGGCCGCCGGCGTCAAGCGCGGCAACGTCCTCGTCGGCACCGAGGAGGACTTCACGCAGCCGTGCCAGAACAGCGGCAAGATCGTCCTGTCGGACCTGACCGACTCCTGGGGCGGCGAGGGCGCGCAGCAGTCCCGGCTGGACAAGCCGTACCGGATGAAGGCGCTGGACACGTTCCATCCGTTCATCGACTCGCCGGAGACGTCGACGGGCCCGACCGGGTGCTCGGCGCACTACTTCGAGATCGAGGGCCCGCTGCTCGGCGCTGGCTGGTACGCCCAGGGCACGCGCCTCATCGACATCTCCGACGCGCGTGACGTGCGCCAGGTCGGCTACTTCCGCGTCGCGTCCACGACGGCGAACGAAAGCTCGAACACGTGGGATATCGCGTTCCGTAGCGACCGCCGCAAGGGCGACCTCGTGTACGTGTTCGACATGAATCGCGGTGTCGAGGTCCTGCGCCTCAAGAAGGGCGGCGCGTACGCAGCCGCGTCGATGAAGAAGGTCACCGCTCCGAACCTGCCGAGCAACGCGGCGTCGCCGGAGCCCGTCTCGTCGCTGGCGGTCGACGGCACGGGCCTCGTCTGCCCGCTGTTCGAGTACTAGGCGAGCTCCGTCTTGGGTACCGGCGCCCGCTCGGGGCGCCGGTGCTCATCGTTCGACGCGCAGGTAGTCCGTGACCAGGCTGGCCGCGCGGTGCTTGCGGTAGACGCCGTCGCCGCCCCGGCGCGAGTCCGACACGGCGCCCGATGCGCCGGTGTTGCCCTCGATCGTCTCGATCGTGTTCGCGTCCACGCGGCGCACGAACAGGCCGACGTGGTCGAAGCTGAAGCGCACGAGATCGCCGCGTTCCGGGTCGGGCGTCTGGTGCACGTCCGGGTCCAGTCCGAGCTGGCGGACGGACGCCCACACGCGGTCCACGCCCTGCGAGCCCGCGTTGCGGTAGCAGTAGGCGACGAAGTCCCCGCACCACGGCTCCGGCCCGGCGCCGCCGTTGGCGACGATGATCTTCGACACCATCGGGCCGGCGTTGTTGCCGCCGATCTCCATCACGCCGACGAGCCCTTCGGCGACCTTGTACGCGCGCTCGCGCAGGTTGCCGAAGTGGACGTCCCGGCGCGCCCGGGCGCGCTCACGCTGCTGAGCGTTGCGCACCTTCGGGTCGGCGACGATCTCCTGCACGCCGACGGTGATCAGGCCGCCCCGGACCTTCTCGACCGTGCCGTCCAGCGCGCCCAGGAACCAGGCCGCGTAGGCCGTCTGCTCGAGCGTGATCGGTCCGAGCTCACCGTCGACCTCGATCGGCGTGTCGCGGTGGGCGCGCAGGCGGGCGTTCAGGTGTTCCTGGTGGAGGCGGACCGCCTCGCCTGTGTCGCCGGTGCGCAGCTCGTGCATGGCGGCGATGGTGCGCCTGGCCGCCCGGACGGGTCAAGTCCAGGGTCAGCTATGCCTGACCGCTGCAGAGTCCCCGGGTTTCGGTGTGTTCGCGGCCTGACAATTCGCGTCAGTCGAGCGCGCGCGGGTCCGGCGGGCCGGACGGGGCTGGGCGGGTGGTGCGCATGTCGCGGTGCACCGTCATCTCCGACGGGCGCGCGAGCAGCTCGAACAGCGCCTGCTGGTAGGCCTTGAACGCGGTGGAGCGCTGGTGCGCGGCCCACGCCTCCTCGTCTGCCCATTCCTGCACGTGCAGGTACTCGTCGGGGTCGTCGAGCGTGGCGGCGAAACGGTAGGCGCGGCAGCCGGGTTCGGCCGCCACCGCGGCCTCGGTGGTGCGCATGAGGGCGCGTAGGTCGTCGCGGCGGCCGGCGATGCCGTGGATGCGGGTGATGGCGAGGACGGGCTCGGGCACGCCGGAAGTCTCTCAATCCGGCCTGACATCCACGTCGTCGAAGGCGAGCTCGCCGTCGAAGATGAACAGGTACCCGCCGCCCGCGCCGGGTTCGGCGCGGCGTCGGTCGCCGTCGTGCTCGGCGACCACGACCCGCGTGCCCGGGCGCACGCGGCCGAAGACGATCGAGCGGCCCTGCGAGCGCAGGATGTCGATCGTGAGCTTCTGCTGGCTCAGATCGCCGCAGGACCCCGCGTAGTCGCCGACGTACGGCCGGAACGCGTTGCCCTCGATGCGTCCGAGCTGCGTGCCGCGCACGGCGCCCGCGATCGAGCATTCGAGCCCGTCCTTGCCGGTGTAGACGCCGACGCCCCAGGCCACGTTGCGCTCGCGGTCGAACTGCTGGGCGACCAGGGTCGGGCCGCCGTCGGGCTGATAGCGCGGGACCGCGGGCGACGGGTCGTTGAGCGGTTCGCCGACGCCGATCAGCCGCGCCGCACCCGCGACCGCTCCCGCCCCGAGCACGGCCGTGACTGCGAGCGCCGCGATGCCACGGCGCCGCCGGCGCCGGCGCGCGCGGACCGCCCGTTCCTCGCCGTGCAGGCGTACCGCGGCCGCGACGAGCTCCTCGCCGAGCTGCTCGTGCGCGCGCCGCGCCGGGTCGCTCATGCCGCGTCCTTCACGAGCGCCGCCTCGCCGACCGCGCGCGCCAGCGCCCGCAGCCCGCGCGATACGCGTGCCCTGGCCGTGGGTTCGCTGACGCCGAGCGTCTCGGCCATCTCCAGGTAGGACTGGTCGTCGAGCACGCGCAGCTCGATCGCCTGACGCTGATCGCTGGGGAGGGCGGCGAACGCGCGCGAGAGCGGCAGGTCCAGCGCGCTCAGCCCGGCCAGCGACTCGATCCGCTCGAACTCGGTGCTGCTGAGGGCCGGGACCGTGATCGCGAGCCGTTCCACCGCGGCGCGCTCGACCTTGCCCGAGCGCCAGAAGTGGGAGAGCTCCGAGCGCGCGATCGCGAACAGCCAGCCCTGCTCCTGCTCGGCGTTGTGGCCGCGGAACTGGTCCTGGCGCTCGAGCGCTTTCGCGAACGTCTCCGACAGCAGGTCGAAGGCCGTGTCCGGGTCCAGGACCCGGCGCACGAGGTAGCTCAGCACCCGCTCGGAGTAGGCGGCGTAGAACGCGGCGAACTCCCGCGGGTCCTCGCGCGCGCGCACCAGCAGGCTGGTCGACCGACCGGAGAGACGAAGACGATGGGGCCGCACCTTCGAGGCCGAGCCTACCCGGTCACAAAACCCTGAGCCACGGGCTCGTTACGCCTCGCCGGAGCGCGCACCGGTCCATTCAACTGAAAGGACACACCATGGACCGACGCGTTCGTCGCGGGCTCGTGCTCGCGCTCGTCTGCGCCCTGTTCGGAGCCGGAGCCGCGCCTGCCCGTGCGCAGGTGCTCACGGATCTGACCGACTGGAATCTGACCGAGTCCGTCAGCGCCTGGGGCGGCGGCACGCAGTTCCACATCAGCCAGTCCGGCGACGGCTGGGCCGCGTTCCGCTGGCTCGACAGCCCGGCCAAGACCACGGTCATCTCGGGCAACACCTGCATGGACCTCTACTACCTCGGCGGCGGCTCGATCGCGGCCGGGAACACGTCCTACCTGAACCTGTTCTCCGGCAGCCCGGGCGCCTGCTTCGTCCTGCGCGGCCGGACCGCGATCGGCTCGGGCGCGATGTACAACCACGACGGGAGGCTGAAGCGATGAAGCGCTTCATCGGCGCGGCGCTGGTCGCCGCTCTCACCGCCGGCACCGTCGCCGCGGCCACCGGGCACGGCGCCGGCGCGAGCGGCGACGCCCTTACGCTCGCGAGCACGCTCGCGAGCGCCCCGGCCCGGATCGTCTCGGAGCCGGTGCCCGCCGAGCGGGCCCGTCTGGTCGCCGATGCGCACGCCGCGGCGGTCCCGCTCCCCGCGGGCGGGACGTTCAGCGGCATCCGCTGGGAGCAGGCCGGTGGCCAGTTCGGGCGCGCGGAGATCGCCGCGGTGCTCGAGTACAACGCCGTCTGCCAGTGGCTGCGTGCCCGGCGCGACGGACGCGAGGTCGGCGTCGCCGAGCGTGTGCTCGCCACGGTCCCGTCGTGGCCGGCCTGGCGCGGCACCGAGGAGGGCGGCGTACTGAAGGAGATCGTCGGCGGCGGTCCGCTGCTCGACGGCGTGCTGGCCGACTGCGACGCCGCGCGGGCGCGCGAGGTGGAGTACGCCTCGTCCCGCGGGCTGCCACCGACCCGGTAGCGCACGTGCAGGGCCCGCCGCTGCCCGGTGTGGCGGCGGGCTCTTGGTGCGGCGCTACGGCGTGTCCGAGGACAGCGTCACGAGCAGCACCTTGCGGTAGTTGCCCGAGGCCTTCTTCTCGATCTCCTGCCGGAGATTGACGGTGGCCTGCGCACGGGCGACCGCGGTGTTCCAGCGCGAGAGCTGCGGCTCGACCGGCGTGCTGAGCGGCGCGAACGGCGACTTGCCGACGCGCGCCTCGAGCGGCAGCGGCAGCAGCTTCCGGCCGGCGGCCAGGCGCCCCTTCTTCGACCCGCTGGCGACCTCACCGTCGGCGAGCGAGAGGCGCGCCGCGGCGTCCGACGTGGTCACCGCGACCCGGAAGGACGTCGAGTACGTCCGCGCCTTCGGGAACGTCGTGAAGCTGGCCGACTTCGGCTGCGTGATGATCAGCTCGAGCACGCTCGGGACGTTGGCCTCGATCCCCGTGCTGCCGTCGGTCTGGGCCAGCGCCGGCGCGGGCGCGATGAGCGCGATGACCGCCGTGGCGGGGACAAGCGAACGCAGCGTCTTCACGACACCGAACATAGCTCGTGATGGTGCGGCGCGACGCCGGAGGGCGATCCGGCCGTGCGAAGTCACCGCGCGAACCCGACCCAGAAACCGGTGCCAGTTAGGTTCGCGGTGTGGAACGCGTCCGTGCATCGGAGGTCGCCGCGGACCTCGAGCCGACCCGACGGCCTGCGGACCCGCCGCCCGACACGCGGCGCGAGCAGCTGAGCCCGGAGGCGATGCTCGCGCTCCAGCAGAGCGCCGGCAACCAGGCCGCGGTTGCCCGCCTCCGCGCCGACCGCGCCCAGATCAGCCGCAACGGCAATCACCACAACAAGTGGGACCAGAAGCGGTCCGATCGCACCGGCCGCCCGCACAAGGCCAAGTGGCTGCGCGAGCAGGACGCGATCAAGGCGCGCGAGAAGAAGGAACGCAACGCCAAGGTCAGGGCCGTCCGGCGCTTCATGGAGCGCCAGGTCGCTCCGTGGGCCACCCAGGCGCGCATCGGCCAGCTGATCAACACCAACTTCGAGGAGATGAAGGCCGACGACAGCCTCAAGGGCGACGCCAAGACGCTCCAGCCGTCACAGCACCGGAGCGCGGACTCGACCGACCCCCAGATCGCGCCCGGCGACACCCAATTCCTCGCGCCCAACAAGAGCGGCGACACCGCCATCCACCGCGGCATCGTCGGCATCGAGATGGTCGAAGGCGTCCCGCACGTCCGCGTCTACAGCGCCCTCTGGGCCGAGGCCCGGCCCGACAAGACGGGCAAGATCACCCACAAGGACGTCCACCAGGACCCGGAGACCGGCGCCATCGCCATCCACACCGGCCGCGACCAGGGCGAGGACAAGGACGCCTCCAAGGCCGAGGCCGCCAGCAAGCACCCGATCATGTGGCTGTCCGCCGAGCCGCTGCGCCAGCTCAAGTGGTTCTACAAGTACCCGATCGAGAAGTTCGCGCGCGGCGCCAAGCCCGTCGTCCGCTCCTTCCTGGTGCCCAACGAGCTCTGGCTCGAGATCTCCGGCGCCGCCGTCAGCGAGGACGAGGCGACCGAGAAGGGCAACGAGGACAAGCCGTTCAACGTCGACACGGCCTACGGCTCCAACCAGTTCGGCGTCCGCGGGCCGTTGTTGGACAAGCTCCGGAGTCTTGCGGCCAAGAACAGCCTGGTCTCCTACGTCGGCGACATGAGCCACTCCAAGCCCGAGTTCGGCGGCAACATCCAGCACGTCGACGCGCTCCACCAGCAGCTCGGCGCCCCGACGAACACGCCGCCGAAGCTCAAGCCGCTCCACAGCCAGCAGGGGTCCGCCGGCAACCCGATCTGGGCTACGGCGCCGATCTGGGTCGACCCCGACATGGGCAAGTTCGCGCGCACGGCGTCCCACGGGACGTTCGCCGACGCGCTGTCCATTCACTACGCGACGTGGGTGGGGAAGGACGCGCTGCTCCCGGATGCGTACTCGAAGGTGCCTAAGCCGCGGCGGCAGGACATGCTCCGGGAGTTCTTGACCAAGAACGGGCACGAGTTGCCGGAGGACTACGCGCTGCCTTAGGGCAGGCAGTCGATCGTTGGTCACGGTCCGGTCGCCCGCTTTAGTTCGACCTGCGACGTCTATTGACCACTTTGCGATGCCGAAGGGGTCCGGTCCGCGTGCTGACAGGCTGGATTGAGGCCAATCGCGAGGCCCCGCTGCACCGTGGGCACGCCTGGCGAGCGAGAGCGGGCGGTTGGTAGACCAGCCGGCATGTGAATGGAACGGCTGAACGCCGAGAGGAGCCACACGTGGCCGCTTCGCTCTATCTCAACCAGACCCCGCCGAACCCGTGGTGGCTCTCACCGGCGCTGTCGGTCGTGAAGGTGGGCCTCACGAACCTGGACGGGGGCACGCCGCTCCTGGACGTGGTCCCGAGTGCCACGGTCTCGCAGCACGCCCGCGGGGAGGCCGGCAACGACGGCACCACCGACGCCACCGATGTGCATGTGCAGCTGTGGGCGCACGTCTTCGCCACCGCGGCCAGCCCGAGCCTCTGGCTTGCGTCGCTGGGCGGCATCGCCGGGGTCTCGATCCCGGCGGGCACGGGGGCGACGATCGAGGACGGGCAGGAGCAGCCGTTCGACGAGCCGTGGGACGCGGGCTCCGGGCTCACGACCGCGGAGCTCGGGCCGTTGCTGAACGACGACGGGCAGTTGCACTGCTGCATGTTCGGCAACGTCTACTCGCCCACCGACGGGCAGGTCGTGACCGACCCGACGACGCTGCAACCCGCGACCAATCGCCACCACGCGCAGCGCAACATGACGATCTCGCCGCTCAACACTCCCGCGGTCCTGAACTTCATGCTCTTCGCCGGCAACCCCGATCCCGAGCGCGAGCAGGACGCCCGGCTGGAGGTCGCCGAGATCACGCCGCGCAAGCTCCCGAACTGGCAGCTCGCCGAGCTCGACCGGCTCGGCCCGTGGATCCGCCGCACCCGCAGGACGCCGGACGGCGGCCTGCCCGGGATCGAGTTCGTCATCGACGGCAAGCCGCAGCCCGTGCGCACCGCGCGCCGCCCGCTGCGGGACCTCGCGATCGCTGTCGACGACGCCGGCGAGGGCCGCGCCGTCAAGCTCGAGCTCGGCGTCGAGGAGGCGCGCAGGCTCCACATCTGCGCCGAGCTCCCGGACCAGGAGTTCGTGCTGCGGATGTTCGACGTCACCCAGTTCGCGGGCGACCGGCAGGTCGGCGGCGTGCGCGTGATGGCGCTGGCGGTGCCCGAGGAGCTGCTCAAGAAGCGAGTGAAGCGGGGATGAGCGTCCGCGGCGCGGCGCTGCTCGTGGCGGTCGCGCTGGCGTCGGTCGGCGCGCCGGGGTCCGCGCGGGCGGCGGTCGGGGCCGACAACCACGGTGATGCCCCGGCGCTGACGCTCTCCGCTCCGGGGACCGTCGCCGACACCCTCGGCTACACGACGCAGGCGGCCGAGCCCGTGAGCGGGTCGACCGGGTGCGAGCTCCCCAGCACGTCGATGTCCAGGACCGCCTGGTGGCGGTTCACCGGCACCGGGGTGCCCGTCACGTTGTCCACGCGGGCGTCGACCTTCAACACCGTGCTCGCCGTCTACGACGCCCCCGGCGCGCCGATCGCCGGCAACCGCGTCGCCTGCAACGACGACGAGTCGGTGTCCATCACGACCTCGGCGCTCACCTTCACCGCGGCGCGCGGCAAGCGCTACCTCGTCCAGGTCGGCTCGCGGGGGACGGCGCCGCGCGGCGCAATCGACCTGCGTGCGTCGGCCGCCAGGCCGCCCAACGACGACCGGATCGCGGCGCAACCGCTCTCGCCGGGAACGCCCGCGCTGGTCGACAACACCGGCGCGAGCCAGGAGACCGGCGAGACCACCACGTGCGCGACGGCGTCCTACGCGGCGACCATGTGGTTCACCTTCCGGGCCGGTGCGGTCGGCGACGCCGTCTTCTCGTCGACCGCCGCCTTCGGCGACACGGTCGTCACCGTGTACCGCGAGACCGACGGCGCCCACCTCGGCTGCAACGCCGGCACGACCGCGTCGCTGCCGCTCCGGCTCACGGCGGGCGACTACCTCGTGCAAGTAGGTACCAAGGGCTCTGACGTCGCCGGCCTCGGCACCGGCCCGATCGCGACCACGGCAAGCTTCACCGCCGATCCCGACGTCGACAACGACGGCGACCCCGCCTCGACCGACTGCGACGACCGCAACGCGTCGATCCGCCACGGCATCGTCGACACCCCCGACGACGGTATCGACCAGAACTGCGACGGCGCCGACACCGTCATCCTCGACCGCGACGGCGACGGCGACCCCCGCTCCGGCGACTGCAACGACGCCAACCCGGCGATCCGCCGCGGTGCGGGCGACGCCCCCGACGACGGCGTCGACCAGAACTGCGACGGCGCCGACGCCGTCAACCTCGACCGCGACGCCGACGGCGAGAGCCGGCCGGGCGACTGCAACGACGGCAACCCAGCGATCCGCCACGGAGCCCGCGACATCCCCGGCAACGCCGTCGACGAGGACTGCAGCGGCAGCCCCGCTCCCTACCCGCGCGTGGACTCGGCCGTCCGTATCTCCTGGCGCTTCAGCCCGTTCCGGATCGCGACGCTGACCATCGTCCGCGCCGTGCCCGGCAGCCGCGTGGAGATCCGCTGCCGCGGCGGCGGCTGCCCGTTCAAACGCGAGACCGTGACCGTCCGCAAGGCCGCCGCCGAGCGGTCCGTGTTGAGCCGCAAGCTCAAGCGCGCGCGCCTGCAGCGCAAAGCGGTCCTCGAGATCCGGATCACGCTGGACGGCCACGTCGGCTTCATGCGCCGTGCGACCGTGAGGACGATGACCAAGGATCCCAAGCTGGCGGAGTTCTGCCTCCCGCCGGGCGCCGCCAGGCCGGCACGATGTGACGTCGCTGGGCGGGCCGGCTCGTGATCGTCGATCTCGCCTCCGCGATGCAGTGGGAGCGAGTTGGACTCTCCCCGGAGGCACGGTCGCCGGTTCTCAGGTCCTGCCCGCGGTGCTGCCGAAGCAGCGCGGCGGGCGAGCACTCACTGCAACTTCTGAAACGGACCGGCTCGTCGATTCCGCTCATGGACGCAGCCGTCGTTCTACGGCTGGTTGCGCTATTGGCGATGCCGGCCGTCGGACACGAGACGTGAGACGCTGACGACGGCTGCTGCCGCGTCGGCCGGAACGCACTCCGTCCGATGTCGACCTACCACGCCTCGCGGATCCAGACTCGCGCTGGAGAATTCGGCGCGACACGCGGATTATGATTGGAGGGCAATTCGGCTCTCCACCTCAAAGCCGGCCGGATGGGGACACCGAAGGGGACACAATCGAGTCACTTGCGCAGCTCGCAGGAGCTATTCACATGCTGCTGCGAGATCGGCCAAGAGTCCGTTTGCTTGTTCAGCTTGGCCTTTGACGCGGATCTCCTCGGCGTAGCGACGCACCGTGCTTGAAACGTCGGAGCAACGAGCCTCTCCAGTCGCGATCGCTTCGAGTTCGATCCGCGCCGCGAGATCTAAGCTCACCACTTCGCGATCGTCAGCCAGCGCGGCTTGGATCGCTTGACGAGCCTGAGCCAGTTCGCCTTCTTTCAGGAGGATCTTCGCCTCCATGTTCAAGAGAACGGCAGTGCGAGCGTTCGGAGCGCGTCGGGCAGCGGCCAGGTAGCGGCGAGCCGTTTCTGGTTCGCGCTCATCGGCCGCCAAGCTCGCCAAGGAAACGAGAGACTCGACATAATCAGGCTCCAGCGCTAGGCACCGTTCATACTCGGCCTTTGCCGTCTGACGATCTCCGAGTGCCTCAGCAATCCGCCCTAGACGATGGTGAAACCCGACGTTTTGAGGGTCGCGTCGGATCGCCTGCGAAATAACCCGTCGTGCCTCTTCAAACTCCTCGAAGTGCTCGAGAACCTGGCTGTACTGGAACGCTAGCCACGGGTCAGGGTCGCGTGCCTGGCGTTCCATGGCGGCTTCTAGGGCTCCCCGTGCTCCGAACCAGTCGCCGATCCGCATGCGGGCCTGCCCCAAATCTCGCAGCACTGACGGCTGCCCGCGTCTCAGCTCATTCGACCGTTCGTAGAACGAGATCGCGCTCGCGAATTCGCGCGCGATGAACTCCACGCGGCCTCGGATTCGCCACGCGTGATGGTCGTTTGGCGACCTCTCGAGGATCGAATCAACGAGAGTCCGGGCCTCGGGCAGCTCTCCTAGATAGGCGAGAGTGCGGGCCAGATACAACTTCGCGGAGCGGTTGTCGTCTGTCGACTCGATCACCAGTTCCAGGTACCGGCGCGCGTCCGCATACCGGCGTTGGTTGTAGAGCTCGACAGCGGTTTCGTAGAGCGTCCCGTACAGGTTCTGTCTGAGTGCGATCGCGGCTGCAAGCTGGCCCGACCAGCAAAGCAGCCGGTACGTCACTAGCAGTGAGTCAACGTAGGTCGCGGAGCCTGGTTCCGCTGCCGCGAGCTGAGCGCGCGAGCGCTCGGCGAGATCCGCGGTTTCCTCAATGAACGAGTCGCTCCGCCGGAATCCTCGCATGTAGAAGTCCCTGACGAGAGGGTGCAGTCGCATATACCCGGCGTCATGGACCTCGATCACGGAGTAAGCAGAGCCCTCCTCGATCGCTCGCTGCAGCGACTCATCGTCGATAGACAGGTGTCCGGCATACTCTTGCGCCGGCAAAGGGCCGTCGACGGCAGCGAGCCTCTCAAGCAGACGCAGGGTGTTTTCCTCGAGATCGAGTTCTCCGACGATGCCAGTGGCAGCGCGGGCGCGAAAGTCCTCCCAGATGGGAACACCCTGCGCCAACTCCGGCGCGACGATCTCCAATGCGAGCGGATGGCCTCCCAGTTCCTCCGTTGCCTGACGAAGGACGTGATCATCCGCTTCCGCGCCCCTTGCGCGGAGCAAACCCACCCCGAAGTTGGCTTCGAGGCCTCGAACTCGATGCAACTCGCTTTCACGCGCCGGAGCGCCTTCAAGGCTCGGTCGTCTCGTCGTGGTGAAGACAGCAAGCTTGCCCGCAGCATCGATTCGGGCGAGTCCGAGTGCCTCGAATACCGCGCGCAAAACTCGGCGTGCCTTTCCATCTTCGTCGAGCCAATGTTGTGCTTCGGTGAAAACCCACACCCCGCCTTCTCGAGCGTAGTCGGTTACCGCAGCTCTGACTCGTTCCTCTGCTTGTTGCTCCGTGAGATCGTCTCCCGGTGCTGGTGTGCCCACTTGCGCGCTGATCAGCAGGTCGAGTTCGACGAATCCGGTCCCGGCGCGCAATTCGACGGTTCGCGTTCTCGTTCCGTCCACCACGATCCGCGATAGAGCCTCTCGAACGAGTGCTCGCTTTCCGACACCGTTGATGCCGTGAAGCCAGATCATTCCGTGGCTTGGGCTGTAGAGGGCTGATTCGATCGCCCCGATCTCGGCGTTGCGATTGATGAACGCGCGAAGAGTCGGGACTCGGGGTGGAGCGCCGACAACGAGCTCTGCGGCCTCCTCGGGCGATCCCACACGCCGCGCTTGAAGGAATGGCCGAAAGGGCAGCGGCAGCGGCGTCTCGTCGAGCGTCACGATCCGGATCGCGATGGCGCGGTCCTCGAGATGTCGAATGAACGCCATGTGGAACTCAAAGCGCACCCAGTCCGACGCGGCGGAGTTCTCGCTCCAGAGAAGCACGAAGTCGGTTGCGTTCTCGATCCCGGCAGCGATCTCCTCGAGCAAGATGTCGCCGACGCCGATCTCGTACATATCGATCCACGCGCTATCTGGTAACGCCGCCTGAAGCGCCAGCGCGAAAGGCTTGTCCGCGCTCGAATGCGAAATGAAGTACCGGCGGGACACGGGATCTAGCGGAGCCACGAACGCGTAATGATTGCGCGAGGGGTCGACGTATCGTCCGCCGAAACGCAAGGCCAAGGCTCGCACACCCCTGCACCTACGGTGCTCGGACGCGCCGCCGCGCGCCGCGTCGCTACCAGTCCCATTCCGGCTGCTGCGGCTCAGAGTTGTCGCCGTGCGACAGCGAGACGTGCCACTCGGCCCGTGCCAGAAGCTCGTCGAACGTGAGCACCTCTGGCTGCAGAAGATGACGTCGGTACAGCTCAAACGAGCGGTACTTGTCCGTGTTGACGCCGCCGCTCGGGCCGACCAGCTCGCGGAGGTGCCCGACGATTAAGAACGAGCGGGGCCGCACAAGGAAAGCCTGGTCTCCAGATTCGGCACCGCTCTCGTCCTTCGCGACCAGTCGTTCACCGAGGTCGTTGAGCGCCCGGTCCACGGTCGTTTGCGCTTGTGCGGCGCCGCCGGCCAACTCGGTAGACGGTCCCCAACACGCCGACCTGTACGGCTTCGACTGCAGGAGCGGCGTCTTGTGATGCTTGATCTCGGCAAACACCAAGGAGCTGATCTGCCCGTTGGTCCGGAGCAGCGCGTCCACGCGCTTGCCTGCCGCGTCGAGCCTGAAGCCCGCGACGGTTTGCTCTAGACGCCCGTCATCCCAGGAAGTCAGGAGCTGTCCAGAGAGGCTGATCCCGAGAATCCAGGGATTGTTCTCAAGGAATTTCTGCCAGACGCCCTCGGGCCCACCGCACTCACGGCTAGCCTCCGCGAAAGCGTCGTCATCGTCCAGCAGGTGCCGGAACTCCGAGACCGCGGCTTGCCGATGGGCTAGAGCGAGAACGTCCGAGGCAGAGGCGTCTGTCTCAATCAGGGTTCGTACGCGTTCAGGATCCTGGCTGTAGAGCTGCTCGAGCGCCTCGGAATCCGTGAAGAGCTGGCGGATCAGATCGTCATCGAGACGGACCGTCTTCGACCCGTCCGCAGGTATGTAGTCGAGCGACCTGACGAGCTCGATTAGCCGCGCTGACTGCTCGCGGTTGAGGTTCAAGAGAACATCCATACGCTCCGCGGTTGGGTCCGCCGGAACCTTTTGAATCTGGATCTCGCGGATCTGCCCGGCCTCTCGGGCGACCTGAAGCTTGATCTGCTTCCGACCACCGGGTGTGGTGCTGATCACCATGTCCTCCCAATCGATGCCCGGCGTGTCGCGGTCGAGAGTCGTCGGCAACTCGTCGAAGACCTTCGACACGAATCGAGCTGGCTGGCCGTAGTCCGTTGACGCTCGGAGATCGAGGCGAAACGTCCTACTGACGTAGGTGCGCTCCGGAAGGCGTCCTCGCGCAAACGTGACTTCGTTGGCCGGTGGGTCGTCAAGCAAAGGATTAAGCGAATGAGAACGAGAGCTCGGCTATTGAGCGCTTCGCGATCCTAATCGCAATCCGCCAACTGCTCGCTTGGCTGTCCACAGTCTGCCTGGTTATCGGTCGAAGCGTCGAATTGACGCGCGCGGTGGCCACCGTGTCCTGCTCAGCGGCTTAACAAGTAGAGGCCCTGTGCGAACACTGGGATGCGAACGCTTGCAAGCCGTCGAACCCGCCCCGTGGGTGAAGCCGCAACGCGCCCCACGGTGGGGTTGCCGATGTCACCACGGTGACGTGCGGGGCGGATCGTTTGCCCACAAGCTCCGGTCGGCGGCTTGAGGAGATAGTGCTCTCTATCGGCAAGCTCGCGGCCGACCAGGCCAAGTACTACCTCGACCAAGCCGAGGCGCGCGTTGACGTCGTGCAGAGCGTCGGCGGCGGCATCGAGGACTACTACGTCGGACCGAGCGAGGCGCGGGGTCGATGGATCGGCGTGGCCGCGCACGAGCTCGAGCTCCGGGACGACGTCGGTGCCGACGCGCTGCGGCGGGTGCTGGACGGTCTCGACCCTCGGGACGGCACGGCGTTGCGAACGTCGACGAGCCGCGCAACCGTCGCCGGCTTCGATCTGACGTTCTCGGCGCCGAAGAGCGTCAGCGTCTTGTTTGGCGTTGGAGACGAGCAGACGCGTGCGCGCGTGCGTGAGGCTCACGACCTCGCGGTGCGCGAGGCGGTCGGCCACATGGAGAAGGCGGCTGCCGCCGTCAGGCGCGGGCACGGTGGCGTGATCGTCGAGGAGGCGTCGGGCCTCGTCGCTGCGGCGTTCCGCCACCGGACGTCTCGCGCCGGCGATCCGCAGCTGCACACGCATGTCCTGGTCGCGAACCTCGGCCGCGGGGTGGACGGGCGCTGGTCGGCGCTCGATGGCCGGCGGCTATACGCCGAGGCACGGACCGCCAGCTTCCTCTACCAAGCGGTTCTTCGCGGCGAGCTGACGCGCAGGCTCGGAGTCGAATGGACACCGGTGCGGCGCGGGATCGCCGAGGTGCTCGGCGTGCCGCGTGCAGTGCAGAAGGCTTTCAGTCGTCGGCGAGCGGAGATCGAGGCGGCGTTGGAGGAGCGCGGGACGTCCGGTGCTCGCGCGGCCGAGGCCGCGGCGCTCGCAACCCGCAGAGTCAAGGACCCGCGCGTCAACGCCGACATGCTCGTCGACGAGTGGCGATCTCGCGCTGCCGAGCTCGGCTTCGGGCGACAGGAGATCGAGCGGATCGTTGGTCGCGCGCGCGAGCGACGGGTCGGTGAAGAGGACTGGGCGCGCGCCGAGCGGCACCTGGCCGGGCCGAATGGGCTGACGCGTCGAACGGCGACGTTCGGGCGTGGGGACGTCCTGCAGCAGCTATGTGAGGCACTGCCGCGCGGCTCACGTGTGGACGCGCAAATGCTGGAGCGCCGCAGTGAGCAGTTCCTGGAGATGCACGCCGTTCCGCTACTTCCGGATGACGAGGCGCGAACGAGCGGCGAGGGGTTTCGGCGGCGCGATGGGCGGCTGATGCCGGCCGGGGCCGAGCGGTTGCGCTACTCGACGCCTGAGCACCTCGCGTTGGAGCGCCGCGTCGTCGAGGACGCGGTGCGCGCTCGCGAGATGGCGGTGGGCGTCGCGAGTGACGTGACCGTCGAGCGAGTGCTGGCCGCGCGGCCGACGCTTTCGAAGGAGCAGCGGCGCGTCATAGAGTCGCTGTGTCTCGATGGACACGGGGTGGCGGTCGTCGCTGGACGAGCGGGGACCGGGAAGACGTTCACGCTCGGCGTGGCGCGCGAAGCGTGGCACGCGGCCGGCCACCCGGTGCTTGGTGTCGCGATCGCTCGGCGAGCAGCCGACGAGCTGCGACAGGGCGCGGGGATCAGCAGCACGAGCATTGCGGCACTGCTTGGCGACCTCGAGAAGAGCGACCGGCTGCCGGAGCGATGCGTGCTGGTGGTCGACGAGGCGGGCATGGTGCCGACACGGGACCTGGCCGCGCTGCTCGAACACGTTCAGCGTGCGTCGGGCAAGCTCGTGCTTGTCGGCGACGATCGCCAGCTGCCGTCCATTGAGGCCGGCGGCGCATTCCGCGGGCTGATCCAGCGGGGATTGGCTGTGGAGCTCGGCGAAAACGTCCGCCAGGTGAACCGGTGGGAGCGCGAGGCGCTCGACCATCTGCGAGCCGGACGCGCCGAGGCCGCTCTCGGGCTCTACGGCGGCCACGGGGCGCTGACGGTCGAGCCGACGGCAGGCGACGCCCGCGAACGGCTCGTGCGCGACTGGATGGGGGCGAGTGGCGACAACGTGATGATCGCGCAGCGGCGCGCCGATGTTGCTGACCTGAACGCGCGCGCTCGCGTGCGGCTGCAGGAGGCAAGGCGAGTTGGTGGCGCCGAGCTGGACCTGGCCGGCGGTGCGTTCGCGGTCGGTGACCGGGTCGTCGTCAAGCGCAACGACCCGCGGCTCGGCGTGACGAACGGCCAGCGTGGGGAGGTGGTGGCGCTCGACGCGGCGAGCGACGCGCTGACGGTTGCATGCGGTGGCCGGCGAGTCGAGCTGGACCGGGAGTTCCTGACCTCGACGACTCGGGACGGAGAGCCGTCGCTGCTCCACGGCTACGCGATGACCGGGCATGTCGCGCAGGGCGCGACGGTCGATCACTGCTTCGTTCTGGCGAGTGAGGGCATGAGCCGTGAGTGGGCCTACGTCGCGCTGAGCCGCGGACGGAAGAGCAACCGGCTGTACGTCGCTGCTCAGCCGGACGACGCTCGCGCGGAGTTCGCGCCGGTCTCTCCAGAGCCGCGCGATCCCGTCGAGCGCCTCGTCGCGGCGCTCAGCGACAGCGAGGCGCCCGTGCTTGCGATCGACAGTAGGCGAACCGAGTCCAGCGAGGTGCGGGTCGCTGCCCAACGGGAGGCGGAAGCCCTGGCCCGAGAGCGTGTTGCGCTGCAACGTCGAGGGCGGCTGTGGTTGCCTGGGCGTCGTCGCGACCTGGACGACGCGCTGGCCAGGGAGGCCGCGGCGAAGGAACGTGCCGAAGCGGCGCGGCGGCGAGAAGCCGAGGCTTGGCACGGAGCGCGCCGTTTTGTGAGCGAGCAGGACCTCGAGGCGCAGCTGGCGCGCCAGCTCGACCGCGTGGCGGAATGCGCGAACGAACGGGTGCTGCAGCGCGAGCAAAGGTTCGGACGGGAGCTCTGACGACGATGCCGAAGACGCCGGCCCGACCGATCCAGCCCGTCCCGCGCTTCACGCTCACGCGTAAGGAAGCGGCCGCGTCGCTCGGAATGAGCCTCAACCACTTTGAGCGCCACGTGCAGCCGGAGCTGAAGGTCGCGCTCTCGGGCCAGCTCGTGCTCATCCCGGTGAGCGAGTTGGAGCGTTGGGTGCAGCGGCACGCTCGCCTCCTGGTCGAGGCGCCGCCGGTTCGCCTCGTCGGGACGGAACGGCCGAGTGGCCGTTGAGTCGTCGAGCTTCACGGTCAATGGCCCTCGGAGCGCCGCAGGTAGGCGTTGAGCCGGTCGGCGGCGTCGTCCTCGCCGGGCTGCGGGAGCAGCTTCACGTATCGGTTGACCATCTGGAGGTCGGCGTGGCCCATGTACTCCATCAGCTCCTTGATCGTGTAGCCGGCCGCCATGAGCAGCGAGGCGTAGGTGTGGCGGCACTCGTGGAGCGTTATCCGGTTGAGGCCCGCGGCGTCCCAGCGAGCCTCGACGCGGCTCGCGATCTTGCCGGACATGACCGAGACGGCCAGGACCTTGCCCTCACGCGGGCGGCCGCGTCGCTTCCACTCGGCTTCGAGGACGTCGCGCAGGTTGCTGCCGATCGGCGGCCGTCGCTGGGTCCCCGCCTCGCTCTTGGAGCGGCGGACGAGTACGCGGCGTGCGATGCCGTCCCCTTCAAGGACGTCGGGCCATTCGAGGCGGTCGATCTCCGACCGGCGCAGGCCGGCGTAGAAGGCGATGGCGTAGGGGACACGGTCCTCGGGCTCCAGGGCGGCAAGCAGTGCAGCGGCCTCGGGCGCGAGGGCGACCCGCAGGCGCGGCTTCTCGTCGTTCGGTGGCAGCTCGACGAGCCGCAGCGGGTTGCGAGACACCAACCGGCGCGAGGGCGCCGACGCCCAGGCGTAGATGTCCGACGCAACAGAGATGTGCTTGGCGATCGTCGAACGGGACAGACCCTTGCGGGCGAGCTTGTCGATCCATCGCTGCCAGTCGATCTCGGAGATCTCGGACGCGTGCATCGGTCCGAAGACCGGCAGCAGGTGGTACTTGAGCGACCGGCCCATGGCGAGGATCGTCGTTTCGGCATACGGCTTGCCCTTCCCGCGCCGCCGGCCGATGCGGCCCTGCTCGACGCCATCGAGCCACTGCGAGGCGAGTTCCTCGAACAGCGGCCCGCGGGCGGCGAGCTCCAGGAGTTGCTCCTTGTTGTCGCGCGCGGCGCTGAGCCACGCGAGCACTTCGGCTCGGTTCTTGACGACAGGGCGCTGCCACTCGGGCTTGCCCGTGAACGGGTTTCGCCGTCGACCGCGCCACGACGGGGTGCAGCGGCAGCGAGCCTTCGGGTCGTCGTACGCCGGGCAGCACTTCGAGTGCGCGACGTAGACGCCCGGCATTCTGGTCTTGCGCCAGTTCGCCATACCCCGACTAGCGCCGAGGCCCCGAAACTGGTCCCCCGGGGAACATGCTGGGGGTCACAAGGGGACCGTGCGAGGGGGTTTGCTGGGGCCCGCTGGGGGCGGGCGGAAGAAACGCCGCGACCGAGAAAGTCCTGCTAGGAGGCCAAATCTGGCCAGAAACGCTGATGCCGGAGGAGGGACTCGAACCCCCGACACGCGGATTATGATTCCGCTGCTCTAACCGACTGAGCTACTCCGGCGGGGAGGCGGAGGAGGGTAGCGCAACGCGCCGCGCCCTACCGTGCGGGCGAGTCGTGAGCGGAGAGAACATTGTCCTCGGCCTGATGTTCGTCTGGTTCCCCTTTGGACCACGGTCATGGCGGCCCGTTACACGAAGAGGTGGGTCAACGGCGAGAAGGTGCCGTTCGACCTGAGGGTCAACGGCGTCTCCCGACGCGAGCGGCCGCTCACGTCGAAGGAGCTGGGCGGCGTGACGATCGCGCTGTGGGTGTTCTCGCTGCTCCTGTGGAGCGGCCTCACCGCGCTGGTGCTGCTGGCTAAGCGCTCAGGCGCTGCGACCGGTGCGGCGGGAAGCGGCCAAACGGTCCAGGGCGTCGTGGCCAACGCACGCCAAGTCGAACGGCTTGCCCGCCTCGATCAAGAAATCCCACAGCTGCGGGCCGTGGTCGGCCGGCAACACGATCTCGAACGAGTCGCGGCCCTCGCGGATGATCAGGCCGGAAGGCGTGAGGTCGACCTCGTTCAAGAGCTCGGACGCGCGCGGGCCGACCAGGCCGATGACGGCGTAGGCGGCGGTGCGGATCTGCGCGGCCACGTCGCCGTAGTGCTCTAACACATCCGAGACCTCGGGCGAGGTCTCGGCTTCGCAGCGCACCAAAGCGCGGTCGGCGCCGATGAAGGACGCCCAGACCAGCGGGCCGAGCTCGGTCAGGGCGGTCTCGATGGCCACCGGGTCGCCGCGGAGCTCGAAGGTGTCGCGGTCGCTGCGGTCGGACATGCCGACGCTCGCCTGGCAGACGGCTTCTTCAGCTGCGGTCGAGCCGAACGAGGCCGGCACTCTGCGTCCGTGGCGCTCGACCACGATCGCGCCGTGGTTGCGGGCCACCGTCTCCAGCGGGCTCACCATCGTCCTTGCGACGATACCTGTCGGCGCGCCGGAACGCGGCAGCGGCGCCCGCGCAGGCGACGAAGCACGCCACGGCGCCCGCCCACAGACCCGCGCGCGGGCCCGCGACCTCGGCCAGCCAGCCGACCAGAGGCGCGCCGATCGGCGTCGACCCCAGGAACACGATCGAGTACAGCGCCATCACGCGCCCGCGCATGCCCGGCTCGACCGCGATCTGCAGCGCGCTGTTCACGCCCGCCGCGAAGGTCACCGACGCGGCGCCCAGCGGCACCAGCGCCAGCACCTGCAGCCACAAGGATGGAGCCAGCGCGGCCAGCGCCAGAAACACGCCGAACAGCCCCGAGGCGACCACGAGCAACCCGCCCGAGACGCGACCTCGCGCCCCCGCCGCCAACGCACCCGCCACCGAGCCGACGCCCATCGACGCCGTCAGCAGCGCATAGGTCGACGCCGAGCCCTGCCAGACGAAGTCGGCCAGCAGCGGCAGCAGGACCTGGAAGTTGAACGAGATCGTCCCGATCAGCGCCATCATCGCCAGCGGAATCAACAACTCGGGGGTCGAGCGCACGTACCGCAGCGCGGACCGTAGCTCGCCGCGCCGACGCTCCGCCGGCTTGGGGGTGTGCAACGCGCGCGCGTCCATGGTCCGCAGCGCCACGAACATCGCCACGAAGGAAAGGGCGTTCACCAAGAAGCACGGCGCGATGCCGACCAGCGCGATGATGATGCCGGCCAAGGCGGGTCCGAGGATTCGAGAGCAGTGGACGACGACCGAGTTCAGCGCCACCGCGTTCAGCACCCGGTCCTTGCCCACAATCTCGACCACGAACGACTGGCGCGCCGGATTGTCCAACGCCAGCACGGACCCGCGCACGAGCACCAGAGCCAGCACCATCCACGGCTCGGCGGCCCCGGTCAACGCCAGCACGAACAGCGTGAGCGCCGGCACGACCATCGACAGCTGCGTCACCGTCAGCAACGTCCGCTTGGACATCCGGTCCGCGAGCAACCCGCCCCACGCGCCGAACAGCAGGATCGGCAGGAACTGCAGCCCGGCCGTCAACCCGACCGACACACCGGACCCCGTCAGCTTCACCATCAGCCACATCTCGCCGACGATCTGCATCCAGTTGCCGGTGATCGAGATCACCTGGCCGGTGAAGTACCGGCGGTAGTTGGGGACCCGTAAAGACGAGAATGTACGTTCAATCGCAGCTGTCACGCGGCGAGCACCCGCTCCAGCACCTCGGCGGCGCGGTCCAGCGCCGCCAGGTCCTCGTCACTGAGCGTCTCCAACTGCCGCGCCAGGTACAGATCCTTGCGCTCGCGCACGGCCTCCAGCAGCGCCTCGCCGGCCGCGGTCGCCGAGACCAGTGAGGAGCGGCGGTCGGCGGGATCGGCGGTGCGCTCGATCAGCGCCCGCTCCTCGAGCAAGGCCAGCACGCGCGTGGCGGTCGGGCGCTGAATCCGCTCGCGCGCAGCGAGCTCGGACGGGGTAAGCGGTCCGTGACAGCTGATCGTCGCCAGCGCCGCGGTCTGGGTCGGCGTGAGATCCCCACCGGCCTCCTGGCGCATGCGCCGGGCGAGCCGTGCGATCACGGGCCGCAGGCGATGGGCGAGGTCGGTGGTGGAGTTGTTTTGCATCGCTAATTAGCCTAGCGAACGATCTGTGCCTGCCAGGATCTCGCACCGCCGTGCTGATCTCCGTCCCGAACGTCTCCGAAGGCCGCGATCAGCGCACCCTGCACCGCATCGCGGAGGCGTTCGAGCCCGTGTACTGGTCCAGCGACGCCGACCACCACCGCGCGGTGTTCACGCTCATCGACGAGCCAGGCCAATTGCATGGACGCGTGCTCGCGGGCGCGCGCGAGACGCTGCAACGGGTCGACCTCACGCACCATCACGGCGTCCACCCGCGCGTGGGGGCGTTGGACGTCGCGCCGATCGTCTATCTCGACCCTGCCGACAAGGGAGCGGCCTGCGCGGAGGCGCTCGTGCTGGCCGACGAGCTCGGCCAGCTCGGCCTGCCCGTCTTCCTCTACGGCGAACTGGGGAACGGCAGGACCCGCGCGCAGTTGAGGCGGCCCGGAGGCTTGAGCGGCGTGGCGCCCGACTTCGGGCCCCACGAGCTGCACCCGACCGCCGGCGCCACCCTCGTCGCCGCGCGCCCCCCGCTCGTCGCCTTCAACGTCGAGATCGACGCCCCACTGGACGTCGCCAAGCGGATCGCGGCCCACATACGGACCGAGCTCGACGTGCGCGCCCTGGGGCTCGCGCTGTCGAGCACGATCCAGGTCTCGACCAACATCGAGGACCACACCCGCACGACCATGGCGCAAGTGGTCGAAGCGGTCCGCGCGCACGCCCGCGTCACGGGCGCGGAGCTCGTCGCGCCCGCCCCGAGAGCGGCCTACGCGAACTTCCCCGAGGACGTCCCGCTCCGCGGCCCGAAACCGCTGGAAGATCATCTAACCTCGTAGGTTCCATGGCCCAGACGAAGCGCAAGAGGCGGACCAAGCACCGCGGCAACGCCGCCGGTTCGATCGAGGTGCGCGGCCGGACGGGCCGCAAGCCGACCGCGGCAGAGAGCAAGCAGTCCCTGCGCGACGAGGCGCGGCAGCGGCGGATGAGCAAGCCGCCGACCTGGAACAGCGCCGCGCTGAAGGCCGGCGCCATGGCGGTCCTGCTGTTCATCCTCACGCAGATCGGGATCCTGGGCGGGGACACGAGCCCGAGCCAGGGCATCATCCTCGCCGCGATGGCGATGCTGATCTACACGCCGCTCGCGTACATGACCGACCGCTGGGTCTACAACAAGAACCTGGCGCGCGCGGCCAAGCAGAAGCGCTGATGGAGGCCCGCTGGCTGACGGTCGGCCCGGTCCAGGAGAACACCTGGATCGCCCGCCAGGACGGCTCGGAGTCCTGCCTGCTGATCGACCCCGGTGATGAGCCGCAGACGCTGCTCAACGCGCTCGAAGAGCTCAACACGACGCCCGCGGCGATCCTCATCACCCACTGCCACTTCGACCACGTGGGTGCGGTCAAGGCCATGGCCGAGGCGACCAAGGCGCCGGTCTACTGCCCCGAGGGCGAGGTCTTCATCCTCGAGAACATCAACGACTTCGTGCGCTTCCCGGGCTTCGGGCCGTTTGAGTCCTATACGCCCGAGCACACCGTCAAGGACGGCGACACGCTCACGCTCGCCGGCTTCACGATCGACGTCATCGGCACGCCCGGCCACAGCCCGGACCATGTGACCTACTCGATCCCGCAGGAGAAGGCGATCTTCTCCGGCGACGTCCTCTTCCAAGGCTCGATCGGCCGCACCGACCTCCCGGGCTGCGACCACGACACCCTCATGCGCTCCATCCAGAAGCTGCTCGACACGCTGCCCGACGACACGGGCGTCCTCCCGGGCCACATGGACCCGACCACGCTCGGCCAAGAGCGCCGATCCAACCCGTTCCTGCGCGAGCTGGTGTGAGCAGGTTCCAGACGCCGCCGGGCACGAGCGACGTGCTCCCGGAGAAAGCCGCCGAGCGCGACCGGCTCGAGCAGACCGCCAAGAAGATCCTCGAGAAGGCCGGCTACGGCCGGATCGAGACGCCGACCTTCGAGTTCACCGAGCTGTTCGCGCGCGGGGTGGGCGAGGCGACGGACGTCGTCCAGAAGGAGATGTTCAACCTCGAGGCCGACAGCGGCACCAGCTACACGCTGCGCCCCGAGGGCACCGCGCCGGTCATGCGCGCCTACATGGAGCACGGCATGCACAAGCTGCCGCAGCCCGTGAAGCTCTGGTACCTCTCGTCCTACTTCCGCAACGAGACGCCGCAGGCGCACCGCTACCGGCAGTTCTCGCAGCTGGGGATCGAGGCCATCGGCTCGCCCGACCCGGCCGTCGATGCCGAGGTGATCCTGCTGCTGGCGGAGATCCTGGAGGCGATCGGCGTCCGCGACGTCACGCTCCTGCTCGCCTCACTCGGCCAGCCGGAATCCCGCGCCGAGTACCGCGAGGAGCTCGTCGCGTACCTGCGCGCGCACGAGGACCAGCTCAGCCGGGAGGTCGTCGACCGCATCGACCTCAACCCGCTGCGCGCGTTCGACAGCAAGGACCCCCGCACGCGCGAGGTGATGGCCAAGGCGCCGCGGCTGATCGATCGCCTCCCGCAGGAGGATCTGGACCACTTCGCCGAGGTGCAGGACCTGCTGCAGGCCGCCCACCTCGCCTACACGGTGGACACGACGCTCGTCCGCGGGCTGGACTACTACACGCGCACGCTGTTCGAGTTCCAGTCCGGCCAGCTCGGCGCCACGCAGAACGCGCTCGGCGGCGGCGGGCGCTACGACGGGCTGGCGCAGGCGCTGGGCGGCCCGCCCACGCCCGGCATCGGCTGGGCGGCCGGGGTGGAGCGGATGCTGTCGGCGTCCACGCAGCCGCCGCCGGTCGAGGCGCCGGTGGACCTGTTCGTCGCCTACCACCCGGAGCACAAGGTCGCGGCGTTCAAGCTCGCGTCGGATGCGCGCCGCGCGGGCCACAGCGCAAGACTCGAACTCGCCGGCCGCAGCGTGAAGGGCCAGCTCAAGCAGGCCTCGCGCGTCCGTCCCCGCTACGTTGCCATCTTCACCGACGAGGGCGTCGAGCTGCGCGATCGCGACGGCGGGGAGGACAAGCTCGTCGCGCCCGAAACCGTCATGCACCACATCCGAGGAACGCTTTGAGACCACCACGCGCCAACCTGTATCGCGACGCCTGGGCCGGAGAGCTCGACGCCGGGCGGGTGGATGAGCACGTGCGCGTGGCGGGCTGGGTGCACCGCCGCCGCGACCACGGCGGCGTGATCTTCATCGACCTGCGCGACCGGTCGGGGATCGTCCAGCTGACGTTCCATCCGGAGTCGCCGGCGTTCCCGCTGGCCGAGCGCCTGCGGCCCGAGCACGTGCTCACCGCGGCCGGCCAGATCGTCCGGCGCGAGGAGCGCAACGTCAACCCGAACCTCAAGACGGGCGAGATCGAGCTCGACGTCAAGGAGGCCGAGCACCTCGCGGAGTCGCTGACGCCGCCGTTCGCGATCGACGAGGACGGCCAGGTGGACGAGATGATCCGCCTGCGCCACCGGATGCTCGACCTGCGGCGCGAGAACATGCGCGACGCGATCGTCCTGCGCCACACTGTCAACCGGTCGATCCGCGACTTCCTCAACGCGAACGACTTCCTCGAGATCGAGACGCCGATCCTCACGCGCTCGACGCCCGAGGGCGCGCGCGACTTCCTCGTCCCGGCGCGCCTGAACCCGGGCGCGTTCTACGCGCTCCCGCAGTCCCCGCAGCTGTTCAAGCAGCTGCTGATGATGAGCGGCTACGAGCGCTATTACCAGATCGCCCGCTGCTTCCGCGACGAGGACCTGCGCGCCGACCGCCAGCCCGAGTTCACGCAGCTCGACCTCGAGATGGGCTTCGTCGAGGAGGAGGACGTCCTCGGCACGATCGAGGGCCTGCTGCAGCGCGTGTTCGAGAACGCCGGCTTCCCGGCCCCGCCGCCCCCGTGGCGCCGGATGCCCTACGACGAGGCGATGCTCAAGTACGGCTCCGACAAGCCGGACCTGCGCTTCGCACTCGAGATCTCGGACCTCGCCGACGCGGTCTCCGGCACCGAGTTCCGCGTCTTCAAGAGCGTGCTCGAGGGCGGCGGCGTCGTGCGCGGCTTCAACGCGGGCCCGCGAGAGGCCTCCCGCAAGATCGCCGACGAGCTGACCGAGGTCGTCAAGCGCTACGGCGCCGGCGGCCTCGTGTGGGCGGTCGTGGAGGAGGGCGGCACGTGGCGCTCGCCGGTCGCCAAGGCGCTCTCCGACGAGGACCGCGCGGCGATCGAGCAGGCGCTGGAGGCCAAGCCGGGCGACCTGCTGCTGATCGTCGCGGACACGCGCACGAACGTCGCCGCGACCGCGCTCGGCGAGCTGCGGCTGGAGATCGCGCGCCGCTACGACCTCATCCCCGAAGGCCGCCACGAGCTGCTGTGGGTGGTCGACTTCCCGATGTTCGAGTGGAACGAGGAGCAGAAGCGCTGGGACGCGCTCCATCACCCGTTCACGGCGCCGACCGGCTCCTTCGAGGACCCGGGCGCGCTGCGCTCGCGCGCGTACGACATCGTGCTCGACGGCTCGGAGATCGGCGGCGGGTCGATCCGTATCAACCGCCCCGAGGTCCAGCAGCAGGTGTTCACCGCGCTCGGCATCTCCGAGGAGGAGGCGGACGCGCGCTTCGGGTTCCTGCTGGACGCGCTCAAGTACGGCGCGCCGCCGCACGGCGGGCTCGCGCTCGGCATCGACCGGATCGTCGCGATCCTCGCGAACCGCGACTCCATCCGCGACGTGATCGCCTTCCCGAAGACGGCGTCCGGCTCGGATCCGCTGACCGGCGCGCCCGCGGGCGTGGACAGCGCGCAGCTGGCCGAAGTGGGCGTCAAGCTCACCGTCCCGCCTCCGGCCTAGACCCCATTCCACTCAACCTCCGATGGGGAGGTGCCGATGTGTGTGGATGTGAGCCAGATCTCCATGCCCATGCGCATCCTCCTCATCGGTGCCGTCGTGTTCCTTGCTGCCTGGTTCACGATCCTCAAGCCCGGTGGCGCCGAGGAAGAAGTCCCGCCCGTCCAGCCGGCCAACGCCGCGCCGGCCAACGCCGCCGCGACGCCCGCGGGAGCCACCGAGAACACGCCGGTCGCGGACGCCGCGATCCCGGCGGAGGTGCTCGCCAAGCTGCCGAAGGACGTCGCCGAGGCCATCTCGGAGCGCAAGACGCTGGTGCTGGGCGTGTTCGCCGAGGACGCCAAGGAGTGGCGCCCGATGGCCGATGACGACCGCTACGTCCGCAACGCGCTCGAGAAGACCAACCGCTACGACGGTGAGGTCTTCGCGAAGAACATCAGCGTCGCCGACCTCTCGACCTACGGCCCGCTGATCAACGGCCTCGGCGTGACGCAGTCGCCGTCGGTCGTCGTGATCGACCGCAACCTCAAGGGCACGCTGCTCACCGGCTACGTCGACCGGATCGCGATCAACCAGGCGATCGCCGACGCCCGCCGCGACAGCATCTATCCGGCGATCACGGACGAGTACCTGCGCGCGGCCAACGACATCTGCGAGCGCTTCACCGTCCGCTTCACGCGCTGGTCGCTGCCGACGGTTCGCGGCCACAAGGCGTGGAAGTCGTCCGGTCTGCGTCTGCTCAAGATCGGCAAGGCCCAGCGCCGTGCGATCGCCGAGCTGCCGGCCCCGGCCGAGTGGAAGGGCTTCAAGCGGCAGTGGCTCTCTGCGGTCGACATGGACCTCGACACGGGCACGCGCACCGTCAAGAAGGGCCTTGCCGGCGACATCGACGGCGCCTGGGCCGCGCTGCGCACGTTCGACGTCGACGCCTACCGCAAGCTCGACCGCCGCTTCGACGACATCGGCCTCACGGCCTGCGCCGACTACCGGCGGTCCTAGACTCAAGCGGTCGTGGACCGCGAGCGTTTCGAAGAGCATCTCGCCGCGCCCCAGGGGTGCGGCGTCGTACTTCCCGGGGCGCATGACGGCGCCGCCGGCGGTGCGCTGTGCGGCGACCTGATCCGGCTGTCCGTCGTGGTCGAAGGTGACCGCGTGGTCGCCGCGGCCTTCGACGCCGACGGCTGCGGCGCGCTGACCGCCGCGGGCTCGGCGGCCGTGACGCTCGTCGAGGGCGAGCACCTCTTCGACGCCGCGCGCGTCGGCACGACCGCGATCGCCGCGGAGCTCGGCGGGCTCTCGCCGGGCAAGCTGCACGCGGCGGACCTGGCCGCGGACGCGCTGCACCGGGCGCTCGGCGCCGCGGCGCGGGAGGCGGCCGTGCCGGTGGACAGCGAGCGCGTCCTGGTCGCGATGAGCGGCGGCGTGGACTCCGCGGTCGCCGCCCACCTGCTGCGCGAGAACGCCGTCGCGGTGACGCTCGAGCTGTGGCGCGACGAGGAGAACGACGCCGCCGCTTCCTGCTGCTCGGCCGACGCCGTCCGGCTCGCCCGCATGGTCGCGCACCAGATGGGGCTCCCGCACTTCACGCTCGACCTGCGGCCGGAGTTCCGCGCCGGCGTCGTGGACCCGTTCCTGGCCGGCTACGCGGCGGGTGAGACGCCGAACCCGTGCGTCTCCTGCAACGGCCACGTGCGGCTGGACGAGATGCTCACGCTGGCCGACCGCCTCGGCGCCCCGTTCCTTGCCACCGGCCACTACGCGCGCGTCACCGAGGACGGGCTGCTGCGCGCGGCCGCCGATCCCGCCAAGGACCAGTCCTACATGCTCGCGGCGCTGTCGCCGGCCTCGATTGCGCGTATGCGATTCCCGCTGGCCGAGCTGACCAAGCCGCAGGTGCGGGAGATCGCCGCGGGCGCGCGGCTCCCGGTGGCTTCTCGCGCCGACTCGCAGGACCTGTGCTTTCTCGCCGGCACGGGCAAGGCCCGCTTCCTCGCCCGCCACGGCGGGTTGGAGGACAAGCCGGGGGAGATCGTCACCCTCGCCGGTGACGTGGTCGGGGCGCACCGCGGCGCCCATCACTTCACGGTCGGCCAGCGCAAGGGCCTGGGCGTCGGCGCCGCGCCGGAGCCGCTGTACGTCATCCGCACCGAGGGCACGCGCGTAGTCGTCGGTTCACGCGACGAGCTGGCGACCCGGCGCGTCCGTGTGCGCGGCGCCCGGCTGCACCGGCCCAGCGACGAAGTCGACGCCGTGCGCCTGCGCTACCACTCGCGCGCCGTGCCGTGCCGCGTCGTGGGGGAGGGCCGCTCGTTCGAGCTCGAGCTCGACGAGCCGTTCCACGGCGCCGCGCCGGGACAGACGGCGTGCCTGCTGCGGGGCGACGTCGTCGTCGGCGTCGGCACCATCACCGCGTAGGGTTCGCTGAGGAATGGGCGGTGCGTCTGATGTGGTGCAGGCGCCCGTGCCTCGGGCCGCCCGCGACAAGCGTGGCGTGCCTCTGGCACGTGAGCGTCGTGGGTGGCGCGAGGTGCCGCGGATGTGCCGCAGCAGGCGTGCCGGTATTCCTCAGCGGACCCGGGCGAGGTGCCACGCGGCGACGCTGGCCGCGTCGCGGATCACGTTCTCGCGCACCATCGCGTCGACCTCGTCGACCGGGAAGCGGCGCACGACGAGATCGGCCTCCGTGGCTTCTAGCGCCTGCTCGCCGGGTTCGAGCCCGGTCGCGCGAAACACGTCAACCGCCTGGTCGGTCAAGCCGTAGGCGAAGTGCAGCCGGCCGAGGTGCTCCATCGCGCCGGCGCGCAGGCCGGTCTCCTCGCGCAGCTCCTGGCGGGCGAGCGCTTCCGGGGCGACGTCCCCGTCCTCGAACGCGCCCTGTGGGAACTCCCAGAAGCGCGCCCGGACCGGGTGCCGGTATTGCTCGATCAGCCACACGTGATCGTCCTGGATCGGCACGATCAGGGCCGACGGTGACTTCTCCGCCCACCCGTACAGACCGGGCGTGCCGTCTTCGCGCTCGGTGCGGTCCTCGTGCACCCGCATCCAGCGGTTCTCGTACACGACTCGGGTGGAGACGACGCGCATGGGTTGGCAGCCTAGACTCAGGACTCGATGACCTCCGACGAGATCCGCGAGCGCTACCTCAGCTTCTTCGAGAGCCGTGACCACAAGCGGCTGCCGTCGGCGTCGCTCGTCCCCGCCGAGCACGATCCGTCGGTGCTGCTCACCACGGCGGGGATGCACCCCCTCAAGCCCTACTTCCAGGGCCGCGAGCAGCCGCCGCACCACCGCCTGACCTCCTGCCAGAAGTGCTTCCGCACGCCGGACATCGACCAGGTCGGTCTCACGACCCGCCACCTCACGTGCTTCGAGATGCTGGGCAACTTCAGCATCGGCGACTACTTCAAGGAGGGCGCGGCGCAGTTTGCGTGGGAGCTGTCGATCGAGGGCTTCGGCTTCAAGCCCGAGGACATCTGGGTCACGGTCTTCGCGGGCGACGAGGAGCTCGGCCTCGGGCCGGACCAGGAGGCCATCGACGTCTGGCTGAAGATCGGCGTCCCGCGCGAGCGGATCGTCCTGCTCGGCCGCGACGACAACTTCTGGCAGGCCGGCCCCACCGGCCCGTGCGGGCCATGCTCGGAGCTCTACCTGGACCGCGGGCTCGACTTCGGCGAAGAGGACGACCTCCCCGGCGGCGACAACGAGCGCTTCCTCGAGTACTGGAACCTCGTGTTCATGCAGTACGAGCAGAACCCGGTCGGGACGCTCACGCCGTTGCCGGCGCCGAGCATCGACACCGGCCTCGGCCTGAACCGCATGGCGCTGATCCAGCAGGGCGTCACCTCCATTTTCGAGACCGACCAGTTCACGCCGCTGATCGCGCTCGGCGAGGAGCTGTCGGGCAAGCGGTACGAGTCCGACCCGGTCGTGGACCGCGCGCTGCGCGTGCTCGCCGACCATACGCGCGGGATGAGCTTCCTGATCGCCGACGGCGTGGTGCCCGACAACGCGGACCGTGGTTACGTGCTCCGCCGCCTGATGCGGCGCGCGATCGTCCAGGGCCGCCGGATCGGGATCGAGCCGGGCTTCCTGCCCAAGTACGCGCAGGTCGTGCGCGAGACGATGGGCAAGGCCTACCCCGAGCTGATCGAGCACGCCGACACGGTCGACATGTGGCTCGCCAGCGAGGAGGAGAGCTTCAACCGCACGCTCGAGCAGGGCATGCGGATGCTCGAGGACGTGATCGAGCAGACCAAGGCCGACGGCGCCGAGGGCATCGGGGCCGAAGCCGCGTTCCGGCTGCACGACACGTACGGCTTCCCGTTCGACCTGACGGTGGAGCTGGCGGGCGAGCGCGGCGTCGGGGTCGACGCGCAGGGCTTCGAGCGGCTGATGGACGCCCAGCGCGAGAAGTCGCGCGCGGTCGAGAACGAGGACGACGGGGTCGACACGCGCGAGCAGCTGCGTCGCTTCGCGTCCGAGGCGGGCGCGCCGTCGAAGTTCACCGGCTACGAGACGACCGAGCAGGCCACCGCGGTCGCGTCCGTCGTCCGCGAGAACGGACGCGTGCTGGCGAAGCTCGTCGAGTCCCCGTTCTACGCCACCGGCGGCGGCCAGGTGCACGACGACGGCGTGATCGAGTGCGAGGACGGCGGCTGCTCCGCGCGGGTGGTGGACGTCGTCCGGCTGGGCGACGACCAGGCGCTCGTGCTCGAGCCGCTGACCGGCGAGCTCAAGGACGGCGAGCGCGTGTGGGCGCGCGTGGACCGGAGCGCCCGGCGCGCGACCGAGTGCAACCACACCGCGACGCACCTGCTGCACGCGGCGCTACGGGAGCGGCTCGGCTCGCACGTGCACCAGGCGGGCTCCTACGTCGGCCCGGACAAGCTGCGCTTCGACTTCACGCACGGCACGGCGCTCAGCGCCGAGGACCGCGCGTGGGTGGAGGATCGCGTGAACGCGCAGATCCTCGAGAACTCGCCCGTGCGCGCGATCACGACCACGCTGGACGAGGCCAAGGCGCTCGGCGCGATGGCGCTGTTCGGCGAGAAGTACGGCGACGTCGTCCGCATGGTCTCCGTCGGCGACGGCGGCTTCTCGCGCGAGCTGTGCGGTGGCACGCACGTGCGCTCGACCGCGGAGATCGGCGTCTTCAAGATCACGCAGGAGACGTCCTCCTCCGCGAACGTGCGCCGCATCGAGGCCATCACCGGGCCCGCGGGCGTCGAGCTGCTGCGCCGGCACGACCGCGAGCTCGCCGCCGCGGCCGTGGCCCTGCGCACCTCGCCGGACGCCGTCGCGGAGGCGGCGGCGACCGCGGTCGCCAAGCGGCGTGAGGCCGAGAAGGCGCTCGAGAAGGGCGCTGCGGCCGACACGTCGGTCGGTGAGATCGTCGAGATCGGCGGCGTGAAGGCCGTGTTCGAGATCCGCGAGGTGCCGAACCCGAAGGCGCTGCCGGACCTGGCGGACAAGCTGCGCGGCCAGCTCGGCGACCCTGCGGTCGTCGTGCTCGGCGCGCCCGGCGAAGGCCGCGCCTCGCTGCTGGTGAGCGCAACGCCGGGCGCGGTCGCGGCGGGCGTGAAGGCCGGGGCCGTGGTCAAGGTCGCGGCGGCGGTCGTCGGCGGCGGTGGCGGCGGGCGCGACAACATGGCGCAGGCCGGCGGCAAGGACCCGTCGAAGTTGCCCGACGCGCTGGTTGCCGCGCGCGCGGAGATCGAACGCGCGCTTGCGGGTTCTGGCGCTTGATTACGGCTCGGCGCGCTGCGGCGTCGCGGTGAGCGACCCCACCGGGACGCTCGCGACGCCGCTCGAGCCGGTGCTGCGGCCGGGGACCAAGAAGGGGTTCGCGGCGGTGCGGCAGCGGGTGGCCTCGCTCGAGGTGGAGCGGGTGGTCGTCGGGCTGCCGGTGTCGCTGCGCGGGGGCGATTCGGCGCAGACCGTCGAGGTGCGCGAGTTCGCGGCGCGCCTGGAACGCGCGGTCGACGTTCCCGTCGAGCTCTACGACGAGCGCTTCACGACGTCGCTCGCGCTGCAGGCGGGCGGGAGCGCGTCGCTGGATTCGCGCGCGGCGGCGGTGCTGCTCGAGGAGTGGCTGGCTAGGGGCTCGACCCTATAAGGAGTCCGGACCATCGGCCGATGACACAGGGAAGTGAATCCCCTGGAGTCGACAACCGCCGATGAGGTCCTGGTCGAGCTGGCCGATCCGCTGGACGCGCTGCTGCGGCAGATCATCAACGGCTACTTCGTCCTGACCGACGGCCAGGGCGCGGTCTCCAAGTGGTCCGAGCCCGCTGAGCTGCTGTTCGCGCAGCCGAGCGAGGACATCCTCGGCCAGGGGTTCTTCGAGACGCTGATCGGCGGCGAGCTGTCGCCGGGCGCGCAGGCGTGGCGCGGGTTCCTCGACGCGGGCGAGCCGCCCCGGATGCCCGGCTCGGTCAAGGTCGTCGGGCGTCGCTCCGACGGCGAGACGTTCCCGCTGGAAGCCGTCTTCGTGCCGGTCAAGCTCGACGAGGGCTTTGACTTCTCGCTGTTCCTGGAGGACCTGTCCTTCGAGCTGCCGCTGAACCTGATGCTGCTGCGGATGCGTCAGCAGCACCCGGTCGTGGTGCGGGCGCTCAAGTCCGCGTTGGAGCCGGCCGTGCAGCCGTGGGAAGGCTGGCGCACGGCGGGCACGCTCGTCGTGTTCAAGCCCTTGGCGGCCACGCCGTGGGTCGAGGCGGAGCTCGCCCGACGCGAGGCCGAGCGCGCGCTGGCCGACGCCGAGGCCGAGGAGCGTCTGACCAACCCGGACCCGGGCATCCAGGGCGGCTTCAACGACCTCGACGACGCCGCCGCGGTGGTCGCGCGCCTGCTGAGCGCGATGGAGCGCATCGACGAGCTCGAGCGCGTCGCCGGCGGGCTTCCGGCCCAGCTGGACGAAGCGCGGCGCGAGAGCGAGGTGTTCCGCGGCGAGGTCGGCCGCGCGCTGTCGGCGGTGCCGAGCGAGCTCGACCGGGTCGAGCAGGAGCGCCGCCTGGCGCGGCTCGAGCGGGCGGACGAGGACGTGTTGGCGGCGGCCGAGGCCGCGGCCGCGCGGGTCGCGGCGCGGCTCGACGGGCTCGAGCGCGAGGGCGCGGCAGCCGACGCGCGGCTGTCCGCGGAGATCGCGGCCGCCGAAGCGCGCGCCGTCGACGCGCTGGCCCGGCTGGAGGGCGGCTCGGACGTCGCCGCGCAGCTGGAGGAGGTCCGCGCCGAGCACGAGGAGGCCGCGCACGCGATCCGCTCCGAGCTCGCCGCCACCGTCGAGCGCCTGGAGCGTGACCGCGAACGCGAGCGCAGCGTCGCCCGCGCCGAGCTCGCGAGCGCGCTGGAGCGCGTCGAGCAGGTCCAGCGCGGCGCCGATGCCGTCCGCGAGCAGCTGCACGCGTCCCTGTCCGACGACCGCTTCGAGGCGCTGTCCGCGTCCACCGAGGCGCTCCGCGCGCGCGTCGAGGACCTGGCGACCGGCGACCAGCTCGCCGAGCTGCGCCAGTCGCTCGGCGTCGACATCCGTGAGGCCGTCGCGCGCCACGAGGCCACGACGGCCGAACTCGCCGCGCTGCGCGAGACCGTCGCTGCGGCCGGCGATCTCGGTGCGCTGCGCGAGGCCGTCGCGCGCTCGGAGGCCGCGGCGAGCGAGCTTGCGGCGCTGCGTGAGACCGTCGAGCGTCACGAGGCCGCCGCGGGCGACGTAGCAGCCCTGCGTGAGGCGGCTGCTCGTTCCGAGGCCGCCGCGGACGAGCTCGCCGCGCTGCGTGAGGCCGTCGCGCGTCACGAGGCCGCCGCAAGCGACCTGGGCGCCCTGCGTGAGGCGGCTGCCCGTTCCGAGGCCGCCGCGGACGAGCTCGCGGCGCTGCGTGAGGCCGTGGCGCGCCACGAGGACGCCGCGGACGAGCTCGCGTCGCTGCGCGAGGCCGTCGCACGGCAGGAGGCTGCCGCCGGCGAGCTCGCCGCGCTGCGTGATGCCGTGGCGCGGCAGGAGGCTGCCGCGGGCGACCTGGGCGCCCTGCGTGAAGCCGTCGCGCGCCACGAGGCGGCCGCGGACGAACTCGCGGCGCTGCGTGAGGCCGTCGCGCGGCAGGAGGCCGCCGCGGGCGACCTGGGCGCCCTGCATGAGGCGGCCGCTCGTTCCGAGGCCGCCGCGGACGAACTCGCCGCGCTGCGTGAGGCCGTCGCCCGCCACGAGGCGGCGACCGGCGACCTCGCGGCGCTCCGCGAGGCGGTCGCGCGCCACGAGGCGGCGACCGGCGAGCTCGCTGCGCTCCGCGAGGCGGTCGCGCGCCACGAGGCCGCGACGCCCGACCTCGACGCCCTGCGCGACGCCGCGGCCGACCTCCCTGCACTGCGCGAACGCGTCGCTGAGCTCGACGCGACGGCGCCTGAGTTCGCCGCGCTGAGCGACGCAGTTGCGCGTCTCGACGCCGCGGCCGCCGAGCTTCCCGCCCTGCGCGACGCGGTGGCGCGCCACGAGGCCGCCACCGGGGAGCTTGCTGCGCTCCGCGAGGCCGTCAGCGGCCTCGAGGTGCTCCGCGCGGCCGTGGCCCGCCACGAGGCGGCGGCCGGCGAGGTCACCGCGCTGCGTGACGCCGTCGCGATGCACGCGGCGGCGACGTCCGATCTCGCTGCACGTACCGGCGACCCTGAGGCGCTGCACCGCCTCGCCACGGAGCTGGCCGCCCTGCGCGAGGCCGTCGCCCGCCAGGACGCGGCGTCGGCGGATGTCGCAGCGCTCGCCGAGGAACTCGAGCGCCTGCGCGCGCAACTCGGCGCGGACGCCGACCAGTCGGCGGACGAGGCCGCGGTCGACAGCCGCGTGCAGACGCTCGTGGGGGAGACCCAGCGCGAGCTCGCGGCCCTTCACGAGCGCCTCACCGCGCTCGACGACAGCCGCGATCTCACCGAGCTCCGCGCCCGCGTCGACGACCTCGCCGAGCGCGCCGGCGCGATCGACTTCCTCGCCCACGCCGACGACGTCGCCGCCCTGCGCGACCGGGTCGACCAGCTGCCGTCGCGCGACGAACTGAACGAGCGGCTTTCGGCGCTCCCCGACCGCAATGAGCTTGCGGGCTTCGTCAGCCGCGAGGAGCTGGACACCCTCGCCGCCCGCGACGAGCTCGCCGCCCTGCGCGAGCGCCTCGAGGGCGTCGCCCGCCACGAGGACCTCGTGCACCTCGCCGGACGCGAGGAAGTCGCCGCGCTCCGCGACGCGCTCGAAGGCCTTCCGAGCCGCCACGAGCTCGACGGCCTCGTCCACCGCGACGAGCTGAACGGCCTTGCGGCCCGGGACGAGCTCGCCGGGCTGGCCGGGCGCGACGAGATCGCGGCGCTGCGGGAGCGGCTCGACGGGCTCGTGGGCCGCGATGAGCTCGCCGGGCTGGCCGGGCAGGATGAGATCGCGGCGCTGCGCGAGCGGCTCGACGGCCTCGTGGGCCGCGACGAGATCGTCGCGCTGCGCGAGCGGCTCGACTCGTTCGCCCGCAACGAGGATCTCGCGACGCTCGCCGGGCGCGACGAGGTCGACGCGCTACGCGAGCGGCTCGGGGAGACGCGGCGTCGGGTCGACGAAGCGGTCGAGCGGATCACGCAGGTCGATCGCGGCGCCGGATCGGTGCTGGCGGACCTGCGGGCGATGCGCGCGCAGCTGTCGGCGACGGAGACGGAGGCACTCGGGGCGCGGCAGGTCGCCGTCGCCGCCGACGAGTCCGCGACCGCCGCGCGCGAGCACGCGGCGCGCGCGACCGAGGAGGCCGCGGCCACCCGGCGCGACGTGGAGGCGCATGTCGCCCGCACGGCGCTGCTCAATGACACGGTCGCGAGCGCGCGCACCGACGCGTCGGCGGCCCGGGCGGCGACCGAGGGCCTGGACGCGCGGCTCGCGTCGATCGACCAGCGCGCGGCGGCGCTGCGCGGTGAGCTCGACACGGTCGGCGGGCAGGTCGACCGGCTCGGCGGCACGGTGGTCGAGACCGGCGTCGCGCTGAAGGCCGAGGTCAGCGACGTCCGCGACGGGCTCGACGGGCTGCGCGCGGAGCTTGCGGGCATCCGCGAGGAGGCCAGGCGCTCCGACGACCGCATGGAGGCGATGCAGTCCGAGCTGACGTTCGCGCTCAAGAGCCTCGAGGAGCTCAAGCAGGGCCTCAGCTCCGCGGGCCAGGCGGCCGTGATCGCGCGTCGCGAAGCCGAGCAGGCGCGCAAGGCCGCCCTGCAGGACGGCTCGACCGAGCGCGTGACGGAGGTCTTCCAGCAGATCCTCGGGCTGGCCGCTCAGCGCAACGCGCAGGCGCGCCGGCCGGCGCCGCCCGCGCCGCCGACGATCAGCCGCCCCGAGCCGACCGTGCGCGAGCCGCGCCACGGGTTCGACGACGCGCACGCGCCGATGGCGATCCTCGGCCTCGACGGCCGCTTCAAGGAGCTCAACCCGGCGTTCACGAAGCTCGTGGGCTACAAGGAGCACGAGTTCATGAAGGCCGCGTGGCCGTCGCCGCACGACCGCAAGGACTACAAGGACCAGCTCGAGCAGCTGCGCCGGCTCGGCGTCGGCGAGCTGCGCGAGGTCGACGTCGCGAGCACCTACATGCACGGCCAGGGCCTGATGGTGCCGGTGGTCGGAACGCTGACCCTTGCGGCCGGTGACGACGGCCTCCCGTCGCACCTCGTGCTCGAGGCGGAAGAGCGCGCGACGACGTAACTCCGTCGGCCGGGCTCGCTAGCATGGCCAACTGGTCGTCGACCCTGAGGAGAGCCGGGAATCCGCCCGGGGCCAGGGTCGTAACTGGTTTCCACGTTGTTCGGCAAGCGCTCGGACCAACCCCGCACAGCTGAGGACCGCGCACGCGCCGCGGCCGAACGCGCTGCCCGGCGCGAAGGGCGCCCCCTGCCGCGCGAGGCGTTCGACGACGCCGTCCCGCCGCCCGACGTCGAGCCGCGTTCCGAGCGCCCGGCGCCGGTCGAAGAGCCGCGCTTCGAGCCGGAGCCGCCGCCGGTCCAGCAGGAAGAACCCCGGGTCGAGCCGCCGCCCGTCGAGCGCGAGGAGCCGCGGGTCGAGGCGCCGCCCCAGCCCGCGCCCGTCGAGCAGGAAGAGCCGGTGGTGGAGGCGCCGCGCGCACAGCCCGCCGCCGAGCCGCGGCTCGAGGCCGCGTCGGAGGCCGCCCGTCGCTCCGACCCGCGCGATCTTTCACCCGCCGAGCACCTGCACCAGCCCACGGTCGAGTACACGCCGTTCCAGACCGAGGAGCACGAGGCGCCGCTCGGCGACCCGCACGCGGACGAGCCGGAGATCGTGGCCCATCGCCGCCCAGCGACCGCGACGGCCGAGCACGAGGTGTTCGACGACGAGGACGATGAGGAGGTGCTGCCGCCGGTCAAGCCGCTGCGCGCCGCACCGCCGCGCAGCGCGGGGCAGGCGCCGCGCAAGCGTCCCGCGCCGAACGTGCCTCGCGCGACCCGTGCGCGCAACCGCGGCCGCAAGACGCCGCCGCCCGCGAACGTCGGCCGCGGCACGGGCAACGGCCATTGGGGCCGGCGGATCTTCGCCGTCGTCGCCCTCGTGGTCATCGCCGGCCTGCTGTACGCGGCCAACCAGACGTTCCAGCCCTTCCACGGCGACGCCGACGGCGAGCGCGTCCGGGTCACGATCCCGGAGAACTCGGACGCGGGCCAGATCGGCACGATCCTCGCGGACGCGGGCATCGTCGACTCGGCACGCTTCTTCGAGCTCAGCGCGACGATCGACGGCACGCGCGGGAGCCTGCGCCCCGGCGACTACTCGCTCCAGCAGGGCATGAGCAACGAGGACGTGATCGCCGAGCTCACGAAGGCGCCCGAGGAGGCCACCCCGGTGCCCACGGTCGAGCTCACGCTCGTCGAGGGCCCGTCGCGCCGCGAGAACGCGCCTGTCGTCGACAAGTCCGACAAGGTACGCGGGGAGTACGCGAAGGCCAGCGGCTCGAAGGAGACGCTCGCACGCATCCGCGAGCTGGGAGCACCGCGCGGCACCCGGACCGCCGAGGGCTTCCTGTTCCCGGCCACGTACACGCTGCCGGAGGGCTCGTCCGCGAACGATCTCGTGAAGGCGCAGCTCGACGCGTTCGAGGAGAACTTCTCCGAGATCGACATGAGCTACGCCAAGCGCAAGAACCTCAGCCGGTACGACGTGCTGATCATCGCGTCCCTGATCGAGCGCGAGGCGAGCCTGGCCAGGGAGCGCCGACTCGTGTCAGCGGTCATCTACAACCGCCTCGCTGAGGGTATGCCCCTAGGAATCGACGCGACGACGCGCTACTCGACGAACAATTGGACCCGACCCATCAAGCAGTCCGAGATCGAGAAGGACGAGCCGTTCAACACGCGGGTCAATCGCGGGCTGCCGCCGACACCGATAGGCAACCCCGGGCTCGCGTCGCTGAAGGCCGCCGCCAACCCGTCGCGCAAGGGCTACCTGTACTACGTGCGCAAGGCCAACGACGACTCCGGCGAGCACGCGTTCTCGACCACGTACTCCGAGTTCGAGAAGGATCTCGCGCGCTACAACGCGTCACGCGGCGACGGCTGATGCGGCTGGGCGTGTGCGGCTGGCCGGTCGCCCACTCACGGTCCCCGCAGATGCACAACGCGGCTCTGCAGCACCTGGGGCTGTCAACGTGGCGTTACCAGAAGCTCCCGCTGCCGCCTGAGCTGTTCGCGGAGGTCATCCCGAACCTGCCGCGGCTCGGCTTCCGCGGCGTGAACGTGACGATCCCGCACAAGGAAGCGGCGCTGCTGCTGGCAGACAACGCGACCGAGACGGCCAAGCAGATCGGCGCGGCGAACACGCTCACGTTCGAGCCCGACGGCACCATCCACGCCGACAACACCGACGCGACGGGCTTCCTCACCTCCCTGAGGACGTCCGCCTACGGCAAGACCGCCCTCGTGCTGGGCGCCGGCGGCTCCGCCCGCGCGATCCTCTACGCGCTCCAGCAGGCCGGCGTCTCCGAGCTGCGCGTCTGGAACCGCACCGAGGCCAAAGCTCACGCGCTGGCGCAAGAGTTCACGGCCACGGTCAGTGCTGAACCCGCCGAGATCATCGTCAACTGCACGAGTGTGGGCCTGCACGACCCGTCCGCCACCTTCAAGGAACTGCCGCTCAGCGCCGATGATCTGTATGCCGGATGCACAGTGGTGGACATGGTCTACCGGAACGGCGGCACCCTTCTGCTCAACGCCGCGAAGGCGAACGGGGCGGAGGTGGTCGACGGTCTGGAGATCCTGGTCGCCCAGGGCGCAGCCTCCCTCGAGCGCTGGACCGGCCGGACGGCTCCCGATCAGGCGATGCGGGAGGCCGTCGCCGATATCGCCACATGACCTCGACGTTCGAAACCACCTCACGGCCGCGGCGCGGCAACGGCATCACCACGCCCACCCGGCGCGGCGGTTCCGGGCGCGTGCTGACGGACGTGATCGTCGACCTCGGCTTCGTCGATCGCGGCACGATGGACCTGGCGATCGAGCGCGGCACCGGGTCCGGATCGGCCCCCGAGCGCGTCCTGGTCAGCGACGGCACGCTCAGCGACGATCAGCTCTCGCGCGCCGTGGCCGAGCGCTTCGGCCTCGACCACATCGACCTCAGCGTCTACCGCGTGGATCCCGACGCGGCCAAGCTCGTCACGCCCGCCGCCGTCCGCCGCTACCAGGCCGTGCCGGTCTCGTTCACCGGCGACCGCACGCTGGTCGTCGCCATGGTCGATCCCGCGAACGTGCTCGCGATCGACGACATCGCGGTGATGACCGGCTACGAGGTGCGCCCGGCGGTCGCCAGCCTCGCCGACGTCGAGCGCCTGCTCACCCGCCTGGAGGACCCGAACTTCGGCCACGGCGCCATCGCACCCGACGAGACCGAGGAGGAGCCGGCGGCGCCCACGCCCGCCGCCCCGGCCGCGCCGCTGTACGACGTCCGCGAGAACCAGCCGATCCAGTTCGGCGTCGGCGGCGAGGACGCTTCGGTCATCCAGCTCGTGCACCGCGTCATCCAGGAGGCGGTGGAGCGCGGCGCGTCCGACATCCACTTCGAGCCCCAGGAAGAGGAGATGCGGGTCCGCTACCGCATCGACGGCGTCCTGCAGGAGGCCGCGACGGTGCCCGCGTCCGCGATCCCGGCGGTCGTCAGCCGCATCAAGATCCTGTCCGACCTCGACATCGCCGAGCGCCGCATCCCGCAGGACGGCCGCATCTCGCTCGAGGTGGGGGACAAGCCAATCGATCTGCGCGTCGCCACGCTTCCGGCGCAGTACGGCGAGAAGGCCGTCATGCGCATCCTGGACCAGTCGAAGGTGATGATCCAGCTCGAGCAGCTGGGCATGCTGCCGCAGGCGCTCGAGCGCTTCACCAAGGCGTTCTCCCAGGCGCACGGCGCGGTCCTGGTCACCGGCCCGACCGGCTCCGGCAAGTCCACTTCGCTCTACGGCGCGCTCAATCAGCTGAACACGATCGAGAAGCACATCATCACGATCGAGGACCCGGTCGAGTACCAGCTGCCGGGCATCACGCAGGTCCAGGTCAACAACAAGGCGGGCCTGACGTTCGCCTCCGGCTTGCGCTCGATGATGCGCGCCGACCCGGACATCATCATGGTTGGCGAGATCCGCGACAAGGAGACCGCGCAGATCGCGATCGAGGCGGCGCTCACGGGCCACCTCGTGCTGTCCACGCTGCACACCAACGACGCCCCGGGCGCCGTGACGCGCCTGATCGAGATGGGCGTCGAGCCGTTCCTGGTCGGCTCCGCCGTCGACTGCGTCGTCGCCCAGCGCCTCGCGCGCCTGCTGTGTGAGGAGTGCAAGCGCCGCACGACGATCACGTCCGAGGTCATGCGCGCGAACGGCTTCAACGTCGGCCTGGACCTGGAGGCCTACGAGCCCGTCGGCTGCGCCCGCTGCGGCGGCTCGGGCTACAAGGGCCGGATCGGGCTCTACGAGGTCATGTGGGTCTCCGACACGATCCGCTCGCTGGCCGTCGCGCGCGAGCCCTCCGAGACGATCGCGCACGCCGCGGTGCACGAGGGCATGATGCGTCTGCGCGAGGACGGGCTGGAAAAGGTCCGCCGCGGGTTGACCTCGATCGCCGAGATCGCGCGCGTCGCCGGCACGCGCTAGGGCCAGGGCCCCACTTCAGCCGCGCGCTGTCCCTGCCGATACCAGGGATGGCATGAACTTCGACTTCGCGGACATCCTGCTCAAGGTCGTCGAGCACAAGGCTTCCGACCTCCACATCACCTCGGGCGCCCCGCCCACCATCCGCGTCCGCGGCTCGCTGGTTCCTCTCGAGGGCATGCCGAACCTGACGCCGACGGACACGCGCGAGATCGTCTACGCGATCCTCTCGAGCTCGCAGCGCCAGGTGCTGGAGACCGACTGGCAGCTCGACTTCGCCTACAGCGTCCCGGGCGTCGGCCGCTTCCGCGTCAACACGTTCTTCCAGCGCGGCACGCTCGGCGCCGCGTTCCGCTTGATCCCGTCCGAGACGGTGCCGATCGAGCGCCTCGGCCTGCCGTCCGTGGTGCGCGGCTTTGCCAGCAAGCCGCGCGGGATCGTGCTCGTGACCGGCCCGACGGGCTCGGGCAAGTCCACGACGCTCGCGTCGATCATCAACGAGATCAACGAGACGCGCGACGAGCACATCCTCACCATCGAGGACCCGATCGAGTTCCTGCACCGCCACAAGCGCTGCATCGTCAACCAGCGCGAGATCGGCCAGGACGCCCCGAACTTCGCCGCCGGCCTGAAGGCCGCGCTGCGCCAGGACCCCGACGTGATCCTCGTCGGCGAGATGCGCGACCAAGAGACGATCGGGACCGCGCTGACCGCTGCCGAGACCGGCCACCTCGTGTTCGCCACGCTGCACACGCAGGACGCGCCGCAGACGATCGACCGCATCATCGACGTCTTCCCGCCCTCCCAGCAGGGCCAGGTCCGCGCGCAGCTCGCGATCGGCCTGCAGGGCGTCGTCACGCAGACGCTGCTGCCGACCGCCGACGGCACGGGCCGCTGCGTCGCTGCCGAGGTGCTGATCCCGACGCCGGGCGTGCGCAACCTGATCCGCGAAGGCAAGACGCACCAGATCTACTCGCTGATCCAGACGGGCGGAGCCGAAGGCATGCAGACCATGGACAGCTCGCTCGCCGCCCTCGTGCGCGCGGGCAAGATCACGATGGCCACGGCCGAGACACGCTCCTCCCAGCCGGCGGAGATGCGCCGGCTGGCGCACGGCCTCGGCACCACGACGCCGCCGGTGGCCGTCTGATGGCCGCCGCGGTGTGGGCCTACAAGGCGGTCGACGGCGCCGGCGTCCCGTCCAAGGGCGAGCTGAAGGCGAGCTCGCAGGACGACGCGCGCGAGCAGCTGAGCGCCCTCGGTCTCAAGCCGATGGAGGTCTCCGAGAAGAAGACGGGCCTCAACGCCGAGATCACGCTCCTCCAGCGCATCAAGGCCGCCGAGCTGACGGTCATGACGCGCCAGCTGGCGACCATGATCACGTCGGGCATGACGCTGCTGCGCGCCTTCTACGTGCTCGAGGACCAGCTCGAGAACAAGAAGCTGCGCGACACGGTCGGCGCCGTGCGCGAGGACATCGAGTCCGGCCTGGCGTTCTCCGACGCGCTCGACAAGCACCCGAAGGTGTTCTCGCCGCTGTACGTCGCCATGGTGCGCGCCGGCGAGACCGGCGGCGTGCTCGAGGCGTCCCTGGACCGGATCGCCGACCAGCTCGAGAAGGACGACGAGCTGCGCCGCCAGGTCAAGGGCGCGATGGCCTACCCGCTCGTGGTCCTCACCTTCGCGCTGTGCGTCCTGATCGGCCTGATCGCGTTCATCGTGCCGGTGTTCGTGAAGGTCTTCGACGACTTCGGCGGCGAGCTCCCGTTCATCACCAAGCTCACCGTGCAGATGTCGAACGTCGTCACCGGCCAGTGGTATCTGCTGATCGCGGCCGCCATCGGCGGGCCGATCGCCTTCAAGAAGTGGCGCACGAGCGCCTGGGGCCGCCCCCAGTGGGACCGCATCCGGCTCAAGTTCCCGTTCAAGATCGGCGTGACCGTGCAGAAGATCGCGCTCGCGCGCTGGTCGCGCACGTTCGCGGCGCTCTACTCCGCCGGCGTGCCGATCATGCAGGCGATCGAGATCACCGGCCAGACCGCGGGCAACTCCGTCGTCGAGAAGGCCATGGCCGACGTCATCGAGTCCGTCAAGTCCGGCGGCTCGATCGCGGACCCGCTCAAGGAGGCCCCGATCTTCCCGTCCATGGTCGCGCAGATGATCGCGGTCGGCGAGGAGACCGGCAACCTCGACGCGATGCTCTCGAAGGTCGCCGACTTCTACGAGGCCGAGGTCTCGGCCGCCGTCAAGGCGCTCACCTCGATCCTCGAGCCCGTGATGATCATCCTCGTGGGCGGCATCGTCGGCTTCATCGTGATCGCGATGTACATGCCGATGTTCAAGGTCTACGACTCCATCAAGTAGCGCTCAGGTCAAGGTCCTGGTGGCGATCGTCGGGCGCTTGCCCGGCCGGATCGTCAGGACCTTGGCCATGCCGATCGAGCCCGGCTTGGTGACCTCGATCGTCAGCTTGGCGCCGACGCGCAGGGCGCGGTGGCGGAACGCCGTAAGCGCGACCGTGCCGCTGCGCCCGCTGATCGTCACGCGCTTGCGCGGGCAGCCGCCGGTGCACCGGACGGTGATCGTCGCGCCGCTCGGGACGTCCTTGAGGCTGAGCGTGCTGAAGCGCGTGTGGCGCTTGGACGCGCGCATGAAGTAGCTGAGCGCGACGTCGATCTCCGGCGTGGGCGCTTGCGCAACCGGCGTCGGGGTGGGGGTCGGGGACGGTGCGGCGGGCGTGACGGGCGGGGTCACGGCGTCGCGGCCGTCGCAGTTCTCGTCGACGCCGTTGTCCGGGACGTCGGTCGCGGCCGGGCCGATCGCCGGGTTGCCGTCGTTGCAGTCGGCGGGCAGCGGCGAGCCGTCGGCGTCGTCGTCGATCGCGGTGATCGTGATGTCGCGCTCGACGAAGGCGCTGACGTCGTCGTCCTGATAGGTGCGGACCGCGAACGTGTACGTGCCGACGCTGAGCCCGCTGACCGCGAACAGGCCCTTGCTGCAGTCCTGGATCGTCCCGCCCTTGCCGAACCGGCACTCGAAGCCGTGCGGGCGGCCGATCGGCGCGTCGAACGTGAACGTCACGCTCGAGCGGGTCAGCGGTTGTCCCTCGGCAGGCGAGCGGATGACCGGGGGTTGCGGGGCGGCGGCGAGCAGGAGGGCGGAAGCGACGGCGAGCACGGCCGGAGCATACGGGTGGCATAAATACCCTTAAGCCGACCGGGTATTGTCACTTCGTATGAGCACCCTGCCCACACCGCTCGTCTCCACCGACTGGCTCGCCGAGCACCTTGACGACGCCGACCTGCGCCTGCTCGACGCCACGATCTTCCTCGCCCCGCCCGCCGGGCCGGGGGCGGACTGGACGCAGGAGCGCGGGGACGCCGCCCACGCACAGGAGCACATCCCGGGCTCTCGCTACGCCGATCTGGTCTCCGAGCTGTCCGCCGACGACGGCTGGTTCACGCGCCCGGAGGCGGACGCGTTCAAGGCCGCGGTGGAGCGGCTCGGCGTGGGGGACGACGCGAAGGTCGTCGTATACGACCGCGCCGCGTCGATGTGGGCGGCGCGCGTGTGGTGGCTGCTGCGCTCCTACGGCTTCGACGCGGTCGCCGTGCTCGACGGCGGCTTCGCGCGCTGGAAGGCCGAGGGCCGCCCGACGACCGCCGAGCCGACGCCGGAGGCGCCCGCGGCCAGCTTCACGCCGCGCGACCGCCCCGAGCTCGTGGCCGACCGCGACCAGGTGCTCGCGGCGGTCAATGACGGCGGCGCGTGCCTGATCAACTCGCTCACCGCCGAGGACTTCACCGCGACGAGCACGGACCGCTACGCGCGGCCGGGCCGGATCCCCGGCAGTCTGAACGTGCCGGTGTTCGACCTGCTCGCCGAGGACGGCACGTTCCGCTCGCCGGAGCAGCTGCGCCCGCTGTTCGCCGACGTGCTGGCGCGCGACGAGCGCAAGATCACCTACTGCGGCGGCGGGATCGCGGCCACGGGCGACGCGCTCGCGCTGTACCTGCTGGGCGAGACCGACGTCGCGGTCTACGACGGCTCGCTGCGCGAGTGGGCCGGCGACGAAGCGCTTCCGCTCGAGGTCGGCTGAGCCCGGGGCCCGGGATCGCGTCTTTGCCCGCGGCGCGATCCCGTACTACGGTTGCGGTCAGCCATGACTCACCGCTCCCGCGCTCTCCTGCTGCTCCTCGCCGTCGCGGCCGTGCTCGCCGTGTCGCCGGCCGTCGCGTCCGCCGGCGCCGGGTTCACCGTCCCGTCGGGCAACACGACGTGCGGAATCCTCACCACCAAGCAGGCCTACGGGCGCGGCGCCGGGCTCTACTGCACCTCCAGCTACATCAAGGCCAAGCCGGCGGAGGCGATCGGCGCCGTCAAGCTCAACCGCACCGGGCGGGCGCGCAAGATCAGCATGGGCAACGACGAGGCGCTGCCGGTCAGCGGCCTGCGCGAGGACGGCGGCTACGACAAGCGGCCCGTGCTCGCCTACGGCAAGACGTGGCGGCGCGGCGGCTTCAAGTGCGTGAGCCGCAGCACGGGCCTGCTGTGCAGCCGCAGCAAGCACGGCTTCTTCCTCTCGCGCGAAGAGCAGGACTACTTCTAGGCGAACAGGGCGGCGACGCGCATCGCGAAGCCCGGGAAGCTCGGCGAGGTGAGCGTGTCATCGGCCGTCAGCCGGCGCTCGCCGTCAGGCGTGACGACGAGCACCTGGCGCTCGGCCGGGTCGATCAGCCACAGCTCGCGCACGCCGGCCGCGACGTACTGCTCCCGCTTGGGGCCGAGGTCGTTGTCGCGCGTCTTGGGTGAGAGCACCTCGATCACGACGTCCGGCACCGTCTCCAGCGCGCCCGTCACGATCTCGGGTTCGCGTCCGGCATCCCACCAGGCGACGTCAGGCGCCAGGAACCCGTCGCCGATCTGAACGAAGACGTCGCTCAGCAGCCGGCCTGGACGGTTGCCTTGCCAGCGGCCCAATCCGAGCGCGACGGCCGTCTGCGCGACGGAGACGCTTCCGCCCGACGGTGCGATGTAGACCACCTCTCCCGCGATCAGCTCCATCGGCGCGCGCCAGCCCGAACGCTCCATGACCGCGGCGAACTCCGCCGCGGATGACGAGGGGTGCGTCACGCTGGCCACGAAGCCAAGCGTACCGGCGCCGCTAGAGCTTGGCGAGCAGGGCGCGCATCGTCTCCAGCGTCTGCCGGAGCGCGTCCGCCCCGAGCTGCTCGCCGACCTCGTCGGCCCACGGCCGGGTGACGAGCGCGATCTGGCGGATCGCCCAGTAGCCGGCCTCCGTGCACGCGAGCAGCTTCGCGCGCCGGTGGGCGGGGTTGGGGCGATACTCGGCCAGGCCGCGCTCGACCAGCACGTCCGCGATCCGCTGCACGGACTGGCGCGTGACGCCCATCCGCCGGCCGACTTCGGCGACGCTGCGCGGCTCGTCGATCACGCCGCCGAGCACCTGCCACCAGGCGGCGGTCAGCCCGCCGGCGGCCGCGCGTTCCTGCGCGACCTCCAGCAACCGTGCGTTGAGCCGGAACGTCTCCAGCACGAGCTCGGTGAACGCCTCGCCCGCCTCGGTGAGCGGCGGGGCGGGCGGCCACTGCTGGCGCGGCGGGTGCGTCACGCCGCCATGAGCGCCGGGAACGCCGACGCGTCGCCGCGATCGAACAGCGCCTCGTAGGCGTCGAGCTTGGCCTCGGGCGCTAGCTCGAGGTGCGCGAGCGTCGCGCGCGCGAACTGGACCGGGGACTGCGGGCCGGCGGTGATCAGGTTCTGGTCGACGACCGCCCGGGCGTCGACGTAGCGCTCGCCGCCCGCGTAGCCCGTGTACGCGAGGTACTCGGCCGCGGCGCTGGTGTGGCGGCGCTCGTCCAGCAGCCCGGCGCGCGCGAGCCCGGCCGTGGCGCCGCAGATCGCGGCCACGGGCACGCCGGCGGCCAGGAATCGCCGCGCGGCCTCGGCGAACGCCGCGCCGCCGCCCGCGTCCCACTCCTCGGCGCCGGGGAGGATGAGCAGCGCGCTGGCGGCCGGGTCGAGCTCGGAGAGCGTGATGTCGGGCAGCACCCGCACGCCGCCCATGGTGGTGATCGGCGCGGACGTCTCGCCGACGGTCACGACGTCGAACGGGGTGCCGGTGAAGCGGCCGGTGCGCAGTTCCGCGAGCAGGTGGCCGGCTTCCCAGTCGGCGAGCGAATCGACGGCGGCGAAGTGAGCGGTGTTCGTCATTGACAGCATTCTGTCATATACGACAGCATGTTGTCAAGTTGCCGGTTGATGAGGGAACTCTCACTGGAACCTCACACAGCGCTCACGGCGGCACGGGAAGGTCCAGCCTCCTCAAACCACCAGGAGGTCGGTTCACATGAAGAAGGTCCTCGGGACCGCCGTCGCGTTGACGGCGGCGCTGGCGCTCGCCCCGACCGCGTCCGCGGAGGAGCGGACGTGCCGCGGCAAGCTCGGCGCGATCACCGTCGACAACCTGCGCGTGCCCGACGGCGCGACGTGCACGCTGGACGGCACGTACGTCAAGGGCACGCTGAAGGTCGAGACGGGCGCGACGCTGAACGCGAGCGCGATCCGCGTCGTGGGCAACGTGCAGGCCGAGAACGCCAAGTCCGTGACCGTGAAGGGCGGCTCGCGCGTCGGCGGCTCGGTGCAGGTCAAGCAGGGCGGCGGCGCCAGCGTGCTCGACAGCACGATCAGCGGCGACATCCAGTACGACTCCAACCGCACGGCCCTGTCGGCGCTGCGCAACCGCGTCGGCGGCTCGATCCAGGTGATCAAGAACACGGGCGGCGTGACGATCACGGCCAACCGCGTCGACGGCAACCTGCAGTGCAAGGAGAACCGCCCGGCGCCGACGGGTTCGGGCAACGTGGTCCAGGGCAACAAGGAAGACCAGTGCGCGCGGCTCTGAGCCGCTGAGCACAAGCGGCGGCGGGCGGCGGTGGCTGGCGCGCCCCGCCCGCCGCACGATTTCCCTGCTGCTACGGTGTTTCGCTGCTTCGGGCTCGTCGTTGGTCGCGCGTGCCCGCCACCCGAAAGGACACCCGATGCCGCGCCGCTCCTGGCGCCGGCTCGTCCCGATCACCGCGCTGACGGCCCTTGCCTTGCCGTGCGCCGGGGCGAGCGCCGCGCCATTACCCGCCGATGAACGTCCGCTGCCGAGCGAGGAAGCGCGCGCCGCGCTGGCCGCGAAGGTCACGACGCTCCGGGCGCTCGTCGAGCGCAGGGAGGACCGCCGTCGCGCCCGCGCCAACCCTGAGGTGGTGGCGGTGGTCAAGCGCCAGATCGGCGACGGCTACGCCTACGGCGGGAGCGGCCCCGACGGCTTCGACTGCTCGGGCCTGACGATGTTCGCCTTCGCGCGCACGGGCGACGCGCTGCCGCACAACTCGCACGCCCAGGCCGCGATGGGCAAGCCGGTCGCCCGCGACGACATCCGTTCCGGCGACCTCGTCTTCTTCAGCACGGCGGGCCCCGGCGCCTCGCACGTCGGCATCGCCACCAGTGGGTCGACCGCCGTGTCCGCCACGTCGAGCGGCGGCGTGATGGAGCATCCGATCGACGACGCGTACTGGGGCGGCTCTTACGTGACCGCCCGCCGGATCGACTGACCGGGGGAGAGTTTCGCGCGGACGGGCCTCTACCGACCGGCGCAGGACTCATCATGTCGTGCCCCTCCCGCGATGCTCCACGTTCACCGATCCGACCGGGCCGACGGCCTGATTGAAGCCCTGCGCGCGCTGCTGGCCGTCCCGCCCGCGGACCCGTTCGCGCGCGAGATCGTCGCCGTGCCCACGCGCGGGATGGAGCGCTGGCTCACGCAGCGGCTCTCCAACGCGCTCGGCATCTGCGCCAACGTCGAGTTCCCGTTCCCGCGCCGGCTGACGGGCGCGGCGGTGGCGGCCGCGTCGGGGATCGAGCCGGATGAGGACCCGTGGCTGCCCGAGCGCCTGCTGTGGCCGCTGCTCGAGGTGGTCGAGGGCGCGCTCGACGAGCCGTGGCTGGCCGTGCTGCGCGATCACCCGCGGGCGCGCCGGTTCGGCGCGGTGCGGCACCTGGCGGCGCTGTTCGACCGCTACGCGACGCACCGGCCCGAGCTGCTGGACGGCGACCACTGGCAGGGCCTGCTGTACGAGCGCCTGCGGGCGCGGGTGCCGGTGCCCGACCCCGCCGCGCGGGTGGAAGCGGCGTGCGCGCGGCTGCGGCGCGACCCGGACGTGGTGGACCTGCCGGCGCGCGTCTCGGTGTTCGGGCTCACGCGCCTCCCGGCGGCCCAGCTGCATGTGCTGCGAGCGCTGGCGGAGCACCGCGACGTGCACCTGTTCCTGCTGCACCCGTCGCCGCAGCTGTGGGAGCGGGTGGCCGAGTCCGGCGCGCGGGCGACCGTCCGCCGCACCGACCCCACGACGCGGCTCCCGCGCAACCGGCTGCTCGCGTCCTGGGGACAGGACGCGCGCGAGCTCCAGCTCGTGCTCGGGCCGGACGTCGTCGCCCACGAGCACCCCGTCGAGCACCCCACCGGCACGCTGCTGGCCGAGCTGCAAGCCGCCGTGCGCGAGGACCGCGTGCCGGAGCCCGGGGAGCCGGACGGCACCGTGCAGGTGCACGCGTGCCACGGACGGGCGCGCCAGGTGGAGGTCGTCCGCGACGCGATCCTGCACCGGCTCGCGGACGACCCGACGCTCGAGCCGCGCGACGTGATCGTCATGTGCCCGGACATCGAGGCCTTCGCGCCGCTCATCCACGCGACGTTCGGCGCGGGCGAGATCGCCGAGGACGAAGAGGACGAGCTGGACACGCTCCCGCCCGAGGACCGGCCGCCGAACCTGCGCGTCCGGCTCGCCGACCGCTCGCTAGGCCAGACCAACCCGGTGCTGGGCGTGGTCGCGCGGCTGCTGGAGCTGGCGGGGCGGCGGCTGACGGCGTCCGAGGTGCTCGAGCTGGCCGAGCGCGAGCCGGTGCGCCGGCGCTTCCGGCTCGATGACGACTCGATCGCGCGCCTGCAGGACTGGGTGCGTACGAGCGGCATCCGCTGGGGGCTGGACGCCGAGCACCGGGCGCCGTTCAAGCTCTCCGAACTCCCCGCCGGGACGTGGCGCTTCGGCCTCGACCGCGTCCTGCTGGGCGTGACGATGACCGACGAGCGCCAGCGCCAGTTCGCGGGCGTGCTGCCGCTCGACGACGTCGAAAGCGGCGCCATCGAGCTGGCCGGCCGGCTGGCGGAGTACGTCGCGCGGCTGCAGACGGCGGTGGACGCGCTGAGCGTCGTGCAGCCCGTCCCGGCGTGGGCGGACGCGCTGGCCGCGGCCGCCGACGCGCTGTGCGCGGTCGCGCCGCTGGACGGCTGGCAGCGCTCCGAGCTGCAGCGGCTGCTCGACGACGTCGTACGCGAGTCGGCGTCCTTCCACGGACGGCTGTCGCTCGAGGAGGTGCGCGCGCTGCTCGCGGACCGCCTGAAGGGCCGGCCGACGCGCGCGAACTTCCGCACCGGGCACCTGACGATCTGCACGCTGATGCCGATGCGGTCGGTGCCGCACCGCGTCGTCTGCCTGCTCGGCCTCGACGACGGGACGTTCCCGCGCAAGGCACCGCGCGACGGCGACGACCTGATGCTCGACGAGCCACACGTGGGCGAGCGCGACGCGCGCGCGGAGGACCGGCAGCTGCTGCTGGACGCGCTGATGGCCGCGCGCGACCGGCTGATCATCACCTACACGGGCAACGACGAACGCACGAACGTCCCGCGCCCGCCCGCGGTGCCGGTCGGCGAGCTGCTCGACCTGGTGGGCCGCGGCGTGGTGCGCCAGCATCCGCTGCAGCCGTTCGACCCACGCAACTTCGAAGGCGCGGCGCCCTGGAGCTTCGACCGCGTGACGCTGGACGGCGCAAGGGCGCTGACCTCGCCTCGCTTCGGCGCACGGCCGTTCCTGGCGGCGCCGCTGCCGCCGCGCGAGCGCGGTCCGGTGGAGCTGAATGCGCTGGTGCGGTTCGTCGAGCGGCCCGTGCGCGCGTTCCTGCGCCAGCGGTTGGAGATCAGCGTCGGCGACTACTCGCAGGACGTCGATGACGCGCTGCCGGTGCAGCTCGACGCGCTGGAGCAGTGGGAGGTCGGCGACCGGCTGCTCGCGGCGGTGATGGCGGGCGCGGAGGGGCGCGCGGCGATCCGGGCCGAGATCGCGCGCGGCGGGCTCCCGCCCGGGCAGCTCGGACGGCCCGTGGTCAACGAGATCTGGCAAGGCGTCAACGACATCGCGGCGCGGGCGCAGGCGCTGATCGGCGCCGCCGGCGAGCCGGGGTCGGTGGACGCGAAGGTCGACGTGGGCGGGCGCCGGGTGTCCGGGACGGTCGCGGGCGTGCGCGGGTCGCTGCTGACGACCGTGACGTACTCGAAGGTCAACCCGCGGCACCGGCTCGGTGCGTGGGTGCGTCTGCTGGCGTTGTGCGCCGCGGGCGGGGAGTACGAAGCGCTGACGGTCGGCCGTGCGCAGTCGGGTGCCCACCATCTCGCGACCGTGACCGTCGCGCGGCTGCCGGTGCTCGACCGCGCGTTCGCGCTCGAGCAGCTGGAGCTGCTGCTCGATCTATACGACCGCGGGATGCGCGAGCCGCTGCCGCTCGCGTGCCGGACCTCCGCCGCGTACGTGGCCGGCCAGAACGCGCGCGCCGAGTGGGAGTCGGACCGCTTCCCGAAGGAGGACCGCGAGCCCGAGCACGAGCTGGTGTTCGGCGACATGACCTTCGCGCAGCTGCAGGAGGCGCCGCCCGGGCCGGAAGAACAGTGGGACCCGGGCGAGCCGACGCGCTTCGGCCAGTACGCGAAGCGGCTCTGGAGCGGGCTGCGCAGCGTCGAGGACGTGAGCGACCAGTGACGGCGCGCGCGTTCGACATCTGCGGGGCGTTGCCGACCGGGATCACGGTGCTCGAGGCGAGCGCGGGGACGGGCAAGACGTACACGATCGCGGCGCTGGCGGCGCGCTACGTGGCTGAGGGGACGCCGCTGCAGAACCTGCTGCTGGTCACGTTCACGCGGATGGCGACGGGCGAGCTGCGCGATCGCGTCCGCGAGCGGCTCGTGCGCACCGAGCGCGACCTCACGCGCGTGCTGGACGGCGCGCCGCTCGACACGCTCGATGACGTGACCCGGCTGCTGGCCGCCGGCCCTGACGTCGCGGTGCGGCGGGACCGGCTGATCCGCGCGCTGGCCGACTTCGACGCGGCGACGATCGCGACCACGCACGGGTTCTGCCAGGAGGTGCTCGGTGGGCTCGGCGTCGCGGGCGACCTCGAGCCGGACGCCGAGCTGGTCGAGGCCGTGGACGACCTGACCGGCGAGGTCGTCGACGACCTGTACGTGCGGCGCTACTTCAAGGACGTCGACGCGCCGCTGATCACGCGCGCCGAGGCGCTGAAGATCGCGCGCGAGACGATCGCGAACCCGGGCGCGCCGATCGAGCCGCGCGACACGTCGGGGAACGACCTCGCCGCGTTGCGCGCACGGCTGGCGGCCCGCGTGCGGGTGGAGCTCGAGGAGCGCAAGCGGACGCTCTCGATCGTCACCTACGACGACCTGCTCACGCGGCTCAACGAGGCCTTGAAACGCGGCGGAGTGGACAAGCTGCGGGCGCGCTACCGGGTCGTGCTGGTGGATGAGTTCCAGGACACCGATCCGATCCAGTGGGAGATCCTGGAGACCGCGTTCAAGGCGCCCGAGGTGACGCTGGTGCTGATCGGCGACCCCAAGCAGGCGATCTACGCCTTCCGCGGCGCCGACATCTACTCCTACCTGGAGGCCAAGGAGACCGCGTCGGCGACGGAGACGCTGAACGTGAACTGGCGCTCGGACCAGGCGCTGATCGACGCCTATGACGCGATGTTCGGCGGCGCCCAGCTCGGTGACGAGCGGATCGTGTACCTGAGGGTGCGCGCCAACGACCCCGACAAGCGCCGCTCGCTGCCGGGGGCGCCGCTGCGGATGCGGGTCGTGGACCGGTCGGACCCGGCGATCGAGCTCACCGCGAAGGGCTACGCGGGGCTGAACTCGGCGCGCGCGTACGTGGCGCGCGATCTGGCCGAGGACATCGTGCGGCTGCTGGAATCGGGGCAGGCGAAGCCCGGCGACATCGCCGTGCTGGTCCGCTACAACCGCCACCACGCGCTGCCGGTCCGGGACGCGCTGGACGCGGCGGGCGTGCCCGTCGTGATCAACGGCGCGGGCAGCGTGTTCGGCACGCGCGCGGCGAGCGACTGGCTGGACCTGCTGGAGGCGCTGGAGCGGCCGTCGTCGGTGCCGCGCGCGCGACGCGCGACGATGACGCCGTTCCTCGGCTGGAGCGCCGAGCGCGTGGCCACGGCGGATGACGAGGAGTGGGAGAACGTCCACCGGCGCCTGCACGCGTGGGCGGCGCTGCTGCGCCGGCGCGGGCTGGCTTCGCTGTTCGAGACGATCACGCTGGTCGAGCGGTTGCCGGGCCGCGTGCTGGCCGAGGCCGACGGCGAGCGCCGGTTGACCGACCTGCGCCATGTCGGCCAGCTGCTGCACAGCGCCGCTTCCGCCGAGCGGCTCGGCACGGCCGCGCTGGCCGTCTGGCTGCGTCAGCGCGTCGCGGACGCCGAGCGCGAGGGCGACGAAGAGCGCTCCCGCCGGCTGGAGTCGGACGCCGAGGCCGTGCAGGTGCTGACGATCCACCGCGCGAAGGGGCTCGAGTTCCCGGTCGTCTACGTCCCGTACCTGTGGGAGCCGACCTGGGTCGACGACAAGCCGATCCCGATCGTCTACCACGACCCCGACGCCGACTTCCAGCGCACCATCGACGTCGGCCTCGCCGGCTCGGACTATCGCCGCCACAAGGACCTCCACATCGCCGAGCAGCGCGGGGAGGACCTGCGGCTCGCCTATGTCGCGCTCACCCGCGCCAAGCACCAGGCCGTCGTCTGGTGGGCCGGCACGTGGAACAGCCGCGACTCCGCGCTGAGTCGCCTGCTGCTCGCCCGCGACGCCGACGGCCGCGTCGCCGACCGCGGCCCGAACCCGCCCACCGACGATGTTGCGATCGAGCGCTTCCGCGAGCTCGCCTCCAATGCCCCGGGCTGCGTGAGCGTCGAGCGCGCGTCGCTGTCAGGCATGCCGCTCGGCTGGTCGGCCCCGCGTCCCGAGGCCGCGTCGCTGGCCGCGGCGACCTTCACCCGCGAGCTCGACCGCTCCTGGCGGCGCACCTCCTACAGCGACATCACCGCCGCCGCCCACGAGGCCCGCGTCGCCTCCGAGCCGGAGGAGGTGGCGCTGACCGACGAGCCCGGCGAGGAGCCCCGCTTCGGCGACCTCGTCCCGGACGACGCCGAAGTCGTCGGCGGCATCGCCCGCTCCGCGCGCGGCGCCCACGCGCCGCCGCCCGCCGCCGCGCCGCCCGGCGACG